>JAAYUK010000065.1 GCA_012517735.1 Nitrospiraceae bacterium
GTTTCGGAACGTTCTCCGTTTCGAAGCGCAAGGCGAGAAAGGGCCGCAACCCGAGAACCGGTGCCGAGATCAAGATTCCGGCATGCAAGGTTCCGAAGTTCACCGCCGGCAAGACGCTGAAGGATGCAGTGAAATAAGGTTGGTTTTTTTCAGTTCACAAGGGAGGCAGTCTCGGCGACTGCTTCCCTTTTTTTGGGTTTGCTTTTTCCGGGGTGTTCGCGATAGGCTAACGGAGAAAATGATGTGGATACCTGGATATGTGTGCAGGAGGTTGCCATGAAACGAAGTATGGTATCTATTGTTGTGATTGCGCTGCTGGCGTTTGCGGGAGGCTGCACGCAATATCATGCGCAGGGCGCGGGGGCCGGAGCTGTCGTCGGCGGTGCAGCAGGCGCGCTGCTTGATCACAAGAATCCCTGGCGCGGCGGTCTTATCGGTGCTGCGCTTGGTGGGGTTTTTGGCGCCACGATCACGGATGTCTCCATGCGCGCTTCCCAGGAGTCTGCTGCATCTAACCGGCCGGCGGAATACCGGACCACGGACGGTCGCGCCGTTTATCGGGCCGACCCGTTGCCGGCGGATGACCAGACGCGCTGCAAGAAGGTGCGTGAACGCGTCTGGGAGAATGATCGTCTGGTCAAGGACCAGGTTCGCGAGGTCTGCGAAGGCGAACGGTATGAACGCCGCTATTAATGCCGGAGTCCTGATCTGCCAAAAGAGGGGTTGGGCAGGATTCCGATCCCTCCTTTTTTTGGCGTCTGCCGCAGAATGAAGACAGAACAGTCGTATGACTGCATCATCGTCGGTGCCAGTCCGGGAGGGCTGCAGGCGGCGATCTACCTGGGCCGCTACAACCGCAAAGTCCTCGTCATTGACCGCGGCGGCGGCAGGACCTTCCTCGCCCGGCATATCGAAAATTTTCTGACCCAGCCGTCCCTGTCCGGCAAAGAACTGATTGAGCGCGGTATTGCTCAGGCACGATCGTTCAATGCGGAGGTCATCAGAGGTTCAGTTGTTCAGGTAACTCATGCGGGGCGCCTGTTTTCAGCAGCGACTGCAAACGCTACCTATACGGCCCCGTTTCTGATTGCAGCCTCGGGCGGCAGGGAGAACCTTCCCCAGATCGAGAATCTCGGACCATTTTTCGGCAGCGGTTTTTTTACCTGCGTTGACTGCGACGGATACCGCACGACCGGCAGGAAACTCCTGCTGCTCGGCGATGCCGACAGCACCGTCCGTCTGGCGTTTGCCATGCATCAGATGTATACCAAAGACATTACGCTCCTGCTCTCTACCTATGTTCCGCCGGAGGCATATCAGGAAGCGCTTGCCGATGCAGGAATCCGTCTTGTGCAGGGGCGGCCGCGTCGCATTGTCGGAACGGACCGTATCGAAGCGCTTGCATTGGAGGACGGAAGCATGATTCCCTGTGAAATGATCCTGTCTGACTTCGGGTTTGCGCACAACGATGAATACCTTCAGGGGCTTGATCTGAAAAGGGACGCTTCCGGTCGAAGCTTTATCGTCAATCATCAGTATGAGTCCTCCCTGAGAGGGCTCTTTGTGGTCGGACCGTTGAATACCGGCCAGGATCAAGCAATCATTGCGGCGGGCGAGGGTGCCGTTGCCGCGATTGAGATCAACCACCGTCTGCTCGAACTGTAGGAGTCTGTTGTGGATATCAGAAAACGTGCAGCTGAAGTCGTCAGGCGTCTCAAAAAAAGCTATCCTGATCCTCGCACCTGTCTTGTGTATTCGTCGCCGTTCGAGCTTCTGGTAGCAACCGTGCTTTCCGCCCAGTCTACCGATGCCCATGTGAACAAAGTGACCACCGGGTTGTTCCGGAAATACCGGAAGATCGAGGATTACGCAACAGTTCCCCTTGCTGAACTGCAAAAGGATCTCAGTTCGGTCAACTTCTACAACAACAAGGCAAAGAACATCCAGAATGCTGCGCGCATGATCCTGACCGAATTCGAGGGACGGGTCCCCGAAAGCATGTCAGAACTGACGCGCTTGCCCGGAGTCGCCCGCAAGACCGCAAATATCATCCTCTACGATGCCTTCGGCAAAGCGGAAGGCATTGCGGTCGACACCCATGTTATCAGGCTCTCCAATCTGCTGGGCTTTACGACCCACAGCGATCCGGTAAAGATCGAGCGTGATCTCATGGCGATCGTTGCAAAAAAAGACTGGGGGCGTTTCTCCCACCTGCTGGTGCTGCATGGCCGCGCCGTATGTCCTGCGAGAAGGCCGAGACACGAAGAATGCGTACTCAGGGACATCTGCCCGGCAGGCAGTGCGCTCCAACGGAACTGAGAAGCGATTGACGGACGCCGCCGTTACCGGCGATTCTTTTTCCACTCAGGCTCCCAGGTGTTGACCAGTTCGTCATAGGAGATACTGAGCGCTTCCGTAAATGCCCGGTTCATGTCACCGCCGCTGCCCATGTTTTTCAGCAGCTGCATTATCCGGTCCATGCCGTACCGCTCAACCAGATAGGCGACTGCAGAGTAACTTTCCCAGTAGGCAAAGTGGACGAGCCGGACGTCTCCGAGGCGGGCAAACGAGCCGTTGTCGTGCAACGCGGTCAGCGGAATTTTCTGGGTTGTCCGGGAAGACCATCCGCCAGACAGATATTCGGCAAGTCCCTCATTGAGCCAGAGCGGCGGGGTTGCGCAGATGGTATGGATGAGGGCATGCGTGTATTCGTGAAACAGTACCCGCCGCAAGAGCTGTTCCTGGCCTTCTGCTCCCCGCACGGGGATGCGGATGATACCATCCCGTATGCCGTACGCACCGCCTGCCCATTCCGGCATGCGGGTGACATCGCGGAAATCCCGCTGGGTATAGATGATGACCGTAAAGGTCTTTGTCGGATAGTAATTCATCTCCCGACCGATTGTCCGGTATGCATCGTCCAGTATCCCGAGTACCAGACGGCTTGCATGTCCGACGGCGTGTCCGTCGAACGTGATCCTGAAACGGTCTCCCTTTTCATCGACATAGCCGGCATGAGCTGAATCCTCCCTCGCCATCCAGGCTGCCAGCGCCTTGAGTTGCTCGTCATGCCTGATGGCAAGCGCACGCTCAAGGTGTTCCTTCGCCCTTGTCCGTTCTCCTTTATGGAGATACAGCTCGACCAGATATTTCCTGACGTTATATTCGTTTGCCGTTTTATGCTGCAGCGCTTCCTCAAACGCGGCAATCGCCTCGTCCATGCTGCGCCGGTGGTAGTGGATGTAACCGATGGCCGCCAGAACGCTCTTGTCTTTCGGTTCGATCTGTCTGAGCAGCACCAGTGCCTCTGCAAACTGTCCCTTGTTGAACAGCTCGCGGGCCTTCGCGTAGGTCTCGCGCAGCTCTTTGCGGGCGGTTTCGGTATCCGTCAGTTCCGAAAAGACCGCAGCCGTGTTCTCGGGAGCGGACAGGACCGGTGGTGGGTTCTGCACTGCCGCCGAGGACGGCGGAACCGAGGCGGACGGAACCTCCTGCCCCACGGGCAACGATGATGTCTGCGGCTGGGAGGCAGGAGATTTTATCCAGAAGTAGGTTCCCACCACGCAGGCCAGGAAAAGCAGCGCAATCAGCAGAGCGCGAATCATGAAGAGGATTATAGCCGAATACGCGGAAAAAAACGCGGAGTTTTTTGACGATATTCGTCAAAGGCCGGACCGAAGCGCTTCAGGAGCTCACGTTCTTCCAGCGGAATTATGACAAGAGAGACAACCAGAAAGTCGAGCAGCGCGACCATGCCGACAGCCGCATTCCGGGTGATGAAGAAGATGCCGAGCAGGATGATGGTGTGTGCGAGATAGGTAGGATGCCGCACTGCACCAAAGACCCCGTCCCGTCTGAATACATCCTGCCGGTTGTCGAGTTCATGGCCTCCGGTGATGCCGGCGATTCCCAGCATGCGGATGGTCAGGGCTTGCAGAATGCCGCCGCCAAGAAGCATCACCATGCCGATCGTGGCGAGCGCCCGCGGGAGTCTGACCGTATACGCGAGCAGCAGCTCCCGATGGGAGTAAATGACCAGGGCACAAGCCCCCCAGCAGAGTACAGAGAAAACATACGTCCATCGTCCCCATTTTCTGAAGAATCCGGTGAAAAGATGCAGCGGGATCCAGAGCAGCGGGATGATCGGCCACGCAAGTAAGGTTATGAGCGCAAGATGGTTCATGAAGGTGAATCTATCGTTCCGGTCCTTTCAGCAGCTGCACCAGCGCACGAAATACGAAGGCGCCCCCATGCGCTCTCGATCGGTCCGGCAGCTCCGCTGGCTCGTGACCGGGTGGAGGGCATGCCGCGAGGATAGCGGGCTTTCTGACACTGTGTATGCATTCAGGTTTGGAGAGCTCTGCTCATTCAGGTGAACGCAGGAACTCGCCAAGCCTGATGTCATCGTGCTCGATATGTGCCTGGTACCATGCGAGTATCCATCGGCTGAATGCATCGACCTGAGCAGGGTTCATGTCTGGGGAGCTCAGAGACTCCCGGAACGTCCGAAACTCGCAAAGAAATGTTTCATGTGCTGCCATATGTTTTTGGGCATATGGAGAATCGATCTTTCCCGATTTCACCAGAAGCTCTTCCTCGGTCCGAAAATGGTCCTGAATGAATGCTTCAAAGTAGCCGAACGTATTTGTGATCAGCTCGGGAGAACTTGTGGAAAGAGCATGGAGCAGGAGATTGGCCCGCTCGGCGAGGAGCCGGTGCTGCTCATCGATGACGGGTATGTGTACCGCAAGTGCCGGATTCCATTCAATCATCTGATGTCTCCACGATGAAAGCTTGAGAGGGAGGCTGTGCAGGTACACAGCCTCCCCAGATGGTTACGAACGGAGTCGCGTCTCGGCAGCAGCCCAGTTGATATTTTTGAAGAACGCTTCGATATAATCTGCGCGCTTCAGTCCGTAGTCGAGCATGAAGGCGTGCTCGAACACATCCATGATCAGTATCGGACTGCATCCGGCCGGATTGGCAACGTCATGCTCATTCACCCAGAAGTTGATAAGCTGCCCGCTGGTTGTATCCTGATAGAGGACAACCCATCCAATCCCCCGCATGGTGCCGGTCGCCCTGAAGTCCTTGAGCCATTCATCATAGCTGCCAAAGCTTGCAGCAAGCGCCTTGCCGAGCTTGCCAGCCTGATCAAGCGCATCCTTGCCACCGAGATTCTCGAAATAGAGTTCGTGCAGCCGCATGCCGTTGAACTCCCATCCGAGGCGGCGTTTCAGCTCTGCAAATTCAGGCGTTGCAGCTTTGCCGTCAGCGAGCATTGCCTTCAGGGAATCGAGAACTTTGTTGGTGTTGGTTACATATCCCTGATACAGGGTGAAGTGGTTTTTAAGAAGCGTTTCGCTGAATCCTTCCATGCCGATGAGTGCTGCATAGTCTTTTGCGGTGTACGCCATGCGATTCCTCCTTGATCTGATCGTCATATAAGCGGGCTTTGTTCGGATGCCTGACCAGCGGTCAATCTCTATTTTCGGACAAGATGTCTAAAAAAGCAACTGCACAAGGAGAGCGCTATTCAATGCGGTAACAATGAAGGCAATGATCCAGAGGATCGCTTTATCTCTGAACGAGTTCGCAAACCTGCCCATCACCGTGCGCGACGAGGTGAGAAAAATGAGACCGAAGACGGTAATCGGCAGTTGAATGCTGAGCGCAATCTGGCTCCAGATAAGTCCCTGAAACGTGTCCTTGATGAAGACGATCACTGCAACTGCTCCTCCGAGCGTGATAACAATTCCGGTGCGCGAATGACTGTCGGCATGGTCGAACGGCTCTCCGAAAATCCCCGCGTAAATGGTGCCCCCCGCCATGGAGGCAGTAAGCGAAGAGGCAACGCCCGCAAGCAGAAGGGCGAGCGCAAAGACGATTGCCGCAGCATTGCCGAGCAGGGGCTTGAGCGTCGCCTGCGCCTGCGGCAGTTCGGTAACCGTTATTCCATTGCTGAAAAAGACCGACGCAGCGACCAGAATCATTGCACTGTTGATTGCCCACCCGACAATCATGGCGATGAGTGTGTCGAAAAATTCATACCGGAGCTGGCGATGGATAATGTCGTCGGATTCGAGATTCCACTGGCGGCTCTGGATGATTTCGGAGTGGAGA
>JAAYUK010000066.1 GCA_012517735.1 Nitrospiraceae bacterium
ATCGTCGAAGTGGCCCCACAGAAACGGCATGCGGAAAACATCGTCAGGCTCCGTTGCCATATGTTCAAATCCGGAGGAAACGGGGAAGTCATGCTGACGCCAGGCAGCATTGCCTCCTGAAAGCAGGGCAACCCGTCTGCCGGTGGCCTGGGCAAGATCCTGAGCCGCGAGCATACAGAGCGCCCGGTCATCTCCCGTAACCACATAACTTCCCTTGTCCGGCATGTTCCTGATGCATTCGGGGATCCGCGATCTTATGGCAAACCAGGCACCAGGGATGTGCGCCTTCCTGTAGTTCAGACTGTTCGCAAAATCGACAATAATGAGGTTCTTTGCGTGAAGATGTCTGCGCAACTCATCGGCATCGATGCGCGGCAGCGGGCACGTATCGAGACCTGGGGTGTGGCGCGGCGCAGTGCCGACCGTGAGTTCCGTATCGGCAAAAGGATCGGCAAGGACGTAAGTTTCCGGCCACCCAGCCTGCACGAGCCATGATGCAGTCATGCGCGCCCGAACGTCATAGTTGTCGATCAGTACGATCCTTGCATTGCGCGTACCTACATACTTGTCGATTGACTGTACCAGCTGCACCCCCCAGGCATGAGTTGAATCCGGACGATGTCCAGCCCGATATTCTTCCGGCGTCCGCACATCGATGATATGGAGCGTCCTCGTCTCGGAGGCTTTCAATGCGTTCAACATTTCAGAATCGATTGTCTTGACACCAAAACGTTCGCCGACCCGCTCTGCCATAGCCTTCGCCGCATTCAATCGAGCACCCCACGGCTCGGGGGCATGGCGGGTCGCACCGTGTTCAAGCGGAAATCCGGCAAGCTGCCATCCCATGGTACCGCCGCGCAGGGCCACGACACGGTTCGCGACCCCCGCATTGATCAGTGTCTGAGCCCCGATCAGGCTCCGGGTGCGGCCGGCACAGTTGACAACGACAAGTGTTTCCGGGCGAATCGGGAGTTCCGGAAAGCGATACACCAGTTCTGAACCTGGAACATTGATAGCTCCTGGAATTGTCATGTTGACATATTCTCCGGGAGGCCTGCTGTCGAGAACAACGACATCTTCCCCGGCTGATAGGTTCTTATGAAGCTCTTCAGGAGTGATCATGGGCGTATTACAGGTAACGGCGATCCATTCACCAAAAGCTTTTGTGGGGACACTCATGCCTCTGAACAACTCGAATCCGGCATTTTTCCACGTCTTGATACCCCCATCGAGAACAGACACGCACGAGTATCCCATCGAGCTGAGTTTTGCTGCAGCCCGCTGAGACAATCCGCTGCCGTCATCACACAGTACGATTCGTACGGTTTTTCGCGGCACCAGGCCGCTCATCCTCAGTTCCAGTTTGCTGAGCGAGATGTTGACCGCCTGAAGAAGATGGGACTGCCCGAAAATGCCTTCCTCACGAGGATCTATCAGGGCCAGTTCCCCCCCGTCTGCAAGCATGCTTTTCAGGGCAGCAGGGGTGATCACATTATTCATGGTGAACTCCTTCTGGATATTCATGGCACCAGATGCTTTGCGCCGAAGAAATGAGGGACATGCATACCTTCACATGTCCCAAGGCTCAGAGGCAGACATTCAATCAGTATGCCGGAGCGAATCCGTTTCACCGAATCCGCAGCGCTTCATGAGCAGAACATCTTGATTACTCATAATTCGCTTCAAGCAGTGCAACAACATCTTTCTCCGTCACTGTCCGTGGATTATTGCTGATCAGGCGAACAGCACTGAGCGTCGCTTTTGCGATTTCCGGAAATGATTCTCGATGTATGTCATAACTTTTCAGCGTATAGGAAATGCTCAAATCATCAAGCAGAGACTTTACCGCCTTGACCGAGAGGCGAGCGGCTTCCATTACGGGCAGCCCATCGGTTCTTTCACCGAACGACCGGGCTATCGCAATGAATTTCCCCGGTGTTGCCAGCATGTTGAATTCCATCACCCACGGGCAAATGAAGGCGGTCAGAAGGCCGTGCGGGAGATGATACTTCCCGCCGATGGCAAGCGCAAGCGCATGGACAAGGCCGTTCTGCGTGTTGGAAAAGGCCATGCCGGCGATGCAGCTTGCATACAGCATGTTTTCGCGCGCCTGCAGATTGGCGCCGTTTGCGAAGGCAATGCGAAGGTTCGATGCAATCAGACGAATCGCTTCCTGGTTCAGGCAATCGGTGAACGGAGTCGCCCTGACGCCCGTAAATGATTCCATGGCATGCACCAGAGCATCCATACCGGTCATCGCGGTAATGCGGGGAGGCAAACCGGCGGTCAATTCCGGATCGAGCAGGACAACCCGGGCATACATGTGCTCGCTGACAATGCCTTTCTTGACATGGTTTCTGGTATCGGAGAGCACACATATGGAGGTAACTTCGCTGCCGGTTCCGGCTGTGGTCGGGATGAGAATGAGCGGGAGCCCCGGATTCGGTACCAGTTCCATGCCGAAATACTTTTCGATCGGTCCATCGTTTGTGAGCAGCACGGAGGTTACTTTTGCGATATCGAGCGAACTGCCTCCGCCGAGTCCGATAATGATATCCGGCTGAAATGCCCGCGCTGCTTCAAGACTCCGTTCAACAACCTCGATTTTGGGGTCCGGCTCCACGTCTGAGAAGTAGCTTGCCGGTACGCCCGTTTTTTCAAGGACACGTGCAAGCATATCCAGAACGCCTGCAGCCTTGATTCCGGGATCGGTTATGACGAGAATGCGGCTGCCGCAGCAGCGGCGTATTTCTTCTCCGATCTTTTCAATGCACCCTGCTCCATGCACGATTCTGCGCACGGTATTGAATGAACTGATGACACTCATGTTTTCCTCCTGATATTTGACACGCGCGGCATCGGCGGTTTCAAATCATGCTTCGGGAGCTTCTGCGGGGAATCATCCCTGTACAGAAGCTCCCGAAAAGCCTACTTGATGTGTAATGCCTCCCGGAGCAGCGGGCCGACCAGGCTGGGCTTGCTCGCGACGAGTGCTCCTGCCCGCGTCAAGGCTTTGTGTTTGCCTGCAACCGTTCCAGTTCCACCGGTTGCAATGGCGCCCGCATGCCCCATGCGCTTACCCTCCGGCGCGGTACGGCCGCCTATGAAGGCGACAAGCGGTTTCGTGAATATTTTTGCTTCCATTGCTTCGGCCACTTCCTCTTCCATGGAGCCGCCGAGTTCGCCTATGATGACGACGGCATCGGTATCAGGGTCCGCCTGAAAGGCCGGGAGCATTTCGGCAAACCGGGTCAGCGGAACCGAGTCGCCGCCGATGCCGATAAGACTCGACACGCCGAAGCCACCCTTGACGACCTCCGCAGTGACTTCGTTGGTCAATGAGCCGCTTCTGGTCATGACGCCGATGCGGCCGGGCTTGTAGACGCGCTCGATCCAGTAGGGGAAAAAGCCCATCATCGCCTGCCCAGGAGAGATGACCCCCGATGTATTGCCGCCGATGACCATTGCTCCGCACGACTTCGCCGCCTGACGGATCTGGATCATTTCATGCAGCGGAATGCCGTCAGCGATCGTAACAATTTTCCTGATTCCGCCGTCGAGGGCCTCGTATACAGCGTCTTTGGTGAATCGCGGCGGGACGAACAGCATGGCCGCATCTGCCTTATGCTCACGCAATCCCCGCGCAACGGTATGGTAAACCGGAACCCCTTCAACGGACTGCCCTTCCTTGCCGGGGGTGACGCCGAACGTCACTTTTGTGCCGAGGTCAACCATGTGTTTGGTCCAGAAACTCCCTTCTTTGCCGGTTACCCCTTGCACCTCGACTAACGTTGTTTTATCGATAAATACACTCATTTCGACCTCCCGGCGGCAATCGCCACAGCTTTCAATACAGCCTCCTCAGTATCGAACAGCGGCTCAAGGCCGGCTTCCTTGAGGATTCTCGTTGCTTCTTCTTCATTGGTTCCGCGAATGCACGGCACGATCGGCACCGTCGGCTTCAATGCCTGAATAGCCTCAACAAGGCCCTGAGCCATGACATCAGCCCGCGCAATGGTGCCGAACGTCACAACCAGAATGACCTTGAGGTTGTTTTTCAGGCAGAGCTCCATGGCCTTCATGGCACGCTTGTAGTTGGCGCCGCCGAACTCCAGATAATTTGCGACCTTGCCGCCTGCGTCATTGATCAAATCATACACAGTTGTGGTAAGTCCTGCGCCGGCGCACAGCAGACCGATATCTCCGTCGAATTGCAGATACGGGATGCCCTCAGTAGCTGCCTCAAATTCAATGCATGAATCAAAGTACTCTCGCGCGAGCTGAAACTTCGGCTGCCGCGTCAGGGAATTATCATCGATGATGAACTTTCCGTCTCCGGCCACAAGCGCTCCCTGTTTTGTGATAAAGAGGGGATTGATCTCGGCCAGTTCGGCATCATGAGCCCGGAATGTTTTATACAGCCCGGAAATAACACTGCGAGCCTGTTTTGCAATGTCTCCGACGATCCCGAGGTCAAACAACAGATTCGTGATCTGATAATCCATAAGCCCCTGATCGATGTCGACCGACCGGGTAATGATTTTTTCCGGATGCTTTGCCGCGAGTTCTTCAATATCCACCCCGCCTTCGGCACAGGCCAGAAAAATCAGTTTCGCCTTGACCGGGTCTACGGTGAGTGAGAGATATATTTCCCTGTCGATATCGATGGCTTCTTCAATGAGCAGGCGTTTGATTTTACGGGTCGGGGCAAACAGATCCTGCACATGCGATTCGAGTTGCGCGCGGGTATCGGCCTTTCTGATCAACCCTGCTTTGCCCCTGCCACCGGTAAGAACCTGGGCTTTGACGATGCACGGAAGCCCCGTCTTTTCGATCGCTGTGCCGATGTCGTCAGCCGACTCAAGGACGTATCCTTTCGGGGTCGGGATGCCGACCGCTTGAAAGAGTTCTTTCGCTTGAAATTCAAATAGTTTCATAAAAGTCCTTTCTCGTGAAACGGGTTGGTTATTTCCCGTATTTTTTCCAGTACTCGCCCCAAATCTTCTCTTCCGAGAACTCGCGGGGCGCAACCGGCTCGTTCACCCAAGTAATGTTCAGGAAATGTTTATAGTGAATATTTTCAGTTGTGCTGTTTTTGCCCCAGGTGCCGCACCCGAGCGTTGTTGTGGACGGCATCCGGTTGATCGCATGTCCTCCATTTGCGGCTGCCATGGGCTGGCGCACGGTTACCCGGCTCGTGTCGAGCGTCTCGCCCATCCGTTCAATATATTCGGACTTGAACGTATGTATGCCGACCGAATGCCCGTATCCGCATCGGAGCGTGATGCGCGTGTACATATCGAGCGCTTGATCAAACGTATCGTAAGGGTACAGGGTCAAAACCGGACAGAGTTTTTCCTGCGAGAAGATATCTTCATGCGCCGGCAGGGTTCCCTCGATCAGAATCATCTTTGCATCGCCCGGAATTGACAAACCGGCAAGTCTCGCCACATCCTGGGCATGCTGGGCGACAACCTTTGGGTTAATGGTCTGCTTGCCTTTGTCATTGACGACCCAAAGGGTCTGCTGCATGATTTCGCGCTCAGCCGGTGTACACAGATACCCTCCGTTCTTTTTGAACTCTTCAATCATGGTCTTGTACAGAGACGAATGAATGATGACCGAATTTTCGGATGAGCACGACGTTGCATTATCAAAAACCTTGCTGCTGGTTATCATACTCGCCGCCTGCTGAATATCGGCATCCTCAGCGACGATTGCTACCGCATTGCCGACGCCGACCCCATAGGAGGGAGTTCCGCTGGAATACGCCGCCCTGACCATCGGTCCGCCGCCGGTTGCGACAACGAGGTCGCACTTCTGCATCAGCAGGTTCGTGGTCGGGATATCCATGTCTTCCGCGCACTGCACGAGATTTTCGGGAGCCCCGACCTTTTTCAGTCCTTCGCGCATGAAGTCGATCGCTTTTTTGCTGCATTTTGCTCCGCGCGAGCTCGGCCGGAAGATAACCGCATTCCGTCCTTTCAGAATCGAGACAAC
>JAAYUK010000067.1 GCA_012517735.1 Nitrospiraceae bacterium
CCGACCAGGGAAGGTCATGATCTGTTTTCCCGATCAGATGTGCTTCCGAAGGCAACCGTGTGTCTCTGAGGAATTTGCTGTTCCCCCCCAGATAGCGTGATTCCGTATCCTTCCAAAACACTCTGGAGGGGATGGTGTTCAGCAAGGTTTTCAGAAAAGACTGCGCATCGCGCAACTCCATTTCGAGCTGCTTTATGCTGGTTATATCCGTATTGGTTCCCGAGAGTCTGGTCGCTTGACCGTCCTGATCCCGTGCGCTGACGGTTGCTCTGCCGAGAATCCATTTCCAGCTCCCATCAGCGGCCCGCATCCGGAACTCGGCTTCATAGCTGTTTCCGTACTGTATGGTTTTCCGTGCCTTTTCCAGTGTCCGCTTTACATCATCCGGATGAGTCAGAGAGCTCCATGCTTTCAGGTCACTGCCGACCGGCCCGGGTGCATATCCGAGCATGGTATACCACTGGGGGCTGAAATACGTTGTATCGTCCTTGAGGTTCCAGTCCCACACGGCGCTCTTGGTGACGGTCAGGGCAAGTCGAAGGCGTTCCTCACTTAATGCAAGCGTCGCTTCGGTCTCCTTGAGACGGGTGATGTCCTGAAAAGCGGCGAGACAGGCATTCCTCCCGGCAAGGGAGATGATCCGGGCCGAGACCGAAAACGAACGCACGTCGCCATCCTTTCCGGCAAGGGATATTTCTTCATCGTCAAACGATCCGTTCCGATCGAGAAGGTATGTAAGCCGGTTCCGGACACTCTCTGGAACATGACTGAATACACCGCAGATCGTCCCCACAACATCTTCCCGTCTACGGCCGATCATCTGGAGATACCGGCGATTGACATGCAGGATGCGATTGGTTTCTCGATCGGTCACGACAAGGCTGAATGGGCTTTCCTCGATAACCGTCCGGACGATCCCTACCGACTCCAGCAGTTCATGTTCCATCTGCTTCCGGTCCGATATGTTCGTGGTTGTTCCGATCATATTGACCGCTTTCCCTGTTTCGTTGGAGTCGATGCACCTCCCTCTGCAAAGAATCCATGCATAGCCGCCATCTTTTTTGAGCATGCGATATTCAACCTGTAACGTCTTTTCGGGATTATTGATGCATCGTGTGTTTTCTTCCAGAACCCGATGCCGGTCTTCGGGATGAATGCGGTTGAGCCATGACTGTCCGGTCATCGGGAATGCATTCGGTTCGTAGCCGAGCATGCGGTAGTATGACGGACTGAAAAATGTTTCATCGCTGCCGACGTCCCAGTACCAAATCCCGTCGCCGGTAGCTTCAAGGGCGAGAAGCAGGATATTGCTATCCGGCCGCGAAGGGACAGACGATATCCGTACTGTTTCCGGGTGCATGGAAACCTCCGATGGGCTGATCGCAAACGAACAAGAACCCGTGTGGAAAACTGTCGAAAAGGGAGGTGCCGCTCCGATACAGAGCGGCCCCCCCTCTGTCATTATACCCTGAACTTGTCGACGATGACTTTCAATTCGCCAGCCAGTCGAGCGAGTTCCGAGGATGCCTGTGCTACCTGTTCGGAGCCGCCGGATATTTCGCGCGCGCCGGTTGCAATCTGCTGGATGTCGCCGCTGATTGCTTCCGAGGTCGAAGACATCTCTTCCGTTGCAGATGCGATCTGCTGGACCATTCCCTGCAGCGTCGTCACGCTCTGCACGATTGTTGCCAACTGTTCTCCCGCCTCCTGGGAGTATCGCAGGCCGACCTCCACCTGCTCATTGGTCCTGTTCATGGCTGTGACAGCGTTGTCGACTTCTCCCTGGATCGCGCCGATCATGCTGCTGATTTCAGACGTTGCATGCGCGGTGCGCTCGGCCAGCTTCCGCACCTCGTCTGCGACAACTGCGAACCCCCGCCCCTGCTCTCCTGCCCTGGCGGCTTCAATTGCCGCGTTCAGGGCGAGCAGATTTGTCTGGTCTGCAATATCGTTGATGGTGGAAACAATTTCTCCGATCTGTTTCGATTTGTCACCCAGATTCCTCATCACTCTTGCGGAGCTTTCGACCGTTTCTGCAATGGCCCTCGATTCATCCACGGATTTGTTCACGACATCCGCTCCCTTGCGGGCGATCGTGGCGGTGTCGGAGGCTGATGTCGCTATATCCGCAGAATTTTTCGCGATATCGATAACCGTCTGGGACATTTCTTCGGCACTCGTTGCTATCTGACTTGAACGCGAGGACTGATCGTTCATGGTTCTGGTGATCTCCTCCGAGCTCGCTGAGAGCTGGTGACTGCCCGACGCCACACTTGCCGATGCCTGGCGGATTCCGCTGACCATCTCTTTGAGGCGTTCGGTCATGTTTTTCATGGCGGTCAGAAGCATGCCGGTCTCATCCTTTGAACGCACATCTATCTGGACGGTGAGGTCCCCGTCGGCAATGCGGTTCGCTATGTCGACCGCCTGGTTGAGGGGTTTGGTAATGCTTTTCACGATCAGCA
>JAAYUK010000004.1 GCA_012517735.1 Nitrospiraceae bacterium
CGGACCAGTTCGTCGGCAAAAGAACGCGGGCAGGACGGAAACGCACTGATGATCGCTCCCGATTCACACGACAGGTCGATGTCGGCGACAAAATACGAGATGATCACCTGCATGGCGGTCAGATTCTCCTCATGAAGCATCGAAAACGGCATGTCTTCGATGACAAACATTCCGATCAGCACATCGTCATGATCGAGCATCGGCATCGCAACCAGATAGCGGGACTTTTCGACCGATTCGAGATCGCGGGCATTGATATGCACCATGGCCCCCTTGAGCAGGGCGAACTGCACCAGCGGATCATCAGCGACGAGCGGTTCCAGGGAGCCGGTTGAAGCGACCATCTCTGCACCTTCGACCGTCCCGGAGCAGCGGAATATCCCCGCGCGCGACAACTGATAGTGATGCACGAGAAGATCGAGCAGCGCATCACCGCCCGCAAAGGACGGAAGCGGGCCAAGATCACAGACCAGCTTGCGGACGCCGATGAGCGCATCGCGAATGGTCGAAGGCTTTGTCGCAAACAGCTGCACCAGTTTGTCATGCGCCAGTTTCAGAATGTAATAATCGCGGTTGAGACGGACCAGACGATCTTCCGAATACGCGCAGACATTGGACAGACGCCGGATCCTGGCGCTCCATATCTCGCTGAACTGTCCGGTGATGAGCACGACAAGGAAACAGCCGACCATGAATTCGACCGGGAAAACACTGTACGGAGAGGCTCCGGAAAGATCGCGAATCCATTGCCAGCCCCCAATCAGCGCCAGCGATGCCCCGCCTGCGGCGGATCCGTAATAGAGCGCAAAAAGCATCGGCAGAAGAATCAGCCACGGGAAATGCAGATTGAGCAGCAACGGATCATCCGGACGTATGGAGCCGACGATCGCAATACAGAGCAGTGTGCCGAGGATAACCTCAAGCCACTTCTTGGCGTTTTCGGATATGCGGCCGGACTCTCTCAACGTACGTTACCTGCAAACACCGCTGTTGTCGAACAGCTCGCCGATCAGTTTCTGGGCAACTGCGCTTACCGCTTCACGGCTCCAGCCGGACTTGCCGCCCGATCCGCTCCATACCACCGCATCCGTCGCCGTATCGATGATCTTGAATGCAAATCCGACCGCAGGTTCCCCATCGACACCGACTTTGTACCGCCACTCGTCAACATGGCCGACCACCGCGTATTTCGCTCCTTTTTCCTTCGCCCATTTCAGGTAGTCGTTCACGGTCTTGTCGTCTCCCGGCTCGAACAGGACATCCTTGTTCATCGGGATCGGATAGCGCACAAGCCTTGTTACGCCGCAGCTCCGCAGAACGCTCTCCGCAATCGCCTCGGCGCGCAGACCCGCCTGCACCGTCTCGGTATGATTCATGACCGGCAGCAGCGCCCACTGCACCTGCTTGTCCAGGGCCGCTTCCGGCGCTGTC
Source organism: Nitrospiraceae bacterium (assembly GCA_012517735.1). Taxonomy (GTDB): domain Bacteria; phylum Nitrospirota; class Thermodesulfovibrionia; order Thermodesulfovibrionales; family Dissulfurispiraceae; genus JAAYUK01. Next base: position 1,432 of record JAAYUK010000004.1, read on the forward strand.
CGCACCGACGAACAGCCAGCGGCTGTCAGTAAAACAAGCACCATAAACACAAATCGTTTCATAAGAGCACCCTCCTTCGTATTCATCTTCATCAGAAATACACCGTATAGTGCATCGTAATCTGGCTCGCCGGTGTTGCAAAACCCTTGCCGACTCCCCGCTCCGCACTGATCATCAGACGGTCCCGCCCGCTGACACTGCCGACAATGCCTCCCGAAAACGTGGCGGACGCCCGGTTCACATCGTTGTATGCGTATTCTGCCGTAAAGAACGGGCGCCAGTCTTTTGAATACCGGTCGCGCACCGAGACTCCATAGTCGATGCCGATTCCAATCTGTTTGTTGCTCTTCGGCACGAAGAAGTCGGGAGCGACATCTCCTGCATCCCTGAGCAGTCCGGATGCGGAAACCGGGATCCCGCTCTTCGGCCAGGTTTTGTAGTACTGCATCGGCACCCGGACGGTTATGTCCGGATACTCGATCCGAAAACGATGGCCAATCGTGAATTCATAGCGCATGGCAGAACCGAGCGAAGAACGATCCTGCAGCATCAGCCGCTCGGCAGTCACCGCTGCGGTCAGGAATTCCCGGTGAGAAAAAGTATAGGTCACATCGGCGCGGGCATAATCGCGCATGCCCGCGATAATGAGCGGCTCACTGACGTCGCTGGCAGCATTCCTGCCCAATCCGATCCCTGCGGAGAATGATTCATTATACCGCTTCACCAGCGAGAATTCCGCACCGACAAAGCTTTTCCACGCATCCCGCGCGTACACATTCAGGTCGAGATCGAGCTGCGGAGACTTCTTGATCAGATGCATACCGGCCCGGCGATCAGTCACATGACCCGGCAGATAGAGTTCCGTATCCTTGATGGTGAGCCGGGAGGTGGATGCCCACGGCTGAAACCACCAGTCGTTGAGAACACGAAAGAGATACGAACTCCTGACTTCAAAACTGTGCAGCGTGTCCCGGTTGGTGTATTGCAGGTGGACATCGGCCTCGTTCCAGTGTTGGGTCATGAGGCTGACGAACCGTTCGTGCGTCTCATGATCCTGATCGTTGTTGGGAGCGCTCATGGTTTCAAAGGCCATTTCCTGCGCCAGCGGATACTGCCCGGCTTCGCGCGCCGCATCAATGCGGTCCCATCGCGGCAGCAGCCGGTAATCACGATCGAGCATCATACCGGCAGCGTCGATATCCTTCCGCTTCAATGCAAGCAGCAGTTTCCCCCACAGGGGATTCGCATCGCGCGACACGGAGGTCTCCCATTTCCGCATCATGCGCAGCGCGGCCTCTTCATGCCCGGCATTGATCGCCCAGGTCAGCCAGAGTTCGTGCAGCGCATAGTCAGGGCGCGGCACAGACTCATTCCGCTTCCTGACCTTTTCGAAATAGTCCGCCAGCATATTGTTCGGCATGAATGCAAGCGAAAGCTGCCCCAAAAGGATGTCGTTGCCGACCGAGCCGGGCTTCAGCGTCCCGTCCTGATACCTCCGCATGACGGTTCTGAACAGGTCGCTCTTCAGCCGCGTCTGGATGTCGGGGCGGGAAATCTGGTCGAACATGTCGGCGTGCGTCAGCCGCAGAGAGAGGTCGTCAGGCACCGATTGCAGATACCGGTAGTAGTAGCGGCGGGCCTCATCGTACCGGTTGAGCGCGGAACAGGCTGATGCAAGCACCAGATAATACCGTCCTGACACCTTCAGATCGTCCTGCCATGCGCCGAGCGCCCGCGCGAGCGATCTGAGATTCCGCTGCTCGATCAGGGTCCAGAGCACCGCCTCCCTGACGGACGGATCGTCCGGTGAGCGCCGCAGCGCAAGACGGTACAGACGAAGCGCCTCGCCATGATTGCGCATGCCGGAGGCAACCAGCCCCGCAGCCATTACATAGGCATTGTCCCTTTCGTACTGTCCCCGCACCTCGGGGGAAAGCAGATCGACCTGCCGCTGCGCGGTATCGAAAGCCCTTGCGGTCACATAATACTGCACTGCGAGGGTCATGAGCTTGACATCAGGTTTTGTCCGGTGCACGCTCATAACAATTTCTGCCGCCTCCTGCGGGGATCTTCTGAAGACGAGAAACCCGAGCCGTTCGGCCGACTCCACGGTGAAATCCTTCCGTGAAAGCAGCATCCGGTAAGCCTCCTCGGCTTCAGCGGACTGCTGCAGTTCCCACGCCATGCTTGCATAGAGATCCCAGAACCGGTGCGACGGGGGAATATCAGACCGGGGAATGCGCTGCAGTTCGGCATAGGAATCCCGCCAGCGTCCCTGCACAAACAGCAGGTCGGCAACGCGCACCGCCCGGTCGCGATCGAAGCCGAACCGTTCGAGATGCTCCCGGTGCAGCCGCAGCGCCTCGGGAAGATCGCCCTTCTGCTCGAGGAGAAACGCCAGAGCTGCCAGAACTTCGCGGTTTCCGCCCGCTGCATAGGTCGCCCGGAAAAAAGCAATCCCTTCGTCGACCTTGCCATAATACTCATACGCCTGGGCAAGCGCCGTGACATCGGCCGCACGCATGCCTCCCGCACGCATCGCCTGCTGCAGCAGAGCCAGATGCGTCGCAGTATCGCCTACTGACTGCGCCAGACGCGCCACAGCAGCAGCGGCTTCGGCATTGCCGGCAGCGGCAAGCTCTTTCCATACGGGATAGGCTCCGGCAGGATCGCCAGTCCACTCCAGCAGACGCGCCAGACGCAGCTTCATCGGCCGGCTTGCCGGATTGAGGGAAAGCCCCTTGCGGATAACAGTCATGGCATTGGTGAAATCACGGGACTCAAGAAAGGTATCGGCCATAACCTCATAACGGGCA
>JAAYUK010000068.1 GCA_012517735.1 Nitrospiraceae bacterium
CGCGGACCGGAAACCTTCACGCCGAATCCCTGAGCAGCTATTGTTTTCCCGGCGCCGCCCAGATTTTCGTTTTTCCGCTTTGTGGCAACAGTACAGGCGATATTCGCCGGCTTCGTATCGTTGAGAACGAAGGTTATCTCGGAGTCATCCTTTGAAGTACCGGTCTGTTTTGCATTCGCCGGCAGTTGCCAGCGGAAGTTCATCTCTCCGGTGTTGACACCGGCACCCGCTCCGGCAGGGGCTATCTTCGCCTTTACCGGCTGCCCCACCCGGGGATTGGCCGGGCTGAACTCCAGCGTCCATTGAGGATTGACAACCTGCAGGGTAATCACGTTCGATCGTCCGGCGGAACGCATGGCCGCTCCGTCCTTGATCAACACCTCCACCCATATTCCCGCACTGCCCGGATTTCTGAATGTTGCGGTTGTCGTTGCCGATTTCTCGAAAGGACTGAACTCCACCTCCGGATGCGGTTGCCACAGGTAACTGACCTCGCCGCCCCCTTTTACCGTTGCCCGGAAGGACGCCTGCCCGCCGACCGGGACCGTGGCGCCGGCAGGAGAGGTCTTCTCAATGGCAACCTCAATGCCTTCCACCAAAATGGATGCCGAGGCGGTTGCCGACCCTCCGTCGCTGTCGGTGACCGTCACCGACACTGTTGAGGAACCCGGTTTCCGGGTGTTGATAAAGGTGAAGGTGTTGTCCTTGGCGCTGCCCTGCCCGGACCAGAAATAGGTGTATCCCGGTATGCCGCCTGCGACATTCGCCGTAAGCGTAACGGTAGTGCCGTACTGTGCCTTGATCGGCTTTGCATCAGGTGAAAGGGAAACCGTCAGCTTCTTCGCATTCTTCCGGTTGGCCTCTTTCATGACCTGCTGCATCCCGGCCAGATCCTGAGACGTCGGTGCCCTTCCGTAAACACTCTTGTAGCATTCAGCACCCTTTTCCGCAGGATTCGGCTTGATATGATAACACCAGTAGCCACCAAGCGATCCGCTCCATGAACAGACTCCGTCGCCGGGCCGATTCTTTGCACAGTCATCCGGTGTATATGCATATCCATATCCTCCGGTAACGGAACAAAGACATCCCAGCAACCTCAGCCTCAGTTCCTCAGCAGTCGGCGGCGGCGTGCACTCCTGCTCAAGCGCGGGCTGTCCTCTTTCCACACAGCCGAATGGCTCGATGACGACAACGCTTCTTGTCTGTCTCTTGGTTGCCCGGCTGCACTCACCCCATTCGGAATACCGATACGTGCATGCAGGTGGGGCCTTGGCTTTTTCTGACGAGGTCTGCTGCTCGGGTCCGATTCGCTCTTTTTCAGCCTGCTCGCGAGCCGCTGCCTCTTTTTCGAGCTGCTCCTTTTCCCGCTGCCTGTCCGCAGTATCATCTTTTTTCGGCATGTCCCGGATCATGACGGTCTGGCGCGCTGAATCGAGCACCACGCGTTTTCCGCCGACCATGCGGTATGCATCGACTCTGATACCGACCGGGCGAGCCTGAGAAAAACTGCGGCTCAGCCGGCTGCCCTGCCCGGCAGCCTGATCGTCCACCATCCACTCATACTGAATATCCTTCGGAACAACGCTGTCGGGTGTCGGCTCAGCACCGAATGCAAGCGACTTGCCTATCTCCCCTTCCTGCGGACCGCGCAGCTGAATGCGGAACGGCCCGGCTTTCGGCACAATCTTCACCTTTGTCTCGGCAAGGGATTTGCTCGTGTATCGCTCATCCATGAGACGCACCGTCAGCTCGCCTTCCGACGCAACCGTCACCACCGTTTTTTCGCCGAATTTCTGCTTTGCCGTCAGACCGCCGCTGGTCGCCCATGCCCACGATGTTTCCTTCGGGAGCGTTCCCTTGATCAGCTTTACCACCGCGTCAATATCAGTTCCGGGTTCCGGTTCGGCATTACTCAGCTGAATTGAAAGCTCCATCCCCACCTGGAGACACTGTTGCAGGGATTTTCCTGCCTCGCTTTGGGTGCCCGCCATGCGGTCCGATTTGTCCTGCTCCCGCAAAGCTACCATCTGGGCTTCATACCCATTGGCAATCTGACGGTACTGATCAGTATCGTTGGACGCTATGGCGAACCCCATGGAGAAAAAGAACGTGGTAAACGCATTAATATAGGCATTGTCCATTACTGCAAGGGGAGGAGCCAGATTCTTCAGCAGGCTGTCTCGTGTGCCTTCATAGCTTGCCTTTGCCGCTTCGTAGGAATCGGCCCATTTGGAGCTTTCTCCTGCAAGGCTCCTGAAGTATTCCGCAAGGTGTTGTGTAAAAGCAATCCTGTAGCGCTGCGCTGCGACGATGTCGAAGGCTCTCTTGTGGCACTCGTTCTGGAGGTTGCAGCGGGCATCCTTCTGGTTCAGTTCCTTGAGAAGCTCAGAGACCCGCTCGCTGGACCGCGCCCGCTCGGCTGTCATGAGCGTGACAAGCCTGTCCGCTATGTCTTTATCAAATGCGGGGTATCCGGTAAGAAACCAGCTTGATGGGACGTACTTCGATGACGCCTCCACAAACAGCTGATTCACTGACTGGAGTTTTGTGCGTATCTGCTTGTATGTCGAAATATAGTTTTCATAGATGCGAACCCTGCTCAGCGGCAGACTCTCCTGCTCGAAGAGGTTTGTCGCTATCTTCGTGTAGGAATTTACTGTATCGTCGGCGTGTTTTACGAGGGACGCATTCTTCAGTTCTTTTTCGAGGGCTGCGAGTTCAGCACGGAGACGCTTCACCTCGCCGTCATAGTCCTTCGCCACCCGCCGTTCATCTTCCGCCCATTTTTTGAGATGTGCGATCGTCTGGGTGTATGCTGCCCTGACCTGCCGCTCATAGGCCTTGAAGAACATCATGCCAAGCTTCGATTTCTTTTCAGCAATCTTGTTCTCTGCAAAGCTCAGATCGTTCAGGACCGTGTCGGTAAGATCGGGGAAAAGTGTTTTCAGGTTCGTCCGGAACTCGTCAGCACGCTTGTTTCCGGCCAGAACATATTTCTGGGCATACTCGCGCACCGACTGTGCAATCGTCAATTCTCCGAACGGCAGCGACTTGATTCTGGTGGAATCATATTTCACTTCACCCTTGGCGCCGAGAATCTCCTCGTAATTGAGACGATGCAGCAGACCGTTCCGGTCGTAAATACCTTCAAGCACTGGTTTTGTTCCGGTCCCCCACTTGCCGGATTC
>JAAYUK010000069.1 GCA_012517735.1 Nitrospiraceae bacterium
AGAGAGGTGAACCTATGGCACCAAAAGACTATTACAAGATTCTCGGCGTTGACAAAGGGGCGTCGGACGATGACATCAAGAAGGCGTTTCGCAAGCTGGCGAGAAAGTACCACCCTGACCTGAATCCCGGCAACAAGTCTGCCGAGGAGAAGTTCAAGGAGGCGAATGAGGCGTATGCGGTTCTGAGCGACAAGGAGAAACGCGCTGAATACGACCGCGGAGGTCAGGTCAATTTTGAAGGCTTCGGCGGTGGATTTCAGGGCGGCGGTTTTGACTTCAGCGATCTCTTCGGCGATATTTTCGGCGCCCGCGGCGGCGCTGCCCGCCAGCATTACGAACGCGGGGATGATCTCATGATGCAGATGGATCTGTCGCTGGAGGAGGCGTTTTCGGGAGTCACCCGCGAGGTAACGATCAATCATACTGCCGAATGCGAGTCCTGCCGCGGCAGCGGGGCTGAATCGAGCACTACCTGCTCTGCCTGCAAGGGAACCGGACGTTCGCAGTCGGCAGGCAGAGGCATCTTCACCGTGGCGCAGCCATGCCGTCAATGCGGCGGCGCCGGCCGGATAGTTACCGCGGCATGCAAGCGATGCGGCGGACAGGGAGCGGTTCATTTGACCGACACCGTCAAAGTGAAAATCCCTGCCGGAGTGGATAACGGCTCGACCGTCAAGGTAAAAGGCAAGGGGAATGCAGGGGTTGGCGGCGGACATGCAGGAGATCTCCTGATCAGGATCAACATACGGCCGCACCCGTATTTTACGCGAAAGGGCGACGATGTTACGATTCAGGTTCCGGTCACTTTCGGCGAGGCGGCTCTCGGGGCAAAAATCGAAGTGCCGACCATCGACGGACACGCAGCCATGAAGCTGCCCGCAGGAACGCAGGGGGGCCAGCGGTTCAAGCTGAGCGGAAAGGGGTTTGTGAATCCGAAGACCCGGGAACGAGGCAACCAGTACGTCGAGATCAAAATAGCGGTGCCGAAACATATTCCGGAACGCGCGAAAGAGGCGATCCGAACCATAGAAGAGCTCTATCCGGAAAATCCGCGCAAGTATCTGGGAGGCGCATGATGGTACGTAAACGGCAGGACCGAAGGAGTCCGCTCTATATGATCAGTGTCGTGTCGCGCATGCTTGAGGTGCATCCGCAGACACTCCGCATGTACGAACGCGAGGGCTTCATCTGCCCGCACCGGATCAATCGGCAGCGGCTGTATTCAGATGAAGATCTCGACCGCCTCAATCTGGTGATCCGGCTCACCAAAGAGCTGGGGGTGAACAAGGCGGGGGTCGATATCATTCTGCGCATGAGAAACCAGTTGACGGCAATGCAAAACGAAATGAACGAAATGATGCGGTATCTGGACGACGACGTGCGCAGTGATTTCGAGGAGCGCATCAGAAAGGTATTCGAGGAGAAATAAGTATCACGGGGTTTGAAAAAGCATTCGGCATACAGGAGGAATCATGAGACTTGATAAATTGACGGTGAAAAGCCAGGAGGCTCTGCAGGAGGCACAGGCGCTCTCGCAGCGCAAGGGCAATCAGGAGTTGAACATAGAGCACCTGCTCGTTGCATTGCTGCAGGACGATGAAGGCGTGCCGTATCAGATCCTGAAACGGCTCGGTGTCGATATCGGCGGGCTGCTGCGCGAGCTTGATCAGGAGATCGACACGTTCCCGAAAATTTCGGGTGCCCAGCCGATAGGGCAGCTTTATATGTCCGCCCGGCTCCGGAATGTGCTCGAAAAGGCATATGATGAGGCAACGCATCTGAGCGACGAATATATCAGCACCGAGCATTTACTGATCGCCATTTTCAGTGACGGCGGCGCAGCGACGAAGCTGTTGCAGAAATCCGGAGTGACACGCGACTCAGTGCTCGCGGCGATGAAGGACATACGGGGTTCGCAGCGGGTGACCGACCCGAATCCGGAGGAAAAGTATCAGGCGCTTGCGAAGTACAGCAAGGATCTGACCGATCTTGCCAGGCGCGGGAAGCTCGACCCGGTGATCGGCCGGGACGAAGAGATCCGGCGCGTCGTGCAGGTGCTGTCCCGCAGGACCAAGAATAATCCCGTGCTGATCGGTGATCCGGGAGTCGGCAAGACAGCCATTGTTGAAGGGCTTGCCCTTCGTATCGTTGCAGGCGACGTGCCGGAAACGCTGCGCGACAAACGGCTCATATCGATCGATATCGGCAGTATGCTTGCGGGTGCAAAATACCGTGGTGAGTTCGAGGAGCGCCTGAAGGCGGTGCTCAAGGAGATCGAGCAGTCGGAAGGCAAAATCATCACCTTCATTGACGAAATGCATACGCTCGTCGGTGCGGGGGCTGCCGAGGGGGCGATCGATGCATCCAACATGCTGAAACCGGCCCTTGCCCGGGGAGAGCTGCGGTGTATCGGCGCAACCACCGTCAATGAATACCGGAAATATATCGAAAAAGACCCCGCGCTCGAGCGCCGTTTCCAGCCGGTGGCGGTGAAAGAACCGTCGATCGAGGATACCATATCGATCCTGCGGGGGCTGAAAGAGCGGTATGAAGTACACCATGGCGTCAAGATCAAGGATTCGGCGCTGATTGCGGCAACGGTGCTTTCCAATCGCTATATCACCGACCGCTTCCTGCCTGACAAGGCGATTGATCTGATCGATGAGGCCGCTGCACGTATCCGCATGGAAATCGACAGCATGCCGGTCGAACTGGACGAGATTGAGCGGAAACTCAGGCAGCTCGAGATCGAGAAGCAGGCATTGTTGAAAGATGGTTCTGCAGACGCGCGGGAGAAACTCGAAAAGATCGGCAAGGAGCATGCCGAACTGCAGTCGCGGCGAGACGTCCTGAAGGCTCAGTGGATGGGTGAAAAGGAAGTGATCCAGAAGATCCGGCAGGTGAAAGAGCAGATCGAATCGACGAAAATCGCGTCTGAACGCGCCGAGCGCGAGGGCGATCTGGCAAAAGCGGCCGAACTGAAATATGGAACCCTCCGCGAGCTGGAGGCACAGCTTGAGGCCGGCAATGCAGCGCTCCGTGAGACACAGCAGCGGCGGAAGATGCTTCGGGAAGAGGTGGATGAAGAGGATATCGCACAGGTAGTCTCGAAGTGGAGCGGAGTGCCGGTCGCCCGTATGCTGGAAGGAGAGGTGCAAAAGCTCATCAAGATGGAGGAGCGGCTTCATCTGCGGGTGATCGGGCAGGACGACGCGATTGTTGCAGTCGCCAATGCGGTACGTCGAGGCCGCGCCGGCCTGCAGGACCCCAACCGGCCGATCGGGTCGTTCATCTTTCTCGGTCCGACCGGAGTCGGCAAGACCGAACTGGCCAAGGCGCTCGCGGAATTCATGTTCGACGATGAGACGGCGATGGTTCGCATCGACATGTCCGAATATCAGGAACGGCATACGGTTTCGCGTCTGGTGGGAGCGCCGCCAGGGTATGTCGGCTATGAGGAAGGCGGGCAGTTGACCGAGGCGGTCAGGCGCCGACCGTATTCCGTCATTCTGTTCGATGAGGTTGAGAAGGCTCATCCTGAGGTCTTCAACATCCTGCTGCAGCTGCTCGACGACGGGCGGCTGACCGATGGGCATGGCAGGACGGTCGATTTCCGGAACACCGTGGTGATCATGACCTCCAATATCGGCAGTGTCCACCTGGTCGAACTCCTTGAAAAGAAGAAGGGCTGCGGGGAGCACTGGAGCGGTGAGGACAATGCCGACATCAGGGCAAAAGTCATGGAAGACCTGAAGGGATTCTTCCGGCCCGAGTTCCTGAACAGGGTAGATGAGATCATCGTCTTCAACCCGCTGACCTGTGAGATGCTGAAGTCGATTGTCGATATCCAGGTGAAGCGGATGAAAAAATATCTTGAAGACAAGAGGATTGATATCGTCCTGACTGATGCCGCCAAAGAGCATGTCGCCGAGATCGGGTACGACCCGGTTTTCGGGGCACGGCCCCTGAAACGGGCGATCCAGAAGGAGATTTTGAACCCGCTTGCTTTGAAGCTGCTGGATGGGACCGTCAGGGAAGGAGATACGGTCGAGGTCGATTATCGGGAAGGGCACATGGTATTTGACACGGTTGCCACTGGCGAAATCGCGTAACATCGGGAAGGATGGGAAGGCCGGAGCGCTTCCCTCCAATTGTAAACTCTATTTGTCTCAGGGTTGGAGGTAATGCATGTCACTGGTGAAATGGAGTCCACTGAAGGAGCTTGAGGAGATGCGGCGTGATATGGACCGGCTTTTTGACGAGTTTTTTGCCGGCCGCCGGCCCCGCTGGAACAAGCAGGAATCCAGTGTGGTGATCCCCAGCATTGAGTTGTTCGACCGGCAGAATGAACTTGTGCTGCGGGCTGAGTTGCCGGGCGTCGTCAAGGAAGACATTGACCTGACGGTCACCAAGGATGCCATAACGCTGAAGGGTGAACTGAAACGTGACGAAGCCGTAAAG
>JAAYUK010000070.1 GCA_012517735.1 Nitrospiraceae bacterium
CCCGACCGGGAGCTGACGGATGCGATTTTTCAGGAAGGTCTGAAGGGAGATATTGCGATCAACGGCAGTCACTATGGGCTTGTTCTCGATATCGGCGGTTATTATAAAAATGTGTTCACGCTGGCGCCTGCACTGACGATGACGTTTGAGGAAATGGATCTGTTCATTGCGCTTTTCGAGCAGCTGCTGAAGCGGTGCGGTTCCTGATAAATGGCTGATAAGGATCGTTCTGTCCTTCCCGGTATTTCGCTCTCCGGAGGCGAACATGCTGTTTTGCTCGTTCACGGGCTTACCGGGAGTCCGCAGGAGCTTCGTTTTCTCGCCAAACGCCTGAACCAGGCAGGCTATACGGTGCAGGTGCCATACCTCGCCGGACACGGCACCGACCTGAAAGACCTGATGAAAACCACCTGGCAGGACTGGCACGCTTCCATGCGTGATGTGTTTTGCTCGCTTGCGAAGACCTATTCCACCGTCTCGGTTGCCGGACTTTGCATGGGGGCGGTGATTGCCCTGCATCTGGCGCACGAATTTCCGGAAAAGATCCCGGCTGTTGCGTTGTTGTCGACCACGCTTTTTTATGACGGCTGGACGGTTCCGTGGTATACCTTTCTCTTGCCCTATGCCTATTACACCCCGCTCCGGTATTTTTATACCTATCCGGAAACCGAGCCGTACGGGGTCAAGAACGAAAAAATCCGCCAACGCATCAAGAAAAGCCTCGATGAAGAGGCCGGAGCCTATGCGAAGTTTCCCCTGTCGAGCATGGCCGAACATCTCCGCATGAATCGCCATGTGCGGAAGCTGATGCCTGCGATCATGACGCCGGCGCTGATTATCCATTCCCATGAAGACGATATGGCAAGCGTGAAAAATGCTGAATATCTGCAGCAGCATCTTGGTTCAACCGTTGTCCGGACGGTGTTGCTCGATGACTGCTATCATATGATCACGGTGGACAATCAGCGTGAACAGGTTGCACAGGAACTGATCGATTTTCTCAATGCCCGCCTGGTTGTTTCATCCGAGAATTGTCATTAGCCCGGCTGGGCAGGCAACGCCGCTCAACTGCCACCCCGAAAAGTCATCGACATTTTCGGGGGCCCCGCTTCTCGGACGGCGTCCAGCCGTCCTCCGAGGTATTCGCCTCGCACATACATCCTGTATGTGCCGCTTCGCCGAATAAATCCGCTCTGTTGCCAGCCCAGCCTAGCTCTGAGCGCTTGTGATCGAATCCAATGACAATTGTGGGTTCATAGCGCCCTTGTTTTCCCACGCTCGTGCGGCGAAGCCTGATTGACCGCTGGTCAGAAACGGGATCGCCTAATACTTGACATAACTGCTCGGGTATTTTAGCATAGAGATATGCTGAGGCTATCGACAAAGGGGCAATACGGTGTGCGGGCAATGTTCGAAATCGCCCGCGGCTGGCCGGACAGGCCGATCACGATCAAGGAAATCTCTGAGCGCCAGAATGTATCGGTGGCATACCTTGAGCAGATTCTCGGCAAGCTGCGCCGGGCCGGAATTGTGCGGAGCGTAAAAGGACCGGGCGGGGGCTATCTGCTTGCCCGACAGCCTTCGGAGATATCGATCGCGGTTATTCTCAATGAGCTCGAAGGGCCGATAGCGATTACCTCCTGTGTGGATCCTCGTGAGGGATGCGTCAGGGCTGACCATTGCGTGACGCATCTGCTCTGGAAGGAGCTGGGAGCGCAGATTGAAGGATTTTTGAGCACGATTACGCTGGCGAATCTGGTATCGTCTGATTTCAAGACGGTGCTGAAGCTCTCCACGGCGCCGCGTTTTCAGAAAAAGGAAGCTGCCGCATCATGTCATTGAAATTTGTCGAGGGTATCAAGGCGGATGTCACTGCCGACATTGTGTATATGATGTGCCCGATGCACCTGCTCAAGCTGGATGAACTGATCCGGGAGCTTGAAACCGGGCAGGTGCTCGAAATCATGACCGACTATGATGGCGCCCTTGAAGATATCCCGGCGTGGTGTGCACGCACCGGCAATGAGTTTATCGGGATTGAAGAGACTGAGGACTACTATAAATTTTATATCCGCAAACTGACTGAGTAAGCTCAGCGTTTACGGTGCAAGGGGTTTTCGATGAGAAAATGCTATTTTGACCATGCGGCGACGAATCCGCTCCATCCGGCGGTTCTTGAAGCGATGATGCCCTATTTCAGGGAGGAGTTCGGCAATGCATTGAGCGTGTATGATCTCGGCATGCGTGCGCGCACTGCGATCGAAACGGCGCGAGGCCATGTCGGATCACTGATCAATGCCAAACCTGCGACCATTGTCTTCACGTCCAGCGGGGTCGAGGCGAACAATTTCGCCCTGCGCGGGGCGGCGCTCGCACGCAGGCAACAGGGGAACCATCTCATTGTATCGAAAGTCGAACATCATTCGATTCTCAATTCAGGACGCTTTCTCGAAAAATCGGGTTTTGTGGTCACCTATCTTCCGGTGGATCAATACGGTTTGGTCGATCCGGAAACATTGAAGAAGGCGATAACCGACCAGACGACGGTCATTTCCATTACGCACGCGAGCCGTGAAATCGGCACGATCGAGCCGATCCGGGAGCTGGCGGCCATTGCCAAAGAGCGTGGTATAACGTTTCATACCGATGCGGTCGCTACCACCGGCAACATTCCGGTTGATGTGCAGGAACTCGGTGTGGATATGCTGAGCATGACAGCGCATCAGTTCTATGGGCCGAAAGGAGTCGGTGCCCTCTATATCAGGGAGGGTACGCGCATTGTACCGCTCATCTACGGCGGGATACAGGAGGGCGGCCGCCGGGCAGGCACCGAAAATGTCGCCGGCATTGTCGGCATGGGCGAGGCTGCGCG
>JAAYUK010000005.1 GCA_012517735.1 Nitrospiraceae bacterium
GGTGAAGCGATCGTGAAGGTCCTGAACAAGGCCGGCATTGAAGTAGTGTTCCCCGAGGGCCAGACCTGCTGCGGCATTCCGCACTGGGGCACCGGCGCATTCGATATGGCTGCCATGGCTGCCGAGCAGAACCTGAAAGCACTGCTGGAAAACGACGTTCAGTATGTCGTCACCGGCTGCGCAAGCTGCGCGACGGCGCTCAAGAAAGAGTGGGAGCATATCCTGAAGGATGAAGGGAAAGGCAAGCTTGCCGAAGATGCAACAAAACTGTCAGAAAAAGTCTTCATCTTCTCCGAACTCGTCAAGAAGATGATCGATGAAAAGCGGCTTGCCCCGAAAGACGGACAGAAGCTTGCTTCATTCACCTACCATGATTCCTGCCACGCAAAGCGCCACTGCGGCGTCTACAAGGAGCCGCGTGAAGTAATGCAGGCCGCCGGCTACGAGCTGAAGGAAATGTTCGAGTGCGACACCTGCTGCGGCATGGGCGGCTCCTACACGGTAAAACAGCCGACCCTCTCGATGCGCATGCTGCAGAGGAAGCTGAAGAATATTGAAGATACCGGCGCCGACGTTGTCGGTGTTGAATGCCCGGGCTGCCTCATACAGATCGGAGGCGGACTGGACAAGGCAAAGTCGAAAACAAAGGCAAAACATATCGCCGAATTGCTGGTCGATAAATTCCAATAGGCATTGCGGTGTGGGAGCGGTTTTCTTGCCCCAAAAAAGAAAACTGCTCTCCTTTCTCCATAGCTCGCCGGCTCTCGCATAACGGAGCCGGCCTTTTTTTTCACACAACCTGTCCGGCAGCCCAGCCGGATGACCAAGCCCATTGTAAATTGTATCCGCCGAGGTGGCCGGTAACGTCCACGACCTCCCCGACAAAATAGAGTCCCGGAACGGTCTTCGCCTCAAGGGTTTTTGACGACAACTCATCCGTATCGACACCGCCGATGGTCACCTCTGCCTTTTTGAACCCCTCAGTGCCGGCAGGGACCACCGTCCAGGCATGAAGCAATCCGGCGATTCCGGCAAGCTCCTTGTCCGAATAGCTGTTCAGCGGTCTCGAAAGTGCTTGCTCCGCGCACCAGACCGCAGCAAAGCGCTTGGGAAGAAAACGGGCGAGCAGGTTCGGCAATGCCGTTTTCGTATGGCGATGTTCCCTCAATAATGCATGAGCATCCGCATCCGGAAACAGATCAATCAGTATTTCGTCGCCTGGCAGCCAGACAAGCGATATCTGGAGAATCGCCGGACCGCTCAATCCGCGGTGCGTAAACAGAACGCTTCCCCGAAAGTCCTGCCTGCGGCAGCGGACCGCTGCGACGAGCGACACGCCGCTCAGGCAGGAGTAGCGTTGGCGCATCTCCTCTGAAAAGACCAGCGGAACCAGTCCCGGACGCGGAGGCACTACACGCAGGCCGAATTGCCGGGCAATCCGGAATCCGAGATCTGTCGCCCCGAGGTGAGGCCACGAAACTCCTCCCGTCGCAACGACGAGCGCCCCGCCCGCATACTCTCTGCCCTGAGAACGAA
>JAAYUK010000071.1 GCA_012517735.1 Nitrospiraceae bacterium
GACTGGAGGAAACGCTGCGTCGTCGCATAGGGCGTTGTCCCGAGCCTCTGGTAGAAATCGCGGTGGTTTACATACTGGATGTCCGCATACGCCTTGATGTCGGGAGTAAACACGATATCACTATAGCCCCGGTATTCCTCATAGTGCTGCTTTTTCTCCTTGTCATACAGGTGATAGGCATTCCACTCACCCTGCCCATTGAAATCAAGGTAGCGATACTGGACGCTCTTGCCGAATCCAAGCTTGCTCATGTAATCAACCTGAACGGTTGCATCCTTGTTGTCGTCGATCGCCCAGTAGAATGGTTGGCTGTACAGGAACCCCTTGAGCGAACTGGTGCCGATCTTCGGCATGAGAAAACCGGTCTGGCGGTCCTTCCCGAGCGCAGCTGAAAAATAGGGCGAATAGAAGAACGGTGTTTTCCCGCCGGCCTTGAGCGTCGTGTTTTGGGCGGTCATCTTGTCCCCGACGGTGACATCAACCTCGCTCCCCTCGATTGTCCATGCAGGAGAACTCGCCTGGACGACCTGGGCCGGCGCGCCAAGATAGCGCTTTACCCTCAGTTCTTCTGGCCTCAGACAGGGGTCTGAGTTACAGGTGGTAATGGTCGCCCGCTCCGCATGGAACCGGTCCTCACCGAGCTTCGCAACCTTTTCTCCGTAAACCCAGTAATGCGCCTGCTTGCGCTGGGCCTGCAATCCCAGCACTTTTGCGTCCTTGCTGACGACCCGATATGCCCGTTCCTTCACAAAAATCAGGGCGTTGTCCATCGTACCGGTCTGCTTGTCAATGTTCAGGTTCGCCTTCTCGGTATTGATGATGACTGTTTCGTCTTCATACACCACATTGCCGATGAGTTCGGTGTCGCCGGTCTTGTTGTACAGCACCGCCTTTTCCGCAGTGACAACTGCTCCGTCCCTCACAATGTGGACATTCCCGGTTGCAACGTATTTATCCTCTTTTTCGAAATGCTCAAGATGCTCGGCAGTGATCGTATTGCCGTACGCCGGAGCACAGATCAGCAGGAATGCGATACTAAGGAAAACGCGCCTCACCGATGCTCCCGCAGAGAGCCAAGCACTGCCGGCATGCCCAGGGATGCGCAGGCTTCGCCAACGGTATAGAGAGAGCCGGTCAGGAGAACCAGTGCGTTTTGACCGTCCGATTGTTCAGCGCGGCTCCAGTCGCGCGCCGCCCGGAGCGCCTCATGAACAGAAGAACCGTGGTGCGGTCGGAAACCAGCCGCACGAGCAATTTCCGCCAATACGGGAATGGATGCAGCCCGGGATGTCTGCGGCGGAGCAAGAAAGAGCTGCGCTGCATGCGGCAACAGCGGCTGCATGATACCGGCAATATCCTTGTCTGCCAGAATGCCAAGCACCAGCGCGATCCGGTATCCGGCGGCATGATCCGCAAGAAATGCGGCAAGCGCAGTTGCGGCGGCGGGATTATGGGCTCCATCAACGATCGTCAGCGGGTCGCGATCAACGACTTCGAGCCGGCCCGGCCAGCATGAGGCAGCCATGCCCAATCTCACGATCTCCTGGCTGACAGGGCGCTCCGTTGCTTGCAGTGCGTAATCGCTGCCCCCGGGTGACGGAAAAATCCTCCTGAATGCGGATATGGCAATCGCGGCATTTTCGGCCTGATGTCGTCCGGCGAGCGGCACCGTCAGGTGCTCAATGGTTTCAGCAGGACTCACGTAATCGATCACGATTCCCTCAAACCCGCTTTTGAGAACCCTTCCGGAAAAGTCGCGGTCGAAAAACATGACCGGACATCCGAGTGCCTCCGCCGATGCAGAGAGCACCTGGGCAACTTCATCAGCCTGACCTGCGGAGATGAGCGGAACCGCAGGCTTCATGATCCCTGCCTTTTCCCGTGCTATCTCCGCCAGCGTCTGACCAAGATACTCCTGATGATCAAGACCGATGCGTGTCAGGACCGTAACGTCCGGTTGAACAATGTTCGTAGCATCGAGCCGACCGCCCATACCGGTCTCGATGACCGCCCAATCGATGCCGCGCTCCCGGAAATGGAGAAACGCCAGCAGCGTGGTGAATTCGAAAAACGTCGGGGCCGGAATATCCGGCGACTGGGCGAGCTGCTCACGAACATGGTCCGCAAGACGAACAACGTCGGATTCAGCAATCGGTTCATCATCCACACGGATGCGTTCGGTAAAGCTCACAAGATGCGGGGAGGTATAGAGCCCGACCCTGCAACCGCTTGCTTTCAGCAGCGAGGCGCACATGGCTGCAACCGATCCCTTGCCATTGGTGCCGGCAATGTGAATGCACCGGAACGAACGCTCAGGGTTGCCGAAAAGCCCGGCCATTCGCTGCATCTTTTCGAGACCAAGCTTGATGCCCAGCTGTTGCAGCGACAGAATATACTCGATGGCCTCGCGATAGCTCATGACGTTACTTCTCGGATGCAAGCGGCATGAAATGACCGATGAGGGTCGCCAGCGTCTCCTTCAGTTCCTGTCGCTCAACAACCAGATCGATCATGCCGTGATCGAGAAGAAATTCGGCGCGCTGGAAATTCTCGGGCAGCTGCTGTTTGATTGTCTGCTCGATGACGCGAGGTCCGGCAAACCCGACGAGACTGCGCGGCTCCGCGATGATGATATCGCCGAGCATCGCAAAGCTTGCGGTCACGCCGCCGAACGTCGGATCGGCAAGCACTGAAATGTAGAGCACATCAAGTTCACGAATACGGCCGATGGCAGCCGAAACCTTTGCCATCTGCATCAGGGAGAACATGCCTTCCTGCATCCGCGCACCGCCTGACGACGAAACCGTGATCAGGGGAATCCGCTGGTCACACGCCAGCTCCGCAGCGCGGGCGATCTTTTCCCCGACAACCGATCCCATGCTGCCGCCCATGAACGAAAAGTCCATGATGGCGAGCACCACCGGACGGCCTGCCAGCATTGCCGAACCGTAAATCGCCGCCTCGTTCAGACCGCTCCGTTTCCGGTTGTCGTCGACCCGAACGTCGTACGGCATATTGTCGACAAAGCCGAGCGGATTGGTGGTCGCCAGATCAGCGTCGAGCTCGACAAAACTCCCCTCATCAGCGAGAAGCCGGAGATGCTCGCGGCTGCTGATCCGGAAGTGGTAATTGCATTTCGGGCAGACCTGCCGGTTTTTTTCGATCTCTTTTTTATAGACGATCTCGCGGCAATTGTCGCACTTCACCCAGAGGCCTTCCGGAATCTTGACCTTTTTTTCAGGCTTTATCTCTGTTTTTTTCTTGAACCAAGCCATATGAAATCCTGAATGCAGATTGATGATTTCTGATCTGTCGACGGCACGCAATCAACAAATCCGCAATCATCAATGGCAATCAAATAGCCCCCCTCAGTTCTCTGATAAATGCCTCAACGGCATCCGGATGCTCATGGAACATCCTGACGAGCGCACTGCCGACAATGACGCCGTCGGCAACCTCGCGCATCATGCGCGCATCGCGGGCGTTCGACACCCCGAAGCCCACCGCTACCGGTTTGCGGGAACGTTCGCGGACTCCCTGGATATGGCGGGAAAACGATTCGTCCACCTGCAGGGAACTGCCGGTAATCCCGGTCATCGAAACATAATAGACAAAGCCGCTGGACGCGGAAACGATCTTCCTGATCCGCCCATCCGTCGATGTCGGCGCAACGAGAAAGATGGTGGCAAGCGTTTTCCCGTTTGCACCGGCACGGGCATGGGCCATAAAAGCAGACGCCTCATCCGGCGGAAGATCGGGCAGAATCACTCCGTCGACACCAGCGTCCAGCGCATCCTGCACAAACTGCTGCTCTCCGTATTTGAAAATGATGTTGTAGTACGTCATGAGCACAATCGGGATCTGGGTCACCGTCCTGAGCTCCTTCACCAGCGGGAGCACCCGCCGCAGCGTTGTTCCCGATGCGAGCGCCCGTTCTGCAGCACGCTGGATCGTCGGGCCGTCGGCAACCGGATCGGAGAACGGAACGCCGAGCTCGACGATATCCACCCCGCACCGCTCCAGCAGAAGCACCTGCTCCTTCGTCCGCTCAAGAGACGGATCACCCGCCATGATGTAGGCGATAAACGCCTTCTTCTGTTCCCGCCTCAGGCGTGCAAATGTCGCGTCAATGCGATTCTTCTGCATGCGGCTCATAGCGGCATCCCCAGAATCTGAGCAACCTGCTGCACATCCTTGTCCCCGCGGCCCGAGAGATTCACCAGCACGATCTTGTCCGGCCCGAGCGTCCGGGCACGCTTGACCGCCTCGGCAACCGCATGCGCCGACTCAAGCGCCGGGATGATTCCCTCTGTCCGCGCAAGCAGTCCGAATGCCTCGATCGTCTCTTGATCGGTCGCCCAGGTATACTCAACCCGTTCGGTGTCATGGAGGAACGCGTGCTGCGGGCCGACCGAAGCATAGTCAAGACCGGCTGAGACCGAATGGGTATCGAGCACATTGCCGTCGTCATCCTGCATAACATACGTCTTGCATCCCTGCAGAATGCCGACCGAGCCGCTCGCGGCAAAACGGGCCGCATGTTTGCCGGTCTCGATGCCCTCGCCGCCCGCCTCAACGCCGACCATATCGACCGCATCTCCCAGAAATGCGTTGAACAGACCCATCGCATTGCTGCCGCCGCCGACGCACGCGATCAGACAGTCCGGCAGACGGCCTTCCGCCGCCAGGATCTGGGCTCGTGCTTCCGTACCGATCACCGACTGGAAATCGCGCACAATCATCGGAAACGGATGAGGACCAAAAACCGTTCCCAGAACATAGTGCGTCGTGCGGACATTCGTGGTCCAGTCGCGCAGCGCCTCATTGATGGCATCCTTCAGCGTCCGGGAACCGACCGGCACGTCGACAACCTTGGCCCCGAGCATATGCATGCGGACCACATTCAGCGCCTGCCGCTTCACATCTACCGAGCCCATATACACTTCGCACTCCAGCCCGAGCAGGGCTGCCCCTGTCGCAGTAGCAACCCCATGCTGGCCGGCGCCGGTCTCTGCGATCACCCGCTTCTTGCCCATCCGCTTTGCCAGCAGGCACTGACCGAGCGCATTGTTGATCTTGTGCGCCCCCGTGTGGGCGAGGTCTTCACGCTTCAGGTAAATCTTCGCTCCGCCAACTTCTTCCGTCAACCGTTTTGCATAGTAAAGCGATGTCGGTCTTCCGATAAAGGTTTTGCTCAGATGCGCAAACTCGGCGCGGAATGCCTTGTCTTTCCGCGCAGCTGCATACTCGCGCTCCAGTTCATCGAGCGCAGGCATCAGGGTTTCCGGGGCAAATCTGCCTCCGTACTGCCCGAAATATCCCTTTTTGTCAGGTAACGTAGGAATGTGAACCCCCATGTGGTACAGCAGATTAAGAAGTTTATTATAGCATAATAGCCATATGATATAATGGGTTAGAAAGTCGGAACCATGGGGAGAGCAATATGGCACTGCCGGACCGTCATCGCAGCAATC
>JAAYUK010000072.1 GCA_012517735.1 Nitrospiraceae bacterium
CGAATTGATGCAGGAATACGGCTTCATGGGTCTCATCGGCACCAGCCTTCCCATGCAGCGCCTGTACGAGCAGATACGCAATGCCGCCGCCAGTGAAGCTCCCATTGTCATTACCGGCGAAAGCGGCACCGGCAAGGAACTGGTGGCAAAGGCAATCCACCGCCTGAGCAGGCGGCAGACAGGTCCGTTCATGACCGTTAACTGTGCCGCGCTCAATGAATTTCTGCTCGAAAGCGAACTCTTCGGCCACGTGAAAGGGGCATTTACCGGCGCCGTGCGAGACCGCAAGGGCCGATTCGAGGCTGCGCAACACGGCAGCCTTTTTCTCGATGAGGTCGGAGACATGCCACTCTCCATGCAGGTCAAGCTGCTTCGTGTTCTGCAGGAACGTGAAATCGAGCGCGTCGGAGACCAGCGCCCCATCAAGGTGGATGTGCGCCTCATGAGCGCAACCAACAAGAATATGGAAGAACTGCTCGGACAAGGAAAGTTCCGCGACGATCTTTTCTATCGGATTAATGTCATCCCGATTCATGTTCCGCCGCTTCGCGAGCGTATCGAGGATATTCCGCACCTGATTGCCCACTATCTTGAGCGCATCAACCAGATCAATCGAAAGGCCATCCGTTACATTAGTCCTCAAGCGCTTGAAGCCATTGAGGCGTATCCATGGCCCGGCAACGTCAGGCAGCTTGTCAACATGATCGAATATGCGACCATGACCGCAAAGGGAGACTCCATCGAGCCGGTTGATCTGCCGGAGTACCTCTTTCGCAAAGGCGCTCCGGCCATCATCCCAAGCAGGGGCGGAAAAGAACGTATCACCAAAGAACAACTGGATGCCACGCTGCGTCGTTTCAAGGGGAATCGCACCCAGTCTGCCCGGCACCTCGGCATCAGTCGCGTAACACTCTGGAAGCTGATCAAGGAATTCGGCAGTGTCGGATAGGGTTTGAAAGGCGCGGGGGAAGGCAAGGCCATCCCCCGTGCTGCTACCTAGAATTGCACATCAAAGGTTGCATATACGTTTTGCGCCTTCTTCAGCGGCTGAAACATCAGCGGCGTGTACTGACTGGTGGTGAGATCGGAAATCTTCACCGGTGAACCTACCCAGTTGTTGCTGCCGGTATACTGAAAATCGTAGTACTGGTAGCCAAGCCGGAAAAACACCTTGCCCAGCTTCGAGATCGGCTTCTTCAGCAACTCCTGGATCGCGTAGATTTCGTACACATTGCCGCGCGTGCCGAGTTTGCTGGTCCAGAGGTCATCCGACGCAGGCGTGAACGTGATCCAGTTTTTCGAGCCGTGATTGTATTCGACTCCGATCTTGGTTCCGGTTGAAGGAATGTCGTAGCGGGCGCCGGCATACACTGCGTAACCGGTTTTGGTCCCTCTCGCCGACATGCTGTCCCACATCAGACCGTATTCAGCCATGACCGGCATGCCGATCCAGTTGCTGTTCGGATGCGCCTTACTCATCGCAGGAGACAGGAAGAGGTTCAGGTCGCCGGGCCCGAGCTTGTCGATCCTGCCCGAAATAACGGCACCGAGCTGATCGATGTCGCCAAGATTGGTGTTATTGATCGAACCAAAGCCTGGGAAAGTAACTGCGGAATATTCCGGAAATGCAAAAATATCGAACCCCCTGCTGTACTGCAGCTCGACGCGGAAATTGTCGGTTTCATACGGAACCACATTGAAGCCCAGAAAATTGACATCCCTCATCGAATTCACGTTGCTCTTGAACCCGCTGTCAAACCCCTTGCCGTAGCACAGCTTGGCATAAAATCCCGGTAATGGCTCAATATCGGGAGCAACGCCGATCGTCGCTCCGTCAAACGCATAGTCAATGAGCAACCCCGGTGTTCCGGCAGAACCGAGCTTCTGGTTGTTCAGCCGCAGATTGGTCGGAACTCCTCCCGTCGAAGGACGACGACCGACAGAAAACCAGATCGGCTGGTCGGCGATATTGCTCCACGTCGCATATGCCTGATCAACCCGCAGGGCATTGTCGGACGGGGTGTGAGCTACATTTCCGTCGAAAATGGACTGTTTGTCTGCAAAGAATGCATTACCGCCCGTCACCGGGCTGCCGGTTTCATGTCCCCAGACCTTGTACATGAGCAGGCGGGTCTTGACCTGCACATCTTCCATCGGCTTGAATTTCATGTTCAGTCCGAGACGGTTGGTCAGAAGCGCCTCGTTTTTTACCGTCTGGGACGGCATGAACACCGGCGTGAAGGTTGCCATATTCGGGGCGAAGTAGTCGGCTGTCTTGCCGGTCATGTAATCGAACCGGGTCCGGAAATCTCCCCCGATCTCAAACCACGACGGCCAGCCGGATGCCTCAGCCTTTTCCGCCAGCTTCTCCACCTCACTTGTCTTCTTCTCCACACTGAC
>JAAYUK010000073.1 GCA_012517735.1 Nitrospiraceae bacterium
GGTGCGGCGGGCATGGGTATCGCGGGCGAGCTGCTCGAGCGTGACATGGTCCACTACTGACGAGATCGCATCAGCAGTCCTTTTCCATACGGACCGGAGCCCGCAGGTATCGATATCCTTGCACCCCCGGTAGCAGTCATCACAGCAGGCGATCGGTTCGACCGGACCTTCAACAAAACGGACAATATCTCCGACGGTTATTTTTCCGGGCGGGCTTGCGAGCGCATATCCGCCCTCCTTGCCCCGCTTGGAGATAACAAAACCGCCCTTCTTGAGATTAAGCAGAATCGCCTCGAGAAACTTTTGGGGGATATCGAGCCGCCTCGCGAGGACCACCATCGGCACGACCGTATCGCCCTGCTCCCCGTAACTGATGGCAAGTTCGAGCAATGCCTTGAGTGCATAATCGCCTTTATAGGAAATTTTCATGATAGATGACCACAAAGAGTGATGGGTGCTCAGCAATCGGCAACGACCTGAAGTAACGTGATCGCTCGAAACGCAAACTGTTTTTCGTTCTTGTATCTCTTGTTTTACTCATCACTCATCACTGTCTTGAGCGCCTGCTCAATATCCGACCATAAATCATCGGCATCCTCGATACCAATGGAAAACCGGACAAGCGAGTCAGATACACCAATTCTTGCCCGCTGGTCAGCCGATATGTACGAATGACTCATTCTGGCCGGATGGTTGACGAGCGACTCAACCCCGCCGAGGCTGGCAGCCAGCGGGAAAAGCCTCAGTGCCTTGATAAAACGCTGCACTCCATGGCCATCCATTTTCAGCTCTGCGCTTACCATCCCGCTGAAGCCGGACATCTGCCGCCTTGCCAGTGCGTACTGCGGGTGAGTCGGCAGTCCCGGATAGATGACATGATCGACCAGCAGATGCTGCTGAAGTTTTTGCGCGATGAACAGTGCGTTTTCGGAATGCGCCCGCATGCGGATCGGCAGCGTCTTCATGCCGCGCAACGTCAGCCAGCAGTCCCATGGGCCGGGAACTGCCCCTGCCGACCGCTGATAGGTTTTCAGGTCGTAATACAGTTTGTCGTCATTCACCACAACGGCACCTCCAAGCACATCACTGTGTCCGGAGATGTATTTCGTCGTGCTGTGAATGACGATATGCGCACCAAGGGCAAGCGGATTCTGATACATCGGGCTCGCAAACGTGTTATCGACGGCAAGCAGAATGCCGTGCTGCATCGAGATATCGGCGACCGCCCGGATGTCGGTGATCTTCAGCAGCGGGTTCGTCGGCGATTCCACGAGAATCATCCGTGTATTCGGCCGGACCGCCGCCCTGAATCCATCCGGATCCTCCGCTTTCACATACGAAATTTCCAGCCCCCACGGACGGTAGACCTGCTCCAGAAGCCCGTAGGTGCCGAGATAGATGTCATCGCTTACAACAAGATGCCCGCCACCGTGCAGCAGATTCAGCACGGCGGTGATCGCCGCAACGCCTGAAGCAAAGGCCAGTCCATGCTTTCCGCCTTCACTCTCCGCAATGACGGTCTCCAGAATCCGCCGGGTCGGGTTGGCGCTGCGCGAATATTCGAAACCATGACGGTCATACTCGTGCTCAAACGGAACCGTTTGGTAAACCGGCGGAATGACCGAGCCGAGCGCATCAGGCTGCTGGGCAACGTGGATCAGTCTGGTCGGAAGCTTCAAATGCCGTCTCCGCTGACATGGCCGTGCTGCCCTTGGCGGGCAATCTTGAAGATCGCATTGGTCGCAAGCAGGTTCGGCCAGATGGTGGTCTGTCCCCAATGGGTCAGAAATATCTCTTTCAGAATCGTGATCTTTTTCAGGGCGCAGTATTCGCGAAAGTCCTTGATACTCAGAAAATGGATATTTGGCGTATTATGCCAGCTGTACGGCAATGCGACGGTCGCCGGTGACTTCCCGAAAAAGAAGAGTTCGATACGCGCCTGAATATTGGCAAAATTCGAAAAACTCAGGATGACCTCCCTGCCGACGCGAAGCGCCTCGGCGATGAGATGATCGACTTCAAAGATCTCCTGAATACACTGGTTCATGATCACATAATCGAATGTCTTGTCCGGGTATTCGCCGAGCCCGCTTTCAATATCGCTGTGAAACACCGTCAGTCCCTTCTGGACGCACCGGTAAATGGCTTCATCGTCGATCTCAATCCCCTGCCCGTTCACATCCTTCCGCTCACGAAGCAACTCCAGAAGTTCGCCGTTGCCGCAGCCAAGGTCGAGAACCGTTGCCTGCTCATGCACCAGGTCCGCTATGATGAGATGCTCCTGCTGCTCGTACGCGGTCAGTTTCGTCGTCATTTTGCCCCCTTTGCCACGCGTGCAAGAAAGCCCTTGACGAGCATTTCCTGCTCCTCGATTTCGAGCAGAAAGGCATCGTGCCCGTAGGTTGACGGCACCTCGCAGTAGGTGACATCGACAAATCGGGTCTTGAGCAGCCGAACCAGATCGCGTGACTGGTACGAGGGATAGAGCCAGTCGGACTGGAATGAGATGACCAGAAATTTCACGGCAAAGCGACGGTTCGGCGGGAAAAGGTCCTTGTCCGACAAATCGAAATAGTCCATGGCTTTCGTTATGTAGAGATACGAATTGGCATCAAACCGCTGGACGAACTTGTCGCCCTTGTACCGGAGGTATCCCTCCACCTGGAAATCCGCATCAAATGAGAAGCCGAGCCGCTCTTTTTTCAGCTGTCGCGAAAACTTCTCCTCCATCGACTTGTCGCTCATATAGGTGATGTGGCCGATCATGCGGGCGAGTGCAAGACCGCGCTCCGGCTGGCCGTTGTCATAATAATGACCGCCCTTCCAGGTCGGATCGCTGATAATCGCCTGCCGCGCCACCTCGTTGAACGCAATCTGCTGGGGTGAATGCTTCAGGGACGTTGCGATAGGGATGACCGACAATACCCGCTCCGGATAGTCCGCAACCCACTGCAGCACCTGCATGCCGCCCATGGAGCCGCCCGAGACCGACAGCAGTTTTTCGATGCCGAGATGGTCGATCAGGATTTTCTGGACCGCCACCATGTCTTTTATGGTAATGACCGGGAAATCGGTTGCATACTGCCTGCCGGTCTTCGGATTGATGGACGACGGCCCGGTCGTGCCGCGGCAGCCGCCGAGGACATTGGAACAGATCACGAAATACTTGTCCGTATCGAACGCCTTGCCGGGCCCGATCATCGCATCCCACCAGCCGACGCGGCCGGCAGCATCGACCCCCGCGGCATGCGCGTCACCCGAAAACGCATGGCAGATCAGAATGGCGTTGCTCTTGTTGGCGTTGAGCTTCCCGTATGTTTCATAGGCAATGTCGATCGCGTCGAGCGTTGCTCCACACTCAAGGGTGATCGGCTTGTCCCACTTCAGCAACTGCGTGGCCACCGGAACAAGCGCTTCTGTTTTTTCATGCTCCATAGTCTGTCCCCCAGCTCAATGATCTGTGCTACTCGGCCTCATCCTGGAAAAGCCATGTCGAGAGATATCGTTCTCCGGTATCAGGAAGAACCGTGACAATGATTTTTCCTGCGGATTCAGGCCGCCGGGCAATCGCCAGAGCGGCCCAGAGTGCCGCGCCGCTCGAAATGCCCGCCAGGATTCCCTCTTTCTTCGCCAGATCGCGGGCGGTCTTCCCGGCATCGACATGCGAAACACGGATGATTTCATCGATGATCTTCGTATTCAGCACGTCGGGTACAAAACCCGCCCCGATTCCCTGAATTTTGTGCGGACCCGGCTTCCCGCCAGACAAGACGGGAGAGTCGGCCGGTTCGACCGCGACAATCCTTACTCCCGGCTTTCGCTCTTTCAGCACCTCTCCCACTCCGGTCAGCGTGCCGCCCGTACCGACCCCCGCAACAAAAACATCGACAGCACCGTCCGTATCGGCCCAAATCTCCTCCGCAGTTGTCCTGCGATGCACCTCGGGGTTTGCCGGATTCTTGAACTGCTGCGGGATGATGCTGCCCGGAATGCTCTTGCGCAGCTCCTCGGCCTTCTCGATCGCGCCCCGCATGCCTTTTGCCCCTTCGGTCAGCACCAGCTCAGCACCGAAGATTTTCAGCAGTTGCCGCCGCTCGACACTCATCGTCTCCGGCATGGTCAGAATAAGACGATAGCCCCGGACTGCTGCCATAAAGGCAAGGCCGATACCGGTATTGCCGCTGGTCGGCTCGATAATCACACCGCCTTCCGTGAGCAGCCCCTCTTTTTCAGCCGCCTCGACCATCGCCACGCCAATGCGCTCCTTGATGCAGGAAACGGGGTTGAACGACTCGAGCTTCACCAGCACGGTTGCCATCGAATCGCCAGCAAGACGGTTGATCTTCACCAATGGAGTATTGCCTACCGTCTTGGTTATATCTTCAAAAATGCGCGCCATATATCCTCCTGAACGTTCGTGATGGGTAATCCGTGATGGGTGACGATAAAACACTGTCCCCCTTTTTCATCACCGTCTCCTGCCTTTGCCATCACATATCGCCCTTTACTCACCACTGTTTACGGCCTTTAATGCCTGATCGAGATCTGCAAGGATATCGTCAATATGCTCTATCCCGATCGAGAGGCGAATGAAATCGGGCGTGACGCCGGTCGATAACTGCTGCTCTTCGCTGAGCTGCTGGTGCGTCGTGCTTCCCGGGTGAATCGCCAGCGTCTTTGCATCACCGATGTTCGCAACATGGGAAATCAGTTTCAGCGAGTCGATGAACTTCTTGCCGGCTGTCATGCCCCCTTTAATGCCGAATCCAATGATCGCACCAAAGCCCCGTTTCAGGTATTTATCAGCCTTTGCCCTTTCCGGACTGTCGGCCAGCCCAGGGTAGTTTACCCAGGAGACCATTGGATGTTTTTCCAGAAACTGAGCTGCTTTCAAGGCATTTTCACAATGACGCTCCATCCGCAGATGCAATGTCTCAAGGCCCTGGAGAAGCTGGAATGAGTTGAACGGAGACACTGACGGACCCAGATCACGCAGGAGCGTCACTCTCGCCTTGATGATGTAGGCGATATTTCCATGCGGTTTCAATGCCTCGACAAAGTTGATGTCATGATAGCTCGCGTCAGGATCCGCAATCAGCGGAAATTTCGAGCTTCCGTCAGCGTTCTTCACGGTCCAGTCAAATTTCCCCGAATCGACAATGACACCGCCCATGGACGTGCCATGTCCGCCGATAAACTTGGTGGCAGAATAGACTATGATATCAACACCGTGCTCGATTGGCCTGAGGATATAGGGACTCACCGTATTGTCGAGAACAAACGGCAGACTGTTGGCATGAGCAATGGCCGCAACGGCCTCCAGGTCTGTAACATTCAGCTTTGGATTGCCGATACTTTCACCATAGATGGCCTTGGTCTTCGGGGTAATCGCTGCCTTCAGGTTTTCGGGGTCGGCTGAATCCACAAACCTTACGGTAATGCCGAACTTTGCAAACGTATGTTTGAAAAGACTGTATGTGCCACCGTAGAGGTTATTGAACGAAACGATTTCATCGCCTGCCTGGGCTATGTTGAGCAGGGCAAGCGAGATGGCCGACTGGCCGGAAGCTACCGCGAGTGCGCCGACCCCGCCATCGAGCTGCGCCACGCGTTGCTCAAAAACATCCGTTGTCGGATTCATGATGCGGGTATAGATGTTACCGAACTCCTTCAGTTCGAAAAGGTTTGCCGCATGTTCAGTACTCTTGAACTGATATGCCGTAGTTTGATAAATCGGCACTGCGCGCGAACCGGTCGTCGGGTCGGGCTGCTGCCCGCCATGCAAAAGAATGGTTTCCGTTTTATACGTTTGTACCATCGTATTTTCCTCCAGTAAGAATCACTTTTGTTTGAGCGGGACTGATGCACCACATGTCAGACATATCGGATGAATCTGATTGCCCGGATCTCATCAGCTGCCCCACCTCCTCCAAAAAAATAGCCAAATAATCCCTATCGAATTTGTAGAGTTTAAAGCAAATTCGTTTCGATTGTCAAGCTAAGGCCCGGATTTTTTCAGAGATACTGGCGTGTCAGGCGGAGGGCGGTCTTCTGAAACCCTTTTTCCGTTTTCGGACAGCAACCACAACCAGAGCGAGCACGACGCCTGCTGCAACCACCGGCATGACGACCGCCATCAGGCTCAAAATCACCGCAAGGACAGCTTCTCCGATAGCGACAACGATATTTCCCAGTCCTCCGGTCAATGCGGTTGAGAGCCCGCGCGCCAGCATGCTCGATCCCTGAACCAGTGTGGCACTCCCGCCGCCCGCGATGAGCGCGAGCGTCCACTTCAGCCATGGATTCATGTCAGAAAGCGATGATGCCATAACCACTGTACCGGCGATGACTGCTGCCGGACCCGCTATCGTATCAAGCATATGGTCGATCCAGGGGACAGCGTATGCAGCAACCTCGAAAACAGCCGCCGTTGCAAACGTCCAGAACGCCGGCCAGGTGCCAAGCCACTCAAATCCGGGAGAAAGGGGAAGATAATCAGCGATTGCCGCGCCGCTCACCACAAGCAGCGGGATGAAGACGCGAAATCCGCAGGCAGCGCTCAGGCCGATGCCCAGGCAAATACTGAGAACGAGATCGAGTCGGATATCCATGGGAAAACGGGCGGCGGCCATATGGCTGCCGCCCCAGAAAGCATCATTTTACTACGATATGATCCTTGATCTGATCGTACGTCTTCTGTTTGATTCCCTTCACCTTCATGACATCTTCCGGCTTGCTGTAAGGACGCCCGGCAATAATCGCTTTCGCCTTTGCCGGCCCGATCTCCGGGAGAAGTTCAAGGTCAGCCTGACTCGCCGTGTTCAAATTGATCTTCTGCCCCGGTGCAAGCTTTGATTTCTGCTCTTTCCGGGGCTCTTTGTCAGCCTTTGCTTCTTTTGCAGGCTTTGCCTCCGGTGCGGGTGGAGCAGCCCTTTCAGGAGCCTTGGCAGCCGGCGCCGGCTGCGCCTTGGCATCCGCTTTTGCCGCAGGAGCCGAGCCGACCACCACACTCGATTTCAGCGCGTCGATCTCTTTTTTCGAAAGACCCGCCTTCGAGAGATCGTCAACAGACTTGTACGGACGATTGGCGATAATCTTCTTCGCCTTTGCCGGACCAATGCCCTTTAGTGATTCGATCTCTTTCTGGGTAGCGTTATTCAGATCAACCGTCTTTGCGGACGCCTCTTTTTTCTTCTCGTCTTTCTTCTCATCACTCTTTTTCTTGTCGTCCTTTTTCGACGGTTCCTTGGTCGCAGCGTCCTTCTTCGGCTCCTCCTTGGTTGCGGCATAGCCCGGCATCACCAGACAGAACGTAACCAGCAACGCAACAACCAGACTCATGACTGCCCAGATCTTTCCCTTCATGAAGACCTCCTTGCAGAAATAACCCCACCCCTGCGGGGGGGGTATGTGGTGTGTCTCCACTGAGTATAGCACGCAGTTGCACGGCTATCGAACCGCAACCGGCTTCACCGGTATCCCGGCAGGCGGTGAACCCCATCGGGTTCCCACCCACGCCGATCGGGGGAGAGACAGATTCCCCGCAACAAAAAAGGGGGAAAGCGGTCACCGCCCCCCCCTTTTCCAAAAGCACCAATTTCAGACTACGGAACCAGCTGACGTACGTTCTTTGCCCAGTTGGCAGCCGCGCCTTCAACCTTGGTTTTTGCATCAGCTGCGCTTACTTCACCGTCAAACTCGCCGAAATAGCCCGCGACAAACTGATTGTTGATATACCCGGTTGCCACGCCTTCTTTCACGATCGGGCCGCGCTTCCAGATAGATGTTGCCCGCGGCTCAACGATAATCGCGCCGGCAGGCCCGGTCATGCCGTCGACAAAGGTTGCCTGCCCCTTGTACTCATCCATGAGGGCTTTCTTCAGGGTTTCGCCGGTCTTGATGGTGACTTTCTCGCCACCAGCCACCTCAAAGACCGAATCCGCGCTCGGCTGAATGACAAATGTGTATGCCGGAGCAGCCTTGACATCTGCCGACTGCGTGGAAGCACATCCGAACATCATCAACCCGAACATTGCCACAGCAAATACCAATAAAACCTTCTTCATGCAGACCTCCTCGTAAGTGTTTTGACATAAGTATAGCCTTTTTCGCTGGCAACGTGAAGATCTTTTACCGGTATTAAAATAATTAATCCCAAAAATGTCATTGGATTTGATCACAAACGCTCAGAGCCTTGCTGGACTGGCAACAGAGCGGATGTATTCGGCGAAGCGGCACATACAGGACGTATGTGCCAGGCGAATACCTCGGAGGACGGCTGGATGCCATCCGGGAAGCGGGGCCCCCGAAAATGTCGATGACTTTTCGGGGTGGCAGTTGAGCGGTGTTGCCCGTCCAGCAGGCCTAATGACAATTCCTGGTTAATCGAAAAAAAGGGGCAGGAAAACCTGCCCCTTTCTGCTCAGTGGAAATGCACCGAGTCTTTGCCTGCTTTTACATTGACCGGACCGCCGCCGACGACGCGGGAAGCGATCGTGACGATCGTGATCAGGACGACCGCAGCCGCCAGGTACAGGTAACCTTCCTGGATGGTCGCAGCCTTCTTCGCTGCTGCCGCTGCCGCATCAACTGCCGGCTTCGGCGCTCCTGCAATGACCTTCTCATAGACCGGTACGATGCCGGTAAAGACGTATGCCCAGAGCAGATGCATGATGCCGACCACCGTTGCAAGAAAGATAGAGTGGAGGATCGTGAAACGGAAAATGTCGCCTTCATGTCCGACCAGGTTGGTAGCCGCCGTTGCGACCGAGATCGACTGCGGGGAGATCATTTTGCCGCAGACGCCGCCGCAGGTGTTTGCCGACATGGTGATGACCGGATCGACACCGATCTTCTCGGCGGTAACCGCCTGCAGTTTCCCAAACAGTGCGTTGGTGGAAGTGTCCGAACCGGTCATGAAGACGCCGA
>JAAYUK010000074.1 GCA_012517735.1 Nitrospiraceae bacterium
GTGCGGAAAAGCATCGAAATCAACGCCGAAGGCAAGGCCTATCTCATGAAGGAACTGGCAGCCCTCGGCCTGCCGGGAGTGCCGTCGGAAACGAATTTCATTTTTGTGCCGCTTCAGCGGGAGTCGATGCCGCTGTTTGACGGATTGCTCCGAAAGGGCGTCATCGTCAGACCGGTCGGTCCGAAGGCCATCCGCATCTCGATCGGGCTGCCGCACGAGAACGAACGCTGCATTGCCGCGCTGAAGGAAGTCCTCGCCGCGTAATTGCCGGGGAATCACTACGGAGGAAACAGATGGATATTATCGTCTTGCTGCCTGAAACGTCGGAAGAACATATACGCCACATCCTGAAAAAACTCGAAAGCAAGGGCCTGAAGGCGAATGTCTCGCAGGGTACCGAACGGACGATTATCGGCGTCATCGGAGATACCTCAAAGGTTACGGAAGAGGAAGAGGATGCGATTCGCGCCATGTCCGGCGTCGAAAACGTGGTTCGCATCCTGAAGCCATACAAACTGGCGAGCAGGGAATTCCGCCGGACAACGACCGAAATAGACCTCGGCGGCGGTGTCGTGATCGGCGGCAAAAAGCTTCAGGTGATGGCCGGACCGTGTTCGGTCGAAAACCGGGCATCGCTCATGCTGGTCGCTGAAAAGGTCAGAGATGCCGGCGCGACCATTTTCCGCGGTGGTGCGTTCAAACCGCGAACTTCTCCCTATTCCTTTCAGGGGCTCGGCGAAGAAGGACTTGCCTATCTTGCGGAAGCCCGCAAAAAAACGGGGCTGCCGATTGTGACCGAACTTATGGATTCCCGGGATCTCGATGTGATCATGAAATATGCCGACATCATCCAGATCGGCACCCGCAACATGCAGAATTTCCGCCTCCTTCTGGAAGTGGGCGGCGTAGACAAGCCGGTGCTCCTGAAGCGCGGCCTCTCCGCCACGATCAAGGAGTGGCTTATGTCCGCCGAATATATCATGTCGCGCGGCAATCAGCGGGTCATGCTCTGCGAGCGCGGCATCAGGACATTTGAAACAGCAACGCGCAATACGCTGGATCTCAGCGCCATTCCAGTGCTGAAACAGCTTACGCACCTGCCGGTCATCGTAGACCCGAGCCATGGCGTCGGCAAATGGGATCTGGTTGCGCCCATGGCGAAAGCAGCAGTCGCCGCCGGTGCCGACGGGCTGATGATCGAAGTCCATGCAAACCCGGAAGAAGCGCTCTCCGACGGCGAGCAGTCGCTCCGTCCCGAGATGTTTGCAACCCTGATGCGTGAACTGAAGCCGATCGCTGCGGCGGTCGGCAGAGAAATCTGACGGACTCCGCGCAGTGACCGACAGCCCGCGCCTTTTCCCGGGAAAGATCACCATCTTCGGAGTCGGTCTGCTCGGCGGCTCCTTTGCCCTGGCACTCCGTGCACGCGGAGCTGCTGTCACGATTACCGGGTGGGGACGCAATGAAGAACGTCTCCGCCAGGCATATGACCGCGGCATCCTCGACTCCTTCACCACAGACGCCGCGGACGCCTGCAGGGATGCCGACCTGATCCTGCTTGCCACGCCGGTTGACACTTTTCGGGACTCCGTTGCAGGCATGTGCCGGCACCTGAAACCCGGCGCAATTGTTACTGATGTCGGGAGCGTCAAGGGAACGCTCGTCTCGCGCCTTGAGGCGCTCGTGTCCGGACATGCCCGGTTTGTCGGGGCGCATCCGATCGCCGGCGGTGAAGCCTCCGGATTTGAGGCCGCACGGGCAGATCTCTTTGAAGGGGAGCGCTGCATCATCACCCCGACGCCCAAAACCGATCGTGACGCTCTCCGGACGGTAACGGCAATCTGGGAGTCGCTCGGCATGGCGGTTGAGCAGATGTCGCCGGACCGCCATGACGAAGTGTTTGCACGGGTGAGCCATTTCCCGCACCTGGTGGCGTATGCGCTGGTAAATGCGGTAGCGGGACATGATGGGGCCGTCCTCGGGTATGCCGGCAGCGGTTTTCGCGATACAACGCGCATTGCGCAAAGCTCACCTGAACTCTGGAGCGGAATCCTCATGGCAAACCGCGATGAGGTGCTTGCCGCAGGCTCGGAGTTCCGCAAGAAATTTGAACAGATCATGAATGCGCTTGCCGCTGAAGACCGTGCTTCACTCAAGGCGGCGCTTGCCAGGGCGCAAACAGCGAGGGCGTCCGTTCAGAATCGCAAAGCTACGGGAGAATAACCACGACATGTCCACCCGAATCATCACACAGACAGACACCCTCAGGGGAGAGCTGACCGTTCCTGCCGACAAGTCCGTCTCGCACCGCTCGATCATGCTGGGAGCACTGGCTTCGGGTACGAGCGTCGTGCGCAATTTCCTTCGTGCGGAAGACCCCATCAGCACCATGAACGCATTCCGCATGCTCGGCATTGACATCCGGGACTCGGGCAGCGAGGTAATCATCAAGGGGAAGGGCATCAGAGGGCTGGCTGAGCCGGCAAATATCATCGATTGCGGCAATTCCGGAACCACGATGCGGCTGCTGGCCGGCGTACTTGCCGGCCAGCCATTCTTTTCGGTCATGACCGGCGACGACTCGCTTCGCCAACGGCCCATGGCACGCGTGATTGATCCGCTCCGGGCCATGGGAGCTGACATATCCGCCCGCTGCAGCGGCAAGTACGCGCCGATCGCGATCCGCGGCACCGCATTGAAGCCGACCGACTTTGCCCTGCCGATCGCATCGGCCCAGGTAAAGTCCTGCATTCTTCTGGCAGGGCTGGGAATTGACGGCACCGTCACGGTTACCGAGCCGGAAAAAACCCGCGACCACTCCGAACGGATGCTGAGCGCCATGGGAGCCGACATTGCCGTCGACGGTCTGCGAGTATCGCTGAAGGGCGGGCGCGAACTGCAGCCGTTTGAGTTGACCGTGCCGTCGGACTTTTCGTCTGCCGCTTTCTTTATTGCTGCCGCGCTGATTGCACCAAATGCGTCCGTTACCATCCGGGGCGTCGGCGTGAATCCGACCAGAACCGGGATGCTTGACATCCTCGCCTCCATGGGGGCTTCCGTTGTCCTTGAAAATGCCCGGACCGTGTCCGGCGAGCCGGTCGCTGACATCGTTTGCACAACTGCCCCAGGCCTCCGTGCGGTAACGCTCGGCAAGCGCGAGGTTGCCCGCGCAATCGATGAATTCCCGATCCTCTGCATTCTTGCCTCGCAGGCAGAGGGAACCACGGTCATTCGCGGGGCAAAGGAGCTGCGGGTCAAGGAATCCGACCGCATCGCCGCAATGGCCGAGGGGCTGAAGCGCATGGGCGCACAGGTTGAAGAATTCGAGGACGGCATTGCCGTAACCGGCAAGGCTGCGCTCACGGGAACAGAGATCGAGAGCCGGCACGATCATCGCATCGCCATGGCGTTTGCGGTTGCCGGTTTGATCGCGGACGGCGAAACCGCCATCCGGCATGCATCATGTGCCGACATCTCATTTCCGGGATTTTATGAACTGTTGGGAGGGCTGACACGCTGACATGGGGAAAGTTATCGCGATCGACGGTCCGGCCGGCGCCGGAAAAAGCACCATATCGAAACTGCTCGCTGAGCGACTGGGGTTCCAGCTGCTCGACACGGGGGCGCTCTACCGGGCGGTCGGACTGTATCTCCGGCGCAAAGGGGTGAGCTATGACATTTCCGACGCAAAGCTTGAGCATGAGCTGGCCGGGGCCTCGGTCGGATTCGAGAACGGCAAAGTCATGCTGAATGGGGAAGATGTCTCCGCTGCCATCAGAACAGTCGAAGCCGGAAACGATGCTTCGGTGTTTTCGGCCCGAAAGCCGGTGCGGGCGTTTCTGCTCCAGATGCAGCGCGATGCAGGCATGCAGAACGACATCGTTGCCGAAGGACGGGACATGACAACCGTCGTATTCCCTGACGCATGGCGCAAGTTCTTTCTTGATGCTACCGAGACCGGACGGGCGGAGCGGCGTTTCCGGCAGATGGCCGAAAAAGGGACCCCCATCACCATGGACGAAGCCCTTCGCGATATCCGCGACCGGGACCGGCGCGACAGCGGCCGTGACATCGCACCGTTACGGCGTGCAGACGATGCGGTGTATCTTGATACCACCAGCATCGGCATTGAAGAGGTCATTGACCGGATTCTTGAAACCCTCACCTCCTGAAACGGCCGCCGCCTGAATTCATTTTCCCTCTTTCCGGTGCGCTCATGGTATAATAATTCCTAAAACTTTCAAGAGGGTGTGCGGTATGTTGCAAGATGAGATTCCATTGGGATTGACGTTCGATGATGTTCTGCTGCTTCCTGCCAAATCTGATGTCCTGCCGACTGAAGTTGACGTAAGTACCGACCTGACCAAGAATATCAAGCTGAACATTCCGATTGTCAGCGCAGCCATGGACACGGTCACCGAAGCGAACCTTGCGATTGCACTGGCACGCGAAGGAGGACTCGGTATTCTGCACCGGGCGCTCTCGCCGCAGCGGCAGGCGCTTGAGGTCGACAAGGTCAAGAAGTCCGAAAGCGGCATGATCATTGATCCGATTACCGTTGCCCCTGACGCGCCTATTCAGAAGGCGCTCGACCTGATGGCCCGCTACAAGATTTCGGGCGTCCCGGTTACCGAAAACGGGGAAATCGGCGGCAGGCTCGTCGGTATTCTGACAAACCGGGATCTCCGGTTTGAGCTCGACAGCAAGCGGTCTGTTTCGGATGCGATGACCTCCAAGAATCTCATCACGGCATCGGTCGGCACCACGCTTGACGAAGCCAAAAACATCCTGAACAAATACAAAATCGAAAAACTGCCGATCGTTGACGATGACTTCACTCTGCGCGGCCTTATTACGATCAAGGACATCGAAAAACGCAAGAAATATCCCAATGCCTGCAAGGACAGTCTTGGCCGCCTGCGCGTCGGTGCAGCCATCGGCGTGGGGGACAGCGCCCTTGCGCGGGCTGAACTGCTGATCAAGGCAGGGGTTGATGTCATTGCCATTGATACGGCGCACGGCCATTCCAAGGCAGTCATCAACACCCTGAAGCACCTGAAAAGGAAATTCCCCGACGTTGATGTGATCGCCGGAAACGTCGCGACTGCCGATGGCGCTGAGGACCTGATCAAGGCCGGGGCCGATGCCATCAAGGTCGGTATCGGCCCCGGATCCATCTGCACGACCCGTATCGTTGCGGGGGCAGGCGTTCCGCAGCTGACAGCAATACAGTCATGCTGTTCGGTCGCCTCGAAAACCGGCATTCCCGTTATCGCTGACGGCGGTATCAAATACTCCGGAGACGTCACCAAGGCGATTGCCGCAGGCGCCCACTGCGTCATGATCGGCAGTCTCTTTGCCGGCACCGAGGAGTCGCCTGGAGAAACCATCCTCTATCAGGGCAGAAGCTACAAGACCTATCGCGGCATGGGGTCGCTGGGCGCAATGCAGCAGGGCGCGCGTGACCGGTACGGTCAGGAAGGCGTTGAGAAAGAAAAGCTGGTGCCGGAGGGCGTGGAAGGACGTGTGCCGCTGAAAGGACCTCTTGCAATGAGCATCCACCAGCTTGTCGGCGGCCTCCGCTCGGGCATGGGCTACTGCGGATGCGCAACCCTGAAAGGACTGCGCGAAAATGCGCGTTTTGTCCGCATCACGAATGCCGGCTGGAAGGAAAGCCATGTGCATGACGTTATCATCACCAAGGAAGCCCCGAACTATCGGATCGAGTAAACACAAAAAACAGGGGAAAAGCTGAGCGTAAAGATTAGGGCAAAAAACGTTCACTCATAATTTTGCACTTTTCACTTTACGCTTATACCGCAAAAGGGGTGCCATGAACACACTGGACAAAATTCTGATTCTTGATTTCGGCTCCCAGTACACGCAGCTGATCGCACGCCGCATACGCGAACAGAAGGTGTACTCCGAAATCGTGCCCTTCAATACGCCGATTGCAAAAATCAGGGCGTTTCAGCCCAAAGGCATTATTCTTTCGGGAGGCCCGTCGAGTGTGTACGATGAGGGCGCCCCGATCCCAGCAAAGGAAATTTTCGAACTCGGACTGCCGGTTCTCGGCATCTGCTACGGCATGCAGCTCATGGCACGCATGCTCGGCGGCGAGGTGGCGCGGGCTGCCAAGCGCGAGTACGGCAAGGCAACGCTCCACGTGGACGACGACAGTGATCTTCTCTGGGGGCTGACCCAGAAATCAACCGTATGGATGAGCCACGGCGACCGCATCGAACAGATGCCGGACGGTTTCACGATCGTCGGCCATACCGACAATTCCCCGATCGCTTCCATGGCGAACAGGAGTCGCAAATTCTTCGCGCTCCAGTTCCATCCGGAAGTTGTCCATTCCGACGAGGGGACCCGCATCCTCCAGAACTTCGTCTTCGAGATCTGCGGGTGCAGACCGACGTGGGAAATGGCTTCATTCATCGACTGGCAGGTTGCCGAGATTCGCAAAAAGGTGGGCGAGAAAAAAGTCATCTGCGCCTTGAGCGGCGGTGTCGATTCATCCGTTGTCGCCCTGCTCCTGCACAAAGCCATCGGACCGCAGCTCACCTGCATCTTTGTGGACAACGGCCTGTTGCGGAAGGGCGAGGCGGAAAAGGTGAAGAAAACGTTCGGCGATCATTTTCATATCAACCTCGATTTTGTGGATGCGCGTCAACGGTTTCTCGACCGCCTGAAGGGGGTAACCGACCCCGAGCGCAAACGCAAGATCATCGGGCATGAGTTTATTGCCATTTTTGAAGAAGAAGCAAAAAAATATGCCGATGCCGAATTTCTGGCTCAGGGGACGCTCTATCCGGATGTCATCGAGAGCGTCTCGTTCAAGGGACCGTCTGCGGTCATCAAAAGCCATCACAATGTCGGCGGGCTCCCGGAAAAAATGAATCTCTCGCTGATTGAGCCGCTTCGCGAACTCTTCAAGGACGAAGTCCGCGAACTTGGGCATGAACTCGGCCTGCCGGAGGAAATCTGCTGGCGCCATCCGTTCCCGGGGCCCGGGCTTGCGATCCGCTGCATCGGGGAAATCACCGCGCACCGGCTTGAACTCCTGCGGGAGGCCGATGCGATCGTGCTCGAGGAAATCAAAGCAGCCGGCCTGTATCGGGAAATCTGGCAAGCCTTCGCGGTCATTCTCCCGATCAAGAGCGTCGGCGTCATGGGCGATGAACGCACCTACGAAAGCGTTGCGGCTGTCCGCGCGGTCACCAGTCTTGACGGCATGACGGCCGACTGGGCACAGATCCCGTACGAGGTGCTCGGCAGAATTTCGAACCGTATCATTAATGAGATCAAGGGGCTGAATCGGGTCGTATTCGACATCACGTCCAAGCCGCCCGGAACGATCGAATGGGAATAGCACATTCTTTTGCAGATGGTTGAATGCACGTTGAAGCAACAAAGAACAATGGCGGTCCAGTCATAATCCGACAATCATGAATCCGAATGTCCGGGAGTCCTGTGCTCCCGGTTTTCGTCTGCAGGAACATGCAGCGGGGCTTGTTGATTCCCGGACACTGGCGGTAGAATAGGATTGCCTGTCGAAATCTTCATTGTTACAGCCATTACCACGAACAGGAAATGAAACGATGGATCTGAAGACCTATTTGCAGGAACGGAAACGGATGGTTGATGCATTTTTAGGCTCGTATTTTTCGGTGCCGTTCCGTCCGCAGCGGCTCCATGAATCCGTAACCTATTCCCTCTCGGCCGGGGGCAAGCGCATCAGGCCGGTGCTCTGCCTTGCGTCATTCGAAGCATGCGGCGGCAGAGCGGAGGATTGTGTTTCGTATGCAGCCGCTCTCGAACTGATTCATACGTATTCCCTGATCCATGACGACCTTCCGGCGATGGACGATGATGATCTCCGTCGCGGCAAGCCGACCAACCATGTGGTTTTCGGCGAGGGAATGGCGGTCCTTGCCGGCGATGCCCTCCTGACAGAAGCCTTTGTGCTGCTTTCGGATGTCCGTTTCCGTCCTGATTCAATCAGCGACAGTCAGGTATTGCAGGTGATTCAGGAGATCAGTTTCGCCGCCGGACAGGAAGGAATGGTCGGCGGCCAGGCGCAGGACCTGTTGTCCGAAGATGCCGAGCCGGATGCCGACACGCTGGCGTTCATTCATGCACACAAAACGGGGGCTCTTCTCCGCGCCTCCGTCGTCTCGGGAGGCATCCTCGGCGGCGCAGATGTTGATGCGCTGGAATCGCTCAGACAGTATGGCCAGAATATCGGGGTCGCTTTCCAGGTTGTTGACGACATTCTCGACATTGTCGGAGAGACCGAAGTGATCGGGAAGCCCGTCGGTTCTGACGAGTCGAACAAAAAAATGACCTGGCCGAAACTGTACGGACTGGAACAGTCGCGGCTCAAGGCCTCAGAGTTGATCGCCGCCGCGATCGATGCGATCAGCGGGTTCGATGAAAAGGCAGAGCCGTTACGGGCAATTGCGCGCTATCTTGGGGAGCGGAAGAGCTGAGACCCGGTCATGTATCTTGAATCAATAACGACTCCTGCCGATCTGCGCAGGCTTTCGATGGACCAGCTGAGAGAGCTCGCCGAGGAGCTGCGGACACGCATTATTGAGCAGGTTTCCCGGGGCGGCGGACATCTTGCCTCAAACCTCGGGGTTATCGAGCTGACCATTGCATTCCACTATGTATTCGATTCTCCGCGTGACAAGATCATCT
Source organism: Nitrospiraceae bacterium (assembly GCA_012517735.1). Lineage (GTDB taxonomy): Bacteria > Nitrospirota > Thermodesulfovibrionia > Thermodesulfovibrionales > Dissulfurispiraceae > JAAYUK01. Next base: position 8,707 of record JAAYUK010000074.1, read on the forward strand.
GGGACGTCGGCCACCAAAGCTATGCCCACAAAATACTGACCGGACGCGCCGCGGAATTCGGCTCACTGCGCCGTTTCGGTGGACTGTCCGGCTTTCCGAAACGGAGCGAAAGCCCCCACGATGCGTTCGGCACCGGACACAGCGCCACCTCAATCTCGGCGGCACTCGGCATTGTGGAAGCCCGTGATCTCAAGGGCGAGCAGTTCAAGGTCGTCGCGGTCATCGGGGATGGCGCCCTGACCGGGGGGCTCGCCTTTGAAGGTCTGAACCAGGCGGGTCACCGCAGAAAAGACATGATTGTCATCCTGAATGACAATGAAATGTCGATCTCGCCGAATGTCGGCGCACTGTCTGCATACCTTCATCGGGTATTGACCGGCTCGTTCTTCAAAAAGGTGCGGCAAGAGACCCGGGCGATTCTCGAAGGCATTCCGAAGATTGGCGAATCGGTGGCAAAAATTGCCCATCGGGCCGAAGGAAGCCTCAAGGGGTTTTTCCTGCCGGGCGGTCTGTTTGTTGATCTCGGATTTGAATACCTCGGGCCGATCGATGGACACGATATTCAGCTGCTGATCGAAACCTTCGAGAACATCAAGCAAATCAAGGAACCGATTTTTTTGCATATCGTCACAAGGAAAGGCAAGGGGTACAAATTTTCGGAAGAAGACCCCTGCGTATTTCATGGTGTCGGACCGTTTGAGGTCGAAACCGGCACGCAGCAGTCGGCAATAAAACAGAGTGATCAGCCGAATGTCTGTTCACAGTCCTGGTGCGAAGCTTTCGGCAGGATGCTGACGGAAATCGCCGCACAGGACCCGAAGGTAGTTGCCATAACCGCAGCCATGACCGAAGGGACCGGGCTGACCCCCTTTGCCGAAAAGTATCCGAAGCGGTTCTATGATGTCGGGATTGCCGAGCAGCATGCGGTTACGTTTGCTGCGGGACTTGCCACCCAGGGGCTGAGACCGGTCGTTGCCGTCTATTCGACGTTTCTGCAGCGGGCCTATGATCAGGTTATCCACGATGTCTGCCTCCAGAATCTGCCGGTGCTCTTTGCCATCGACAGGGCCGGCATCGTCGGCGAAGACGGCCCGACCCATCATGGAGTATTCGATATTTCCTTTCTCCGGTGTGTCCCGAACCTGCTCGTCATGGCCCCGAAGGACCTTGACGAACTGAAGCGCATGCTCGTCTATGCGCTGAAGCATGACGGCCCTGCGGCCATACGCTATCCGCGCGGGAAGATGGAGACCAATCTCAGCTATCTCTTCCATGACTTTGATCTCAAAAAGGGCTCTGCCGAAGTGCTCACCGAGGGGACCGATCTGGCGATCATCGCGGTCGGCCATACGGTTGCGCCGAGTCTGAAAGCCGCTGAATTCCTGCGGAGAAACGGCGTCCGTGCAACGGTCGTCAATGCCCGCTTTCTCAAGCCCATTGATGCCGATCTGTTCATCTCCCTCGCGGAAAAGACGGGGCGCATCCTGACCGTGGAGGAAAATGCGCTTTCAGGCGGTTTCGGGGCAAGCGTTCTGGAAGCCTTATCCGTGGCGGGCGTTACCGGCGTTGCAACGCGCTGCGTCGGCGTCCCGGATCATTTTGTCGAGCATGGTTCGCAAAAGCGGCTTCGCGAGATGTATGGCCTCGATGAAAACGGCATTTATCAGGCGGCAATGGGGCTGATTGACAAAGTCCGCAAAGCGTAAGGCCTGCCGAGCAATGGGTAATGCGTAACAAAAGAAATACCGCATCGGTGAAAGCATCTCTTTGCATGATTGCTGTTTTCCTGCCGCGTGCTGTCCTCCTGTTTCTGCTTCGAGTGATCGTTCCTTTTTTCTCAGCAAGCTCTCAGGTTTGTGCCGCTGCCGATTCCCCGGCACTCTTTACCCATCACGGTCCCCGGTTTGTGCCGCTGCCGATTCCCCAGCATGTTGCACCCAGCTCTGTCTCCGCATGAAACAGCGTCTCGACAAAATGCTCGTCCAGCGCGGAATGGTACAGAGCCGCGAACGCGCCCAGGCATTGATCCTTGAAGGCAAAGTACTGGTAAACGGCATGCCGCACGCCAAAGCCGGAACCATCATTGCCGAGGATGCAACGATCGAAATCAAAGGGGAGGATCTCCCGTTCGTCAGCCGCGGCGGATTGAAGCTCGAAGGCGCACGGAAGCATTTCAACATCGACTTTTCAGGCAAGACAGCCCTGGATGTCGGTGCATCGACCGGCGGCTTTACCGACTGCATGCTGCAGCATGGGCTGAAAAAATCCTGGTGCATCGATGTCGGATACGGCCAGCTTGCCTGGAAACTCCAGACCGATTCACGCGTTGCCCTTTTGGATCGCACCAATATCCGTCATCTTGAACGGGCAGCCATTCCCGATGTGATCGATATCGCAGTTATTGATGTATCATTCATATCGCTCATCAAAGTGGTTCCGTCGGTGCTCATCTTTCTGAAGCCGGGAGGCGAACTGGTAACGCTGATCAAGCCCCAGTTCGAAGTCGGCAAAGGCGAAGTCGGCAAAGGCGGCATCGTAAAGGATGCTGAAAAGCGGGAAGCAGCGGTTGAGCAGGTGAAGACCTCGCTTGAACGCCTCGGACTCCGGACGATCGGCATTATCGAATCACCAATCGCGGGAACCAAAGGCAACCGGGAGCATCTCGGCTATTTTCATTACACCGGCGGAAATGCTGCCGAAAAACACGGGGAGCGTCCGAATGACGAAGCAGGTTTCGATGCTGATCAGGCAGGCTGACCGATTGGTGCGCACGTATGCTCTGCGCGTGTGTTGACGCGTTTCATCCCGTGTCGGTAATCTAAACGCATGAAGTTTATCCTCTTCGATATTGATGGCACACTGGTCAGCACCGGAGGAGCAGGGGTGCGTGCGCTCGACTATGCATTCCGCGATATTGTCGGCATCGACCATGCCTTTGAGGGAATCAGCATGGCCGGGAAGACCGACCTGCTGATCGTGAAGGAAGGGCTCGCAAAACATGGCCTGCCGAATGAAAACGGCATTGTTCCGAAGCTGCTGAATGCCTATCTCGACCATCTTGTCCGCGAGATGCAGAACGATGCGCGCCACCTCAAGCCCGGCATCCGCAGGGCGCTCGATACCCTGAAGACCATGCCGGAGTATGCGATCGGGCTTCTGACCGGCAATCTTGAAGACGGGGCGCGCATCAAGCTGGAGGCTTTCGGCATATACGACTATTTTCTCTGCGGCGCCTTCGGCAGCGACAACGAAGACCGGAATCTGCTGCTGCCGGTCGCCGTTGAACGGTTCCGTGCAAAAACACAGCGCGAAATTGCTTTCAGAAACTGCATTATTGTCGGCGACACGCCGCGCGACGTTGCATGCGCCAAACCCTATGGAGCCGCCTGCATCGCAGTCGCAACGGGGCCGTATGCCGCTGATGTGCTGAAACAGACTGATGCTGATATCGTCATGGACGATCTTGCAGATACCGCATACTTCCTCGATGCGCTTGCCCGCATCTGAATCCTGGTGACCATGCCCTACAGTTTCTGGAACGCTGCCCGTCTTGCTGCCGACGCTCCGCCAACCTATTGCGGCAAACAGCCTGCGGCCATCATGGGATGGGGAGGCATCCGCATCTTCAGCGACGCGGTCGATCTTCGCGCCCTCTGCGCGCACTATGCGCAGGCATTTGCGCAGGCGTCATGCGGACAGTGCATGCCCTGCAGCTTCGGTTCGAAGGAACTTGCCGGGCGGCTTTCCGTTCTTTGTGCAGGGAATGCTTCGCAAAGCGATCTTGATACAATCCGTTCTCTCGCAGATTCGATTGCGCAGTCATCCATGTGCCAGATCGGCCAGACAACCCCGCTGGCACTGATTCACGTCATCGATACGTTTTCCGCGGTACTGTTGGAGCCGGTGCGGCCGTCTGACAGCCCCCTGAAGCATGATTCGATCCTGACGGCTCCCTGTATGCAGGCATGTCCGATGCATCTCGATATTCCACGCTATGTCGAAGAAGTAAAAATGGGCCGTTTCTCCAAGGCGCTTGACGTAATCTGCGCAAAACTGCCGCTGCCGGGGGTCGTCGGCAGGGTCTGCACGCGGCCATGCGAAAGCAACTGCCGCCGCACCCTGCTTGACGAACCGGTCCAGATCAAACACCTGAAACGATTTGTGGCGGATCAGGCGCATGAAGCAGACTACACCCCTGCATATACTCCCGTCGAAAAAAAGTCATTGCCGGTTGCAGTTGTAGGAGCCGGGCCGGCGGGGCTGACCTGCGCCCACTTCCTTGCCCGGCAGGGGTATCCGGTCACCATATTCGAGACGCTTCCCGAGCCGGGCGGCATGGCAGCAGTCGGCATTCCCGACTACCGGTTGCCGCGTGCAGTTCTCCGGCGCGAAATCGCGCAGATCCAGAAACTCGGCGTCGCCATTCACTACCACAAAACCCTCGGCATCGACTTTACGATTGAAGATCTTGAGCAGCAGGGCTTCAAGGCGGTTTTTCTCGCGATGGGCTGCCACTGTCACAAGAAACTCGGCATTGAAGGTGAGGATAAAAACTACGAGGGATTTATTCCGGGAGTCTTTTTCCTCCGCTTTGCCAATCTCGGCGAGGAGACTCCGAAGGGGAAAAAACTGGTCGTCATCGGCGGCGGCAATGTTGCGATCGACTCGGCCAGAATGGGATTCCGCCTTGGATTTGAAGAGGTACATGTCGTTTACCGCCGCACCCGTGCGGAAATGCCGGCAGATCATGTTGAAGTGCGCGATGCAATGGCTGAAGGGGTGCAGTTCCATTTCCTGACTGCGCCGAACCGCATCGTGGGAGAAAATGGAAGGGTAAAAGGGCTGGAATGCTCCCGGATGGAGCTCGGCGAGCCGGATGCGTCAGGCCGCAGACGTCCGGTGGCAGTGCCGGACTCCGGCTTTTTTATCGACGCTGATGTCCTGGTCCCTACCGTTGGCCAGGAGTCTGACTTCGGCTGCCTTACCAACCTTCCGGGTGTCGAAATCACAAAGCATGGAACCGTCATCATCGACCAGACCTTCATGTCGCACAAGGCAGGGGTGTTTGCTGGCGGAGACTGTGTTACCGGGCCTGACATGCTGATCCGCGCCTGTGCCCAGGGACGACTGGGCGGGCAGCATATTCATGAGTTTCTCAGCTCCGGACAATCGATGCCGTTTCCCGAACAGCATTACGAGTCGTTTCTTGCGGAACTCAAGGTCTTTGATGCAAAAGAGAAGATGGAGATTCCAGGCGGCGTTCCGCGCATGCCGGTCCGCCATGAAGACGCTGAACTCCGCAAACATGATTTTCGTGAAGTAGACCTTGGGTTCACCCCTGCCGAAGCCCGGAAGGAAGCAAGCCGCTGCCTCAGATGCTACCGGCTGGTGATGGTATCGTATCCCGCCTGATGTCCCCTTTGTGCCCCGCATCGGGGGCATCGCACACACTTCGTCATACGATTCATTCCAAAACTGTCATTAGGATTCGACCGTAAGCGTTCAGAGCTCGGCTGGGCTGGCAACAGAGCGGATTTATTCGGCGAAGCGGCACATACAGGACGGATGTGCCAGGCGAATACCTCGGAGGACGGCTGGATGCCGTCCGAGAATGAGCGGCGTTGCCCGCCCTGCCGGGCTAATGACAATTCCGGGTTCATGTTTCTATGCGGTCAATGCCAGTGTCCGGCCGAGCCGCTCGCAAGCTGATGCAGCCTCTTCCGCCAGATACGGCTGGGCCGGGCCGGTTCCCCAGACAGGGCCCGGCCAGGCCCTGTCATTCCGGTAACGACCAATTACATGGATATGCAGCTGCGAAACAATATTGCCCAGCATGCCGATATTGATTTTGTCAGGAGAATAGACTTTCTTGACTGCTTCTGACGCGCGGCTGATCTCCTCAATCAACGCCGACCGGTCGATCCCGTTGAGTTCATGGATCTCGGTCACACCCATTCGCTCAGGCACCAGAACAAGCCATGGGAAAGAACAGTCATTCATGAGCAAAACCCGGCAGAGCGGCAGGTGAATGACCTCAAACGTATCGGCTTTCAAGCGTGCATGCAGCGCGAAAGAGTGCTGATCAGACATGAACCACCTCGTCGGCAAGCGTTGTCAGTTTCTCGCCGCCATGCGGCGTGACCATCCAGGTATTTTCAATACCTACGACTCCCTTCCCGGGAAACACAAACTTGGGCTCCAGCGCGAGCGTCTGCCCCTCCTGTAACGGCGACTGGAAGCCCTTTGCCAGCACCGGGAACTCGTCCAGCTCAAGACCGACCCCATGCCCGACAAAGCGTGCCTGCTCCCCGGGGTATCCCATGTAATGATCCCCCAGCCCGGCCGCCTGTGCCATGCCGAGAGAATGCAAATACAGATCTTCACAGACAGCTCCCGGCCGCAGATGCTCCGCAAGCCATGCCTCGATATCACTGGCAACAGAGAATGCCCGGGAAAGTTCGGGGCCAAGTGCTCCCTGCACAAAAATTCTGGAGATATCCACTACATAACCGTTCCAGATGCCTGCATAATCGATCAGTATCGGCGTATTGCGGGCGATGGGTTTCGTGGAAGGTCCGAACGGACATACCGCAGACATGCCCGCCCCGGTCACAGGTCCGTCAAAGCCCCCCGGAACAGCCGCCTGCTGCCCCGACGTAGTGAGGCCGACCATGTCCATGCCGAACGAGCGGGTTCGGACAATCCCCTCGCTGTCAGCCTTTTTCAGACGGTATTCAAGCTCCGCGGCAAGATCAATCTCCCGCATGCCCGGCACAAAAAACGAAGGTATTTGCGCAAAGATCTCCGCGAGTCTGCGTCCGTTTTCACGCAGACGCTCCTGCTCCCAGGGAGACTTGATCGAGCGGAGTTCACGATTGATGAGTGATATGTCGATAAACTTACGTCCGGGCAGCACGCTGGAATAATATGCATGATACTGCACGGGCAGGACATCGAATGTCAGCCCGATGCGCTTCGCCTCCTGACTGAACAAGAGCGGTAACTCCCTGCTTGAGGGAAACGGGCGTGTATCGGCAATATGGCTCTCTTGCTCCGCTCGTGCGAAGCTCTTGCGCACCAGCAGCATCGGCTCACCAGATGCTGGAATCCAGAGCGTGCCGTTCTGCCGGGTCCCGGAAAAATAGTAAATATCGATCGGATACAGGATGAGCGCACCATCAAGCCCCTCATCGGCAAGCCGACGCTGCAGCTTTGCAATCCGTTGCGTTGTTTCAGATTTCGGGACAGACATGATGAGCTAGTTTACCCAGAGCCCGCCGCAGTCAGAAGCCATTGAGCGCAACGCCCCCATCGGCCACGAGGTCGACGCGGGCAGTGCAATCACACTAATCAAAATCACAGGACAATCTTCGTCCCCAGCAGGACCAGAAACTTTGCAAGCCAGTCCGGATGGGCAGGCCATGCCGGAGCAGTAACCAGATTGCCGTCGACCGTTGCCTTGTCAACCGGGATATCAGTCCATTTGCAGCCAGCATTCCTGACGTCAGGACCGACCGCCGGATACGCAGTGCATTGCTTGCCGCGAATGACACCTGCTGCGGCCAGTATCTGCGGCCCATGACAGATGGCGGCAATCGGCTTTCCGGCATCGGCGAAGTGACGCACCATATTCAGAAGTTTTTCATTCAGCCGGAGATACTCAGGCGCCCTGCCTCCCGGAATAACAAGGGCGTCGTACTTTTCAGCCTTGATTTTGTCAAACGCCGCATTCAAGGTAAAATTATGTCCCGGCTTTTCCGTATAGGTCTGGTCACCCTCAAAATCATGCACAGCCGTGCGCACGAACTCTCCCTCTTTTTTCCCGGGACAGACGGCGTGAACCGTGTGCCCGACCATCAGCAGTGCCTGATACGGAACCATAACTTCATAATCCTCGACAAAATCGCCGACCAGCATCAGAATTTTTTTTGCTCCCACAGTTACCTCCCGGAATGATGTATGCGTTAACTTTACCGCATTACTCCAGAATTGTCATCAGGCCTGCGGACGCTGCTGAAAAAAAGCGGCCCGGGGAAAACTCCCCCGGGCCGCCCGAGACAATCATGCTGCTGTCATCCGTTTATGCGCCTTTGATGCACTCGACCGTCTGCTCTGCGATTTCGAGCTCTTCGTTGGTCGGGATCACCATGATCTTGACCCTGGATGTATCGGCAGAAACTTCACGCATCGCACGAGAAGGAGCGGAATTTTTCGCGGCATCCATCACGATCCCGAGCGCCTCAAGCCCTGAGCAGATCTGTTCGCGCGTCTCGACTGCATTCTCGCCGATGCCTCCCGTAAAGATGATTGCATCAACGGTGCCGAGCACGGCATAGTATGCGCCGATGTATTTCTTGATGCGATAACAGAACATGTCGATCGCCAGCTTTGCGTTCATGTTGCCGCCGGCGGCAAGACGCTCGATCTCGCGCATGTCGTTGGCCCCGGATATCCCCTTCAGGCCGCTCTGCTTGTTGAGAATCGTTTCGATCTCGTCAAACGGCTTGCCGAGCGTGCGGGCCAGGTAGAACGGAATTGCCGGGTCGATGTCCCCTGAACGGGTTCCCATGACAAGACCTTCAAGCGGCGTCATGCCCATGGTGGTGTCGACCGACTTTCCGCCGCGGATTGCGGTCATGCTGCCGCCGTTGCCGATATGGATCGTAATGAAGTTGCATTCCGCCAGCGGCTTTTTGAGATATTTTGCGCACTGTTTGGAAACATAGCGGTGAGAAGTGCCGTGAAAACCGTAGCGGCGGACCTTGAGGTTTTTATAGTACTCGTACGGCAACGCGTAGTGATAGGCGACCGGCGGCATGGTCTGATGAAATGCCGTGTCGAATACCGCCACCTGCGGGACAGAGGGGCAGAGCTGACGGGACACTTCGATGCCCATGAGATTTGCCGGGTTGTGCAACGGTGCCAGCGCAATCATCTCGCGAATGACCTCTGCAACCTTGTCGTTGATCAGGGTCGGCTTCCAGAATGCTTCGCCGCCATGAACAACCCGATGACCGATGCCGGAAAGTTCGTGCAGATCCTTGATGACCCCTAGCTTCAGGGTCAGGTCGAGAATCAGCTTGAGCCCCTCATTATGATTGGCGACGCGGCCTTCCTGCACCGCCTCCTGCATTTCACCGTTTCCGTTTTCAAGCCATTTGTACTTCAGACGGCTGGTGCTTTCGCCGATCTGCTCCAGCAAGCCGGTGGTAAGGACAACCTCGGTGTCCATGTTGAAAATCTGATACTTGATCGATGAGCTTCCTGCATTTAAAACGAGCACTTTCATTTCTGCGAATCCTCTCTTATTTCTTGTCGAACTGCGCCTGAATGGCGGTAATGACAACCGTGTTCAGAATATCGGCGACGGTGCAGCCGCGGCTGAGGTCGTTGACCGGTTTGTTCAGACCCTGCAGGATCGGACCGATCGCGACGGCGTTCGCGGAGCGCTGGACCGCCTTGTAGGTATTGTTGCCCGTATTGAGATCCGGGAATATGAAGACCGTTGCCTTGCCCGCGACTTCGCTGTTCGGAAGCTTGACCGATGCGACTTCCGGGTCGATCGCGGCATCGAACTGGAGCGGGCCTTCGATCTTGAGATCAGGACGGGCGGCTTTTGCAAGTTTGGTCGCCTCGATGACCTTATCGACATCCTTGCCCTTGCCGGACGATCCGGTCGAGTAGGAAAGCATGGCAACGCGGGGTTCGATACCGAAAGCCGCTGCGGTATCTGCAGAACTGACTGCAATATCGGCGAGCTGTTTCTCATCCGGGTTCGGGTTGACTGCACAGTCGCCGAACACGAGAACGCGATCCGGCATGCACATGAGGAAGACGCTGGAAACGATGTTGACGCCCGGCTTTGTCTTGACGAATTCCAGAGACGGACGGATCGTGTGCTGGGTGGTGTTGATCGAACCGGAGACCATGCCGTCTGCCTGCCCCTTGAAAACCATCATCGTACCGAAATAGCTCGGGTCTGCCATGGTGTCATAGGCCATTTCCGGGGTGACGCCCTTGTGCTTGCGCGCCTCGTAGTATGCCTCACCGTATTCCTTCCGGAATTCAGAGGTGGTCGGATCGATAATGTTGATTTTTTCGATCTTGAGGCCCAGTTCGGCAATCTTCGCCTTGATCTTTTCCGGATTGCCGAGAAGAGTGATATCGCAGACCTGGCGGAGCATCAGGAGTTCTGTAGCGCGAAGGATTCTCGGCTCCTCGCCTTCCGGCAAAACAATATGCTGCTTGTTTGCCTTGGCCTGCTGGATAAGCGAGTACTCAAACATGAGCGGAGTCAGTCTGGACGGCTTGGACACGGCCAGACGATCCTTCAGCTCCTGCACATCGACCCCGGCCTCAAACAGGCCGAGCGCGGTCTCGATCTTGCGCGGATTCTCCGGCTGGAGTGTGCCTTCGACCTGGCTGACCTTGACTGCGGTGCTGAAGGTGTCTCCCTCCACGCTGAGGATCGGAACAACATCCTTTGCGAAACCATCGATCAGCTTCTGGATCTGCGGCGACGGCTTGAACCCGCCGGAGAGTATCAGACCTCCGATACGCGGATATGTGGTCGAGAGATCGGCAAGAATGCTGCCGATGGTAATATCATCGCGGTCGCCGGGAGTGATGACAACCGTCCCTTCCTTGACGTGATCAAGAAAGTTTGCAAGGCGCATTGCAGCAACCTTGTAATCGGTAACCTCACGGTGAAGACAGCCATCCTGACCGCTCAGGAACTTTGCGTTGATTTCTTTGGCGATTTCGCAGATCGTCGGCTTCCAGAGTCCTGCGTTCTCGGCAATCGCATAGATCGGAACCCCTGCCGGAGCCGCGCTCTTGAGGCGGACAGCCGCGTCAATGACGAGATCGGTCGAAACGCGGTTGACCACAATGGCAAGGATATCGCACTTTCGCTTTTCAAGAGACTCGACAAGCGCGGTGACTGCCTCGCTGATATCGGTCAGGTTTCTGCCGAACCCGCGCGCGACCGGGATCATGACGCAATTCAGGTTGTTCGCGACGTCAACATTAAAATCGAACTCAAGCGGCGTCGTGACGCCGGTGAAATCGGTGCCCGCAACCAGCACGACATCGCATTGCGCTTCAAGTTTTTTGTATTTTTCGATAATCAGCTTCTGAAACTCGTCATACCGGTCTGCAGCGATCATGTCACGCGCAATATCGTGCGTAAAGCCATACATGTCATCATACGGGAACTTCAGATTGTACCGGCTCTTGACCAGATGAATCATCGGGTCCCTGTCCTCCTCGTCCTTGATGATGGGACGGAAGAACCCGACCTTCTGGGTCTGGTGCCAGAGCAGCTCCATCATACCGAGAACAACGATTGCCTTGTCGGTCTGGGCCTCTGCACTTGCTACATAAATCCCTTGTGCCATGTACTTCTCCTCCTTGGGTATACTCGGAACACCGGGGCACGGCGCTCTCTTGCATTATCCTGCGGGACGATCGTTCTGCAAAACACGCCCCACGCGCTGGTATCAGCTGTGCGCGTTCAAATTAGTCGTTTCCTTAAACGAACCGCATTGACTGACAAACCGCCGCCGGAACCAACTCCGCGCGTCGGTCATCCGTCAGCAGTCCGGTTCGGACAAAGACAGGAAACGCATATGTTACCGCACTATAAATTGTGCCATTTCACGGTTACAGGGAAATGTCGGGCTCTGTCTGTTTTTTCTATCAGTGTTTGTCCTACATTCTGAACGCCGGAGCAGGAAACCCGCAGAATCTGCCGCTGGACTGATTCCGGGGCATTAGAGATTGAAAAAAGAGCGCGTGGCGGACTCCTCGGCTTTCACTTCAGCAATCATGCGTTCCTTGTCGGCTTCCCCCATCCCGCATCTTGCCAGCACCGCTTCATGCTCGTCCGTCCACTCCCCGTCTCCGGCCAGGTCAGGGCTCCCCAACCCCATAATGCCGTCGGCAAGGTAGACCACCGGAACCAGTCCGTTTGCAGAAACCTTCCCGGCCTGGGCATGATGCATCCCGACCGCATCAATAATATCCTCGGGAAAAGAAAGGCTTTCGAGAAACCACCGCCCGGCATCGGCATGGGTGCAGAACAGGGTCTCCGTCTCAGCCTGGAGCAGTTCGCGTCCTTTCAGCTCGAATATCTCATCATTCCGGTCCGGCTGGGGCTCATCAGCATAAATTTTCATGAACACAAACCTGCCGATATCATGCAACAGCCCGGCCAGAAACGAGCTGCTGCTGTCGGCATCGGGAATGCGGCCGCTCAGCTTGCCGGCAAGGGAAGCAACCGCATACGCATGCGCCCAGAGGCTCCGCAATGATTTCGTCTGCGGGAAAAAGCTGAAAATGCAGATGCTCAGGGCTATGCCCTTGACATAATCGAAACCGATCATGAGAATCGCCTTTTCAAGACTCTCAACCCTGCCCGGACAGCCAAAAAACGGGGAGTTGGCGACGGCAACGATTCTGGCAGACAAGGTCGGATCATGGCGAATGACCGCGGCGATATCTTCGACATTCGCCTTAGGGTTGCCGATGGTCTGGAGCAGCTTGGTCTGGACAAGGGACAGCGTGGGGAGGTTGGCAAACTGCCTGATTTTATTGCGAATTATAGCATTGCCCGTCGAAAGCATGGGAGATACACCTCCAGAAAGCCGTTCTTCTCTGTGAAGAGACTATACTACGATTCAATCAGCTTTGCAACGGCTTTTTGGCGTTTTTCTTTTCTCCGCTCCGAACCTCACGGGCGATGCGATCCAGCAGGCCATTAATGAACGAGGCAGAGTCGGCAGTCGAGTATTTTTTGGCGATCTCGATCGCCTCATTGATCGAAACGGCACCGGGGATATCGGGCCGGTACAGCAGTTCATATGCACCGATACGAAGAATCGTTCGATCGACACTCGCCATGCGGCCGAGGTCCCATTTGTCGGCTGCCCGCTGAATCTCCCGATCAATCGGGGTGAGATTGCCGATCGTGCCGAGAATCAGGTCTTCGGTAAAAGCCCGGACATCTCCGTCTTTTTCCGTAACGCCTGCCCAGAAGGTTCCCAGCGTATCACGCAAGGCATGTTCCGACGCACCGACTTCGAGAAAGTCGATCTGGTACAGAAACTGAAGCGCGTACTCCCGCGCATTGCGGCGTTTCATCGATACCTAAAGGCGTTTCAGCACCTGGGCCATTTCGATCGCCGTAACCGCGGCATCCCAGCCCTTGTTGCCAGACTTTGACCCGGCACGCTCGACAGCCTGCTCGATCGTATCGGTCGTCACCACGCCGAAGGCAATCGGGACACCGGTCTCCAGCGACGCCTGGGCAATGCCTTTCGAAACTTCTCCCGCTACATAATCGAAATGCGGAGTCGCCCCCCGGATGACCGTGCCGAGACAGATAATCGCATGTGACGCGCCTTTTGCCGCGAGCTTTTTGGCGACCAGCGGAATCTCAAACGCTCCCGGGACCCGAACCACTTCAATATCGGCATCGCTCGCACCATGTCGCACCAGCGCGTCAAGAGCGCCTTCCAGCAGTTTTGTGGTGATAAAATCGTTGAAACGGCTGACGACGATACTGAATTTCAGGCCGCTCGCCTGAAGATCGCCTTCGATGACTTTCATGGTATCCTCCCGAATTTTTTGGGCCAGGGAAAAGGACTTTTCGAGATTATCGGAGAAGGCGGGCGCGGCGTGCCACGCCGGAGAGATCCCTCTGAATCCTGACCGCTGCAATCTGAATACTGTATGTTAATTTACCATATCTGCGGATAAAACAGCTCGAATCTCCTCGTTCTGATGCAGATCAGAATACCGGCTGCGATAAAGTTGCTGAGCAGCGCTGTCCCTCCGTAGCTCACAAACGGCAAGGGGACCCCGACCACCGGCATCATGCCGAGGGTCATGCAGATATTCACGGTAAAATACGTAAAAAACATTGCGGTAATGCCCGTTGCGACAAGCCTTCCATACTCGTCCTTCGCTTTCAGCGCGGTATCAAGCCCGCGCAGAAAAAGCATCAGGTACAGCCCCACCAGAACGAGGCTTCCGAGAAATCCCCATTCCTCCGCAAAAACCGCAAAAATGAAGTCGGTATGCTTTTCCGGCAGAAAACGAAGCGGTCCCTGCGTTCCCTGCTGATACCCCTTGCCGGCCAACCCTCCGGACCCGATGGTGATCTTCGACTGGTTGATCTGGTAGCCGATTCCCGAAGGATCGACGTCGGGGTCGAGAAAGGCGATCAATCGATTCTTCTGGTATTCCTTGAGATGATCCCAGAAAATATGACCGACAAACGGGGCTGCGAGCAGACTGATCGCAAGCACCAGCACCAGCAGCCGCCGGCTGAGACCGCGAACCAGACACAACACAACAAAAAGAGCCATCAGAAGAATCGCCGTGCCAAGGTCGGGCTGCTTCATGATCAGCCCCATCGGCAGCAGCCCGAACAGTACGATACCCTTCCAGCCGAGCCGTGCATGGCCTCCGGCAAGCCCGCTGGTCAGGTACGCGGAAAATCCGGCGATAAACGCAAGCCGGAAAAACTCGGACGGCTGAAAGGTCAGGGGCCCGATGCTGATCCAGCGCTGCGCGCCAAGGCTCGATTTCCCCGCAACGAGCACGAAAAGCAGCAACAACAACCCGAATGCGTAAAAAACATAGGCAAACCGTTGCAACCAGATGTAATCGAATGCCACAACGACGAAAAGCGCTATCATGCTGAAACAGAGCCAGATGATCTGCTTGAGATAAAAATCGGGTCGTTCCGCGCCCTCAATCACCGGACGGGTGGCACTCGCAATGGTAAGGATCCCGATGACGGCAAGCAGAAAAACGATACCGAAAGTCAGCCAGTCAAATCCCTTCACGAGCCGACGATCAATGTTGAGCACTGCCCGCCTCCTGTTCCGCGGCACGGGATGGAACGCTCTTTTCCGCCGGTCTGCCGCCCCGGCGCTTCGGCCCGAAATATGCGTCGATCGCCGTCTTCGCGATCGGTGCGGCCACGGCACCGCCGCCGCCGCCATGCTCCACAAAGACCGCCATGGCAATCTCAGGAGCGTCGGTGGGCGCAAATGCCACAAACCATGCATGATCCATATACTTTTCACCCTTCAGCCCGCTCGTTTTACTGACAACCTGCACAGTCCCGGTTTTGCCGCCGACCGACACATAGGGCAAAAAGGCATTCTTGCCCGTTCCCACGGCAACGGTATCATGCAGGGCTTTCCTGATGCGCTGCACAGTGTCTGGCTTCAGCGCAACCGTTCTGACCGGATCATACGCGCCCTTGATAAGCGTCGGCTTGTATATGCGCCCTCCGTTTGCAACAGACGCCATTACCTGCGCCATCTGTATCGGCGTCGTGGTAACCGCGCCCTGGCCGATGGAGGAAATATACGTATCGCCCAGATACCACGGAAGATTCCGTCGCTCCTTTTTCCACTCTTCATTCGGCATCAGACCCGGTCGTTCCTTCATGAGCGGAAGGCCGGTCTCCCTGCCCAGGCCGAATGCTACCGCCCACTTGTGCAACCTGTCGATACCAAGACGCTTGCCGACTTCATAAAAATACACATCGCATGAATTCACCAGCGCATCATGCCAATCCATCGGCCCATGACCGCCTTTTTTCCAGCACCCGAAAAAATGGCTCCCATGCGCAATTCCGCCACCGCAGTTTACCCGGGTAGCCGGATCGATAACCCCTTCTTCCAGCGCTGCTATGGCCGTTATGATCTTGAACGTCGAGCCGGGAGGATACTGACTCTGGAGCACCCGGTTCAGCATCGGTTTTTTCTTGCTCTCCATAAGCTCTTTCCAGTCTGCACCGCTGATGCCCTGAGCAAAGACATTCGGGTCAAAGGACGGGAAACTCTCAAGCGCAAGAATCTCGCCAGACTGGGGATTGATCGCGACGATCGCTCCTGCTTTTTCCCCGAACGAATGCTCGACCGCCTTCTGGATGCCGACGTCGATACTCAAATGCACATCCTTGCCGACCACCGGCTGCCGCTGCTGCACCAGTCTGAGTTCGCGGCCGAGGGCATTCACTTCGATAATTCGTTCGCCGGCAGTGCCGCGCAGATCGGCATCGTACAATTTTTCTACGCCCCACTGGCCCACCATCGCATCCGGTGGAAGGTTCTTGAATTCGGGGCTCGACGCCTGTCCTTTCGGTACCCTGCCGAGATATCCGATCAGGTGCGCCGCGACCTTCCCGAGCGGGTATTCACGGCCGATCTCGGTTTCGATAAAGAGACCGGGGAAGTCTGACTTACGTGCCTCGATACGTGCAACCTCGTTGAAATCCAGACCGTGCTTCAACCTGATCGGGACAAACGGGCTTCGTTCCGCCCGCGCAATGAGCGACTGAAGTTCTTCCACACTCAATCCCAGCACCGACGCAAGCCTGTCGATGTCCAGAGACTTGAGGCTGTCGGGAACAATCGACACGCTGAAGTACGGGACATTCTCAACAAGGGGAATTCCGTTCCGGTCATAAATGATCCCCCGGGGTGCCGGAATCTTGATAATGCGGAACCGGTTCTCTTCGGCAAGCTTGCGATAGCGGGCTCCGTCATAAATCTGGAGCTGGAAAAGACGGACAACGAGAACGGCAAGCACAACGGCAATGATTACGAATCCGACCTGAACAACCCGTTGCTGCATGCCCCCTCCCCGCTATGCGATTCCGAAACGTCCGGGACGAATCACCATGCCGGCAATTCCGTTTACAATGCACTGAAAGAGCAGCGGGAGCACGGTCGCTGAAAAAACCACCGGCAAGGAACCGAAAACCGCCAGCGCCCCGGTCTCGCCAAACCAGTCCAAAACCGTAAATGCAATCATGGTGATTCCGCCGAAGACCGGCGTCCACCGGAACAGCACATCACTGAAAATGACCGCCGAGAGCAGCCCGATCGCTCCCTTGGTGAGCATGCCGGGACCGAGCAGCCCCCCTCCGAGCAGATCCTCAACAAGGCCACAGCCCATACCGAACAATGACGCCGCATATTCGGCACGATGCGACGCAAAACCGTGCTGGTCGGTATACACATGCGCGGCGGCACGGCCGAACAGCCCGACCAGCAACACTGTCAGATTCAGCGGGGCCAACAGGGGAGACGCCACGGCTTGCAGGAGAAAGGCTCCAAAAAAATAAACAGACCAAAGAAGCACATTCATGGTTCAGCGCCTGTCGATGAGCGCAACCTCTTCGATTTTCGCATCATCCTGAAACGGGAGGATTTCGATATGCTGGAAAAACCCGCCGCCCTCCCGATTAACGGAAGCGACCGTTCCAACAGGCAGCCCTTCGGGGAATATCCCGTCAAGCCCTGACGTCACTACGACTTCCCCAAGCGCAACCGGCTCTTCCGGAGGAACATACTTCATCACAAGCGTCCGCCCGCCGACGCCGGAGACAACGCCTTCCTGACGCCCCTGCTGGAGCCGGACAGCCGCTGAAAACATCGGGTCGCGCAGGAGAAGCACATCGGCATATCCTCCCCGAACCGACAAAACCTTGCCGACCAGTCCCCGCGGCGTAATCACCGCCATATCCTTGCGGACCCCGTCAGTCTCCCCCCGGTCAATGACCACGGACGTAACCAACCGATCATACCCCCGACCGATCAGGTGGGCAAAGATATACCGGTCACGCGACGACTGTTTCATATTGAGCAGCTGTTTGAGACGATGATTTTCGTTGAGCAGTTCCTGCTGGCGCTCCTGTTCGATCAAAAGACGCGCCACTTCGAGACGGAGACGACGGTTTTCTTCCAGCGCCGCACGCCACTCGCCAACGGAGCGGGAAACCGATGCCGCAGCACTGTTCAACGCATCAAACGGACGGGCGATCAGCGAGCGTCCAACCCCGCCACGACCCTGCTGAAGCGTCATGACGACCAGCGGAATCAGCACCAGGAAGATGCCGATCACGAGCCGCTTCTTGCTTTTCCACATCCGCGGCTAGTTTGTACTGATCGAAATCTTACGCAAGAGCTCAAGTTTGTCGAGCATGGCCCCGCAGCCGCGAACAACAGCCGTAAGCGGATCGTCTGGAACGACGACCGGGACGCCGGTGTGTTCACGGATCAAAATATCGAGCCCCTTGAGAAGAGCGCCGCCACCGGCCAGCACGATGCCCTTGTCGACAATATCGGCAGCCAGTTCAGGCGGCGTGTTTTCGAGGGTCACCTTGATCGTATCGAGAATGAGGCTGACACTTTCGGCAAGCGCTTCGCGCACCTCGTCTTCGCTGATATTGATCGCTTTCGGGATTCCCGAAATCAGGTCGCGGCCCTTGATTTCCATCGGCTCGGTACGGCCGGTCGGATACGCCGATCCGATCTCGATCTTCACATGCTCCGCAGTTCTCTCGCCGATCATGAGGTTGTATTTCCGCTTGACGTATGCCATGATCGCATCGTCCATCTTGTCGCCGCCGACGCGCACAGCCTTGCTGTATACAATACCGTCGAGGGAAATGACCGCCACATCGGTGGTTCCGCCGCCGATGTCAACAATCATGTTGCCGGTCGGCTCGCCGACCGGAAGGCCCACTCCGACCGCAGCAGCCATGGGTTCCTCGATCAGATACACCTCGCGGGCACCGGAGGCATGCGCCGCATCCTTGACCGCACGCTGCTCAACCTGGGTAATCGCAGAAGGCACCCCGATAATAACCCTCGGCGAAATGAAGCTCTTCCGGTTATGCGCCTTTGCGATGAAATATTTCAGCATTTCTTCAGTTGCATCGAAATCAGCGATGACTCCGTCCTTCATCGGCCTGATCGTGAGAATATTCGCCGGCGTCTTGCCGAGCATCTCCTTCGCCTCACTGCCGACGGCGACCGGCTTTTTATTGTCGCGCCGCAGCACAACCACCGAGGGCTCACTGCAGATTATGCCCTTGCCCTTGATATACACCAGCGTGTTTGCGGTACCAAGATCTATCGCCAGATCGTTCGAAAACATCCCCAGAAGATTTTGAAAAAACACGTACGCCTCCTCGACTCAAATATCTCTTTCCTCCGGCGTCGCAACGCCGGTTCGGCCTTCCACAACCTGGGTGCCCGCAAAGTCATCGCCCAGCCGCTTTCCTTCGGCGTTGCCGAACAGAAGCAATCCCTCGAACGCGAATACGGCAAGGGCGAGCAGCCACCCGGCGACAGGCACCAGCGTGAGCGCGCAAGCACCGGCTATCAGGGAATTCCGGAGCACGGACTGGCGGATGGTACAGGGGCGGCCTTCGGCATCCACAACATACAGTTCCACCAGCTTCTTGCCGACACTGCGGCCATCGAACAGACCATCGCTGATAAGCATATAAACACTGCCCATCAGCACCCCTGCCTGCGGAACAAGCTTTGCCATGACCAGAAAAACCCCCAGGTCGATCGATTTCGCAAGCAGCCGGAGCAGAAGACCAGCCTTCCTTGTCTTCTCAGCCATCGGACATAGTAGCAGAAAAAGCATTTTTCTCTCAACCACTTGCCGCGCCCAAACGACGCTGTCCGGCTGCAGGAGGAAGCGGGTTCGTCCGCTGGACACAAAAATGGCGGAGTGGCAAATCTCTCCTGCTTATGCTACTATAGTCGGGATATTTCTAGTTATGGAAACCCGATTCATCACCGCAGGTGAAAACAGCAACCATGAGGGTGGCTGATCAAGATATGGCAGCAAGCTCGCGCAGGAGGGGGTACGGTATGATGCAAAACGGAGTGCGGCGGGTGTGGCAACTGGTCGCGCTGGTCCTCGTGATTGCGCTGATGCCGGTCGGTGCCGGCGCAGCGGAAATCAGTATCAAGCCTGGAAAATTCAGCCATTTTAACCTCATTGCACCGGAAAGCATCGTCGCAGGAGAGACCGCCACCTTGCAGTTGCAAGCTGTTGATGCATACAACAACGTCATCACCAATTTCAGCGAGCAGACCACCGAATTCCGTCTCACTGCAACCGGGAATGCGACCGTCAGCCCGCTTGCGTTCCGTGCCAGCGCATTCAGCAATGGGGCATTCCAGTTTACCCTGCGCAATACCACCGCAGAAACCGTCAGTATCGCTGTTTTTGAGAGCGCCAGCCCGATCGCGCTCGTTACGCGGGAAATCCGCGTACAGCCTGCAAAAGCCCACGCATTCCGCATCTCCGCGCCCCGCACCGCCGGCGCCGGGGAAAAATTCAACGTCCGCATTACCGCAGTCGACAGTTACGGCAACATCGTGACTGCTCCTCTGCAGGGAAAAAATCTGAATATCCTGTTTAAAGGTGACACCGAACCCCGCCTTGTGGAGCAGGGCATTCCTGATTTTGTCGCAGGAGTATGCACCCTGTCACTCCTTTCGGAAAAAATCGGAGCCTTTACGTTTGAAGCCAAGGATCTTGTCACCTCCGTGAGCGGCGCGAGTGACCGGATTGAGATCACCAACGGGCCGCTGCATTCGTTCCGTATCGTAACGCCACGCGAATCCCTTGCTGGCGAAACATTTGAGGTCGCCATTGTAGCCCTCGATGCCTATAACAACCTTGTCAGAAATTATACGGCGAGCGGCAGTGGCGTAACGCTCTCCTCCACCGGAAGCATGAAGCCGTTTCCGTCCACCATCCTCGCCTATGAATTCCAGAACGGACAGGCAAAGGTTCAGGTGCGCTATGACAATCCCGAAGACATCCAGCTCATCGCAACGGAGATCAGCCGGAAAGTATCCGGGAAAAGTGACGTAATCCGCATTGCCAAAGCAGTTCCAAGCCGCTATGAGGTTACGACACCGGATTCCGCGGTAGCGGGCCAGCGCTTCAAGGTGAAGGTGACTGCGTACAACCAGAAGGGCGATGTCATCCGCAACTACAACCTGAGCGGACCGGATGTATTGCTGAACACGACCGGCACCGGCAAGCTGACCCCTGGCCGCATTCCGGCCAGTGAGTTTATCAACGGAACCGCAGTAATCAATGCCCAGTACAACAAATCGGAGTCGTTCACCATCACCGCGGTTGCAACGGATCCGCCGGAGCGTACGCAATTGCCGGCATCGGTGAAAAAACGGCTCGAAAAATCGGAAAAACAGGCTCAGACAGCCGCCAAGGCAGATGCGGGAACCGCAAAAAAAGGAAAAAAATCCGTAAAAAAGACGAAACAGGCGGCTCCGCGTGCTGAACTGCGCGATATCGCCTTTACTGAAGACAAACGGCCGAAGCTGTCGCTCGGCCTTGTCAATGCAAAGAATGTGAAGCCTGCAGTTTCCATTATCCGGCGCGACGGCAAGCAGTGGGTAGCGATAAAGCTGCCCGCCACCTCCAGCGCTCTTTCGCTGCCGCAGCGGCTCGACTCCGCATGGGTCGGTGACGTGCTGGTAGACAGCGATCCGAAAAAAGACGGTATCGTGCTCAGAGTGGAGCTCCTGCAGGCTGCCAGGCTCAAGGTGCAGAAGGAAAAGAACGGCCTCGCGATTTTCCTGAAGTAACTCGGAAAGGAAGAGGTCAGCAACTGCACGCAGGTGCGGTTGTTGACCTTTATTTTTGCCATGGGATTTTTTGACCGGCTCAAGGAAGGACTCTCAAAAACCAGAAAAAACTTCGTCGAGCGTGTGGAATCGGTGCTGCTGAATCGCACCATCGATGAATCGCTGCTCGACGAGATCGAAGAGATTCTCATCGGTGCAGATGTCGGCGCGGGCACTGCGGACGACATCATCCAGCTGCTCAGACAGAAAGTCCGTTCGGGGGCGGTCAAAAACTCCGACGACGTCATGACCTGCATCCGCGCCGAAATGGCGAAGCTGCTCGGCCATCCTCAGCGGCTCGTGGCAGAAGGCATCAAGCCATACGTCATCCTCATGGTTGGCGTGAATGGCGCCGGAAAGACGACCACGATCGGCAAGCTTTCGCAGCGGTATGTCGATGAAGGCAAGGCCGTTGTGCTGGCTGCAGGGGATACCTTCCGGGCGGCGGCCGTCGAACAGCTCGAAATCTGGGCTGAGCGCACCGGGGCCTCCATCATCAAGCATCAGCAGGGCTCGGATCCTGCTGCAGTGGCGTTTGATGCGGTCGAAGCCGCGAAATCCCGCAATGCCGATGTGGTCATCATCGACACCGCGGGGAGGCTCCACAACAAGACGCAGCTCATGGACGAGCTCCGGAAGATCAACCGGGTCATCAAAAAATCAATCCCCGATGCACCGCATGACATCCTGCTGGTTGTTGACGGGACCACCGGACAGAATGCCGTGCAGCAGGCGCGCATTTTCAATGAGGCGGTCGGCCTGAGCGGTATCGTCATGACCAAACTGGACGGAACGGCGAAAGGCGGAATTGTCTTTGCGATCTACAAGGAGCTCGGCATTCCGATCAAGCTGATCGGAATCGGCGAAAAAGCCGATGATCTGCGGGATTTCGATGCGGATGATTTTGTCAAGGCGCTTTTTGAAAAAGAGGGTTGAGCAGGGGCCCA
>JAAYUK010000075.1 GCA_012517735.1 Nitrospiraceae bacterium
GTACGACAACCGGATGCGCAGCAGGATACGAACCGACATGACGCCGCAGAACGTTCAGTTCATGGACCAGCTTGCGGATGTCGTGAAACGATTGATTGCCGCCCTGCACGCCCAACAAGCCTCCCGGCCGTTCCGGTATCCGTCCCGGAAATAGCGCCCATATCCGACATACCTTTATTTATTCTATCACAGCGTCTGCCTTCAGATAGTCACCTATGCGCACCAGATTCTGTGCTATACTCGCAAAATATATTTTCTTGGGGGGGATTCATGAAATGCGGGTATGCACTATTCAGCGCTGCACTTCTCGACTCGAAGGGGTTTTGACGAGTCGCTAAACCACCCGCCGGCTGATGAGGGGTTCCAGCGTTGCGACAATGCGCCCGTGCTTGAAGAGCGTGACCTTTCCGGTACTTTCGGAAACGACGATAGCAACCGCATCGGTCTTTCGTGTCATTCCGGCGGCAGAGCGGTGGCGAGCGCCGAGGCCGCCGAATTTTTTCTCCGCAACCGGTGCAGCCTCGAGATGGCGCCCGGCGGCTTCGACGACACCATCGGACGAGATAACGATAGCCCCATCCAGCTTCGCAAGCTCCTTCAGGCTTTCCACCACCTGCGGCAGTGTGATGAGACGCTCTTTTTTGGGATACCCCCTGAACGGGTTGAACACAACCTGACGTGAGGACGCCATCACCGCATCCGAATCGCCGATCACGAAAATCGTACCGACCGATTTGCCCTCGCGCCCGAGCGCCCCGATATCGAGCGCAATATCGATGACCGCCATGATCGTATGAAACGCCTTGTTGTGAATCAGCGCCTCGACATCAAACGGATACTCCTCGCTCCAGGAATGTTTCAGATCGTGAATCGTGATCGTATCAAGATGCGGCTTGCCGTGCGGACCGAGCAGGCAGACCAGACGACTGTCGGGCCGGATCACTCCCTGAATGACGCCATGGAGAAATGCATATTTGATGCGTGAAAAGCGCGTCTGGTTGCCCGACCAACTCCTGACGACTGCAGCGCAACTCTTCTTCAGCTCGGCATCACGAATATCAATCAGCTTTGGGACAACCAGCACAATGTGCTGACGATCAGAAATCTGCGCCTTCGCGAACCAGCGGCACTCGGCTGCATCGTTCAGAAACAGGAAGAGCTTCTCCGCTCCGGTCCCCTGTACGATGTCAAGCGCATTTTCAACAAGAAGTATTTGCTGATCTTTGGCAGCCATACCGCCCCACAGAAAGGTTTTCCGGTCGCCCGGTCACTCTTCAAACTAACAGAATCGCCATCCGGTGTCAAACCCGAACCAACCTGGGGGGTATTCCCGAAGTCCGGTTCATCGGGCGTGTCAGAAACGCCTGAGCACAAAAAAAGCCCCTCCGGGGAGGGGCCTTTCGCTGACAGAACAAGCGGGCGACGAGATTCGAACTCGCGACCTTCAGCTTGGGAAGCTAACACTCTACCACTGAGTTACGCCCGCGTGCCCTGTAGCATACCATGAAAGCTACTCTCCGTTCATCACTGCACCGGTACCGGCGGACGACACCATCTGTGCGTAGCGGGAGAGCCAGCCTTTCTTGATCTTCGGCTGCGGCTTTTTCCAGGCTGCCCGGCGTTTTGCCAGATCCGCATCTGACACGAGCAGATCAACCGTACGTTTCGCAATATCGATGCGAATGCGATCTCCGTCACGAATAAGGGCAATCGGCCCGCCCTCCATCGCCTCAGGCGAAACGTGCCCGATGCACGGGCCGCGGGTGCCGCCCGAAAACCGTCCGTCCGTTATCAAGGCAACTGATTCAGTCAGGCCCATGCCCGCAATAGCCGATGTCGGCGAGAGCATTTCGCGCATGCCCGGTCCTCCCTTGGGCCCCTCATAGCGGATGACCACAACGTCACCGGCCTTGATTTCACCGGCAAGGATCGCCTTCATGCCCGCCTCTTCGGAATCGTACACCTTTGCGGTCCCCTCGAATTTCATCATGTTCTTGGAGACCGCCGTCTGCTTGACCACCGAGCCCTGCGGAGCAAGATTGCCCTTGAGAATCGCAATGCCCCCCTGCTTATGATACGCCTTCGCCATCGGACGGATAACTTCGGAATCCATGACAACGGCCGCATCGGCAATCGCCAGAACATCCTTGCCGGACACGGTCGGATTCGGCTTGAGCAGCTCTTTCAGCTGCTTCAGCACCGCCGGAATACCGCCTGCATGATCAAGGTCCTCCATATAGTGCGGGCCGCTGGGAATCATGCTTGCAATGTGCGGCGTCCGGCGTGCGATATGGTCAAAGGTCTCCAACGGCAGCTTTACGCCCGCTTCATGCGCAATGGCGGGGATATGCAGCGCCGTATTCGTCGATCCGCCCAGCGCAAGATCCACGGTAATCGCATTATGAAACGCCTCGGGAGTGAGGATTTTCGACGGGGTGATATTTTTCTTCACCAGTTCGACGATCCGTTGACCACTCGCAAAAGCAATGCGACGCTTCTGCGCCATGACCGCAGGGACCGTTGCGCAGCCGGGCAGACTCATGCCGAGCGACTCGGTAACACACGCCATCGTGTTTGCCGTATACATGCCCTGGCAGGAGCCGGCACCCGGACAGGCGCAGACTTCGAGCGTCTGGAGCTCAGCCTGATCGATCAGACCCTTTTTGAATTTGCCGACCGCCTCAAAGGTGTCACTGGTGAGATTGAGCCTCCTGCCGCGATGATGCCCCGAGATCATCGGGCCGGCGGTGACGACGATGCTCGGGATGTTGAGCCGGGCCGCGGCCATGAGCATGCCGGGGGTAATCTTGTCGCAGTTGGTCAGGAGGACAAGACCGTCAAGCCGGTGCGCTTCGGCAATCGTCTCGACCATGTCGGCGATCAGCTCCCGCGAGGCAAGCGAATAATGCATGCCTTTGTGCCCCATGGCAATGCCGTCGCAGATGCCCGGAATGCCGAAAAAGAACGGATATCCTCCTCCCGTATGAACGCCCTTTTCGATGAATCGTTCGAGGTCGCGCATGCCGATGTGACCCGGAATAAGATCGGTAAAACTGGTTGCGACACCGATGAACGGTTTGTCCATTTCGGTCTGCGGGATGCCGGTGGCGTACAGGAGCGCGCGATGCGGAACCCGTTCGAGTCCTGATTTGATGGTCTTGCTTCTCATGGCAATACGATCCCTTTCACGTTTTCGTCATGGATTGCAACAGACAGGTTTTGTGGGTATCCGGCACTCAGGCTTGCGGCTGATGCGCCCGATAATCCCGGATAAAAGCCGCTATTTTATCTTTTTTGTAGAGTTTTTCTTTCTGCAGTCGTTTTTTTTCGATTTCTTCGTCGGGCGAGAGGTAGTGTTTTGCGTTGTAGTCATTGAGCAGTTCGTCCAGATGCCGGTGTTCACTGTACAGCTTGCGGAAATCATCGTTTTCGGACTTCAGCACTTCGACAATCTTTTCGTCATTCATGGCAGCCTCCTCAAAGTGTGGAAATTTACCATCGTGATTTCATTTTACACCAAACCCCACGAAAATTGTCACCGGATTGTCACAATCATGTATCAGTTTGAATTTGCTTGATTTTTTGAAGAATTTGGCCCAACCCGCGCAAAGATTCTGCATCGAAAGCCCCGTCGCGGTAGTAACAGCGATGATAGCGTTCCACAAAACTGCCCGCTTCATCACGGAGCTCGGTCTGCGAAATCCGGGAAACCAGCTCCGAAAGGCCCTCACCGTCCCGCCGCGCATAGCCGGACCGCGCCAGACACGAAAGGAACTCCCCGAGCAGACGCTGTTCCGGTCCTGGGCGATGTTTCAGATACCACACAAGGGCCGCGGCAAGAGCGCATGAAACAAGCACGGCACCAAACACCGCCAGATCATTTTTGCTCAATGACAACCGGGTATCCATATTCCGGGCGCTGTCCCGCATCGTCTGGAAGAGCCGCATCTGTTTCTCGAAGTCATAGCTGATCACGAACGCGTTCCACGCATACTGCACCGAGTCCATGAGCATGCGCATCTTCAGCGCAAAACTCCGCTCCACAGCGGCTGAATAGGTCTCCGCAGAGGAAGGCGTCGGATCAAACCTCACCCACCCCTGTCCGTCAATATGCGCCTCCACCCATACATGCGCGCTTTTCTGCGGCACCGCATAATACCCCGCAACTTCATTGTAATAGCCTCCCCGATACCCGCCCACCAGCCGCGCCGGGATATCGATCATCCGCAGCATTACCGCCATGGACGAGGCAAAGTATTCGCAATTGCCCCGCCGCACCTCAAAAAGAAAGGTCTGCACCGGATCGCCCCCCTGGGGAAGCGACTGCAGCGCATAGGTATACCGCCCGCTGTCGCGAAGATGCGCCGCTATTGCCGCTGCCGCTTCCGCGCCCCGCGCACGGCCGGTTACCGAACGGACCAGCGCCCTCACCTCCGACCACTGACGCTCGGGCAGCCGGGTATATTTGGGGGAAATCGCTTCACGGGATGCGGTCTGCGCCATCGGGGCCGAGACCGCTTCATAACGGATTCTCCGCTCAAAGACCCGGGGCAGGGTTATCGTCAGATCGGAGGCCATTTGCGCCTGCCGCAGGGAAACGGACATCGGCCGGTCAAGCGCGAAAAGATACCGGTTCTGGTACGGTTCCAGATAGATAACCTGCTGCACGACCGGTCCACGCGCAGACTGATACTCCGCGGCGCCGGATCTGTCGGCCGAACGGGTCCACTTCTGGCCGTCGAAGGTATCGAGCACGATTCCGCGCCAGTACAATGCGTCGTCATCAATGCGCTGCATCTCCGCCCGAAAAGCAAAGAGCGTGTTTTCCTGAATCCCGGCAACATCGCCCAGCGAAACCTGCTCGCTGAATCCGCTGGAGCCGCCCGAGCCGCGGTTCAGAAACGTCATGAGCGGAAACGTCGAACGCGGCATGACGATAAAAAACAGGAGGCTCAAGGGCAACGCGATCGTCGGAATCAGCAGCGATGTCGCGAGCATGCGCCGCACGACCGGCCGTGAGACTTCGAGCCGGGCATCCTGGACATAATAGGTCAGCAGCACAATGGCGGTTGACAGCAAATACATGAGCGCGATCAGGGCGGCGAGAAAATCCATATCGATCGAAACCAGCGCAGAGCCGGCGAGCAGAAAGACCGAAAGCAGATAGATCTGCATGTAGTCCCGGAACCCTTTCTGTTCGAGGAGCTTGATGCCGACCATCAGCAGGAGCATCTGGAGCACCGGCGTTACCGGGTCTGCAAGCGAAATACGGAACAGGCTCATGACAAGAATGACGAGCGCCATGAGGTTCAGCACCCACCGCGGCACGACAAACCGCGCCTGCCGCTCGAATGCCACCGAAAGTGCGGCCATTGCAAGAAAGATCAATGCATAGACAAGCCCGGCCGGACGCGCAACCATGACAAACGAGAGCATGCAGATCGCATACGTCAGGACCTTTACAACCGCTTCGATGCGGACGCTTTCAGCGGCCATACAACGCCAGTTCCCGGAGCATTGCCCGCTTGTGCGCGGTTGACAACGCCGGCTTGAAGAGTCTGTCCCCGCAGGAGAGACCGACGGGTATGCCCTTTTGACACATGTGGAGGATAAAGCCGGTGACACACGAAATCCGCTCTTCAAGGTCTTCGATCTGCACGCGTTCGAACTCCACGACAACGGGTTCGTGTACCAGGGACGCGAGTTCCTTGGTTTTCAGCGAGCCGGTGCGCGCCGTCGCTTTCCAATGGACATATTTCAACGGATCGCCCGGAACATAATCGCGGACGGAAATGGGCTCAGCATCGAATCCGGCAGCGTCGAGCGACCGCTCACCCTGCATCCGTCTCTGCGCGGACGACGCCTCCTGAAAGAGCGCGCACCGCCTGGGCCGGGCAAAAACGATACCGGCATGATCGGCGGAGAGTCCCCGGCAGCGGGTGAAGAAACTGAACGGAAACACCGAACAGATACGGACCCGCTCAAACCGGTAGGCGCCACGTTGACTGAATTCCCACGAAACATGGAGCGTCTCTTCCCGTCCGGCATCAACGAATGGAAACACCACTTCCCTCCCTTCGATGATCACCTTCATCAGAAATACCGGAAAAAAACGTCTCCGGTTTCTGAGCGTGACCGCAAGGGGGAATTCCGTGCCCGCATACACCTCATCGGGCAGAGAGAAGTGTACCTCTACCGCAGACAGATTGTGCCGGCCGAGGAACCCGGAAAGCGCCATATAGCTGAGGAAAACCGATACGATGAGGTAGATCAGATTGTTGCCGGTATTGACTGCACCGAACCCGAGCAGGAGCGTAACCGCAATGTACAGCCATCCGGCCTTCGAGATCCGGATCACACCGGGAGGCGTATCTGCTCGACGAGCGATTGGATGATCTCCTTTTTATCGACGCTGCCGTATTCTTCCCGGTAAATGAGCCGGTGCGGCACCGTATAGGGTGCAAGCACCTTGACATCCTCGGGAATCACGTAATCGCGTCCGCTGAAATAGGCCAGGGTCTGCGCAGTCGCCTGAATGGCGAGCACTCCCCGCGTCGAGATGCCTGCCAGAATGAATTTGCTCGATCGCGTCGCCTCAACGATATCCAGGATATAGTCAAGCACTCTGTCGGAAATCACCACGCTCTTCCGGATATCGTCCTGGATCGCAATAACATCTTCTTTCGTCATCATCGGAACGATGTCGTATAGCTCTTCCCGGCGGCTGCCGGACTTCAGGATCTCCATCACGGCGTTCCGGTCAGGATACCCGACACTGATCTTCATCATGAAACGGTCGAGCTGTGACTCCGGCAGCGGAAACGTGCCGAACTGCTCCACCGGATTTTGTGTGGCGATCACAAAAAAGGGCCGGATCAGTTTGTAGGTCTTCCCTTCGATCGTCGTCTGCTTCTCGGCCATCGCCTCCAGCAGCGCGCTCTGCGTCTTCGGCGTGGCTCTATTGATCTCGTCCACCAGCACGATATTGTTGAAGATGGGACCGGGATGAAATTCGAACGCACTGGTGTCCTTGTTGAACATCGAAAGCCCGGTGATATCGCTCGGCAACAGATCGCTCGTGCACTGGATACGGCCGAAATTCATGCCGAGCGCTTTTGCAATGGCGATCGCAATCGTCGTCTTGCCGAGTCCCGGCATGTCTTCCACCAGCAGATGTCCCCGCGAGAAAAAGGCGATCAGCGCGAGTTTCAGGGAACTGGACTTGCCATGCAGGTACTTCGAAAGGAACGTTATGATTTCGTCAATGGTCTTATTGCGCAGTTGCATGCTTCATTGTAGCGCATTTCCGGACCTCCGCGAAACAGACGATCCGGTCAAAAACAATCCGCGCCTGCACAATACCACCGCAGAAAATGGCCGGAAATGACATGCGCCCTTTCGGCGGCCCGCAAAAACAGGCGGTCAAGCTGCGCGGGACGGGACTGGATCAGGAGATAACGTTATCCGCCCCTGCACCGGCAATGCCCGCAGCCAAAAACTTCATTCAACCGAGAATGGTCATTAAGCCTGACAGGACAAGCAACGCCGCTCAACTGCCATCCCGAAAAGTCATCGACATTTTCGGGGGCCCCGCTTCTCGGACGGCGTCCAGCTATCCTCCGAGGTATTCGCCTCGCACATACGTCCTGTATGTGCCGCTTCGCCGGATAAATCCGCTCTGTTGCCAGTCCAGCCTGGCTCTGAGCGCTTTTGGTCGAATCCAATGACAATTTTGGGATAAAGCTCGATGATATCCGCCGGGATTGTTTGCATGAGCCATCTCCGTTTGGGATTGATGCTCAGCTCCGCGTAGTCGCGTCTTACAGGCAGGCCGCCTGATGGCAAGCCCACATCTCTCTACCGATATTCTTTTCTGACTATTTGTCGCTATATTCATAATTACATCAGTCAGTTAGCCAAGTCTTTTCTCTTTGACTTCATATGCCCCCTATGATATCTTTAACAGAAGTCGTTCAGATAATAATTTGTTATTTTTGAAATCAGGGAGATCGATTTGAGTTTTGCTGACATCATTTGTCAAATCTTGCGAACGACTCCGGAAGGTATGACGCCTCAACAAATTCGAGAAGTCATCAAGACGAGATTTCCTGATTACTACGATACTGAATCTCATCGCCGCAATGTGGCACAAGGACATTACAGTGATGTTGACCATGCTCTCCTCGCACAGATTTATGGTGTCTCCCGCACTAGCGGCCAAGTAGTTGTCGATAAAACACTAAAACCAATAAGGCTGGTGCTCTCTCTAGGGCAGGTTGGCCATGTCAGTAATGGCGTAGGTAAAGACAATGTCGTGAGGCGGACGGAACAGACTACGCAACGTGAAGCAATAATGTCAGAACCGTTGACGCCGACGTGCGACCTCTTATCAGACTATCTTGCCAAGTGGAAACAATTAGAAAATTACCGACTCCAGGAGGCATCGCTCGGCCTCCTCTTTCAAAATCTGTGTCCAGAGAACAAGGAAATTGAACACGTGTTGCTGAAAGTAAGCGCCCTCAACGATTTCTACAGCACCAATATTTTCGACACATATTCTGTTGCCAGGCATATTCTCACGAAGGATATTGATGATAGGCTAAAAACAGACGACTATTCTCTTGTGAACGACATAGCACAAATATCAATCAAGAACAAAAACAAGAATTTTTATTCGTTCGCCTCAAAGTACTGTAGCCATCACAAACCCACCAGCTATCCGATCTATGATTCATTTGTTGAAAAGATGTTGTTGCATTATAAATCAAGAGACAACTTCGATAGCTTCGACAAGGTCGATCTGAAAAACTACGGTCGACTTATCAAGGTCATCAGAAACTTTCAAGGCTTTTACAAACTCGATAAGTTTACCTTGCGAGAAATCGACATCTTTCTATGGCTCGCAGGTAAAGATTGGTTCCCGAAAAAATACAGATGAGTAATAACCTGCCGGTCCACAGCGACGCGCCCAAAAGCGGCGCGTGACCGGCGCGTTAGCCGCTGACTAGCATGAAGAAGAAACCACCAGCAGATGAACGAGCGATCATTGTAGGTCAACCCAACAAGCGGCCCTATGGTGTGGCCGTTCGTATTCATCTTCAAACCGGCGGGGCCATTGGCAATGTTGAGAACGCATCCGTACCGTTGAGCACTGGCGCGTTCTTGACCATCGCTCCTGCGAGAACAGCACCGTGGGAAGGTGGAAAGAAGTTTGTTGTCACGCTCGAAGGCTTTCCAACGGCCGCAGCGGCCGAGGCTGCTGGCCGTCGGCTCGTTCAGGCGCTCCTTTGGATGTCGATCAGCACTGACTTCCCGCTCCGGCTTGAGTATCAAAGTTACAAGCCAGCAGCAGTTTTTGAACGAAATCGATCTGACGGCGTTCGCCTGGAAGCCTTCGGAGAGCTCTGCTTCGCACCAGAAGTTGTTCTAGGTGAACTGCACGATGCATTCGGTGATCTGCAAGAACCTGATGAGAAGCTTCTCCTGTCAATGGAGATCTTCTGCGCTGCTCGGATGGAGTCGAGCCAACGAGCTGTATTTCTATCGGTCGTGTCGGCATTGGAGCCCTTAGCTGTCGAGGCAGAATACGGGGAGCCGATACTCAAATTCGTAACTAACTCCGTAGCCCAATTGAAGGCTTCGGACGAAATTCCCGACGAACACCGCCAATCTCTCGAAGGTCGCCTCCTTCAACTTCGCCGAGAATCGATCCGACAGGCACTTAAGCGCTTAGTACGTGAAGTGCTGCCTGATGATCCGGAGGCAGTGGGTGTCATAGACGACGCATACGCTCTCAGAAGCCAGATTGTTCACACGGGCTCACCCGCAGATCTCGACGTGGATCTGGAGCATGAGGTCAAAGTTGTGTCAGCAGTTATCCGGAGGATTTATGCGAAGAGACTCCATCGCAACGTTCTTCGGAATGGCTAACAAAACCATGCAACCGACGTGCGAAGCCGCGCGCGGCTGATGGTTGGCGTTCTTTCCCTTCGCTTCGCTGCGCTCGATTATCACCCGGTTAGGCCAAGATTATCCTCAAAACGAACAAGCAATCTATGGTTGCACTATGCAACATTACTATGTATAATGACTACATGTTGCAACATAATCATCTGGAGGAGCAAGCATGCCCACAGCAGTAAGAATATCCGAAAAACTTGCAGATGAGGCAAAAAGATTCGGGCGGATCGACCACAGATCTTTAGCCGGTCAGATTGAGCATTGGGCACTTATGGGCAAATGCGTCGAGGAGAATCCTGACCTGCCATATTCCCTCATAAAGGAAATCCTGATTGGGCTGGACGAGTTAGATGAAAACGAGAAAACCGAATATAAGTTTGGATAGATCGGTATGCATATCTACCAGTCAAGGTCTTTCGAGAAGAAAGTAAAAAAGATGTCGAAGACCGAAAAGGACACATTGGATCGGGAAATCAGGAGAATAGCTGAAAACCCGGGCATTGGTGAGGAAAAGAAAGGCGACCTGAGAGGCATATTCGTACATAGGTTCAAACTCAAGACCACCCAGTATTTACTCGCTTATCGAAAAGCTGGCGGTGATCTGGAACTTGTTATGATCGGACCTCACGAAAATTACTATCGAGACTTGAAGCACTATCTGAAGGACCGATAGTGCGGGCGAGAACAGGATGACAACGTGATGAGCCTACGCCTTGTAGTCGCGGCTCATCATGGCGTTCTTCCCCCTCCGCTTCGCTCCGGGGAAGAATCGTTTTTGCTATTGACAAAATATGTATTACATTGTAAACATACATCATGGTATTTTACGAGGAAAGCGTCAAGAAATCGGTGATAAAGGGTCTGCTGCCCAAAGATATTTTTGCAAAATTCAACAATGTGTTCATTGCTTTGGATACAACTCATGATCTCGGTCTTTTCGATATTAAGAGATTAAAGGCAAATGAAAAAAGAACTTACTATCGCGTCAGAAAAGGAAAATACAGAGCAATATTCTATATTGAAGATAATAACTACTATGTCATATCGATCGCCAAGAGAGAGGAGGTTTATGATCAATGGGTGTAATATCCATAAGATTGAATAAAGACGAAGAAAAGATTCTGAAAATATTATCTGATCATTTTCATGAAGAGAAATCATCTTTGCTCAAAAAGTCATTGTTTGAGCTGTATGAAAATACGTTAGATCTGGATGTGATCAAGAAATATGAGGCCAAAGAACGTAAAGGTAAGACTTCTTTTTTTACGGCGCAGGACATTTTGAAGCAATAGAAGCCTATAACCAAGCGCTACACCGGATTGGCGTGAAACGCCCCACGCCTCCCCGTGAGCTTAGACGTTGTGCAGTGGAAGGTAAATTGATCCAATGAATATGGAACAACGCGCTTGGCAGCCCGTCCCCGGGAATGACGAGGCACATGTCTATCCAATCGTTGACGGCGCCACCATTTTTCTCTCCAATGCTTACATTATCAGGATGCCCGGTCTCATGGTTGTTGTCGACCCCGGCGATGCGGTCAGCCAAATCGAGACTATCCGCCGAGTGCTCGATGATTTGGGGAACAGCGACAAACCGGTGCTTGTCCTGCTGACGCATTGCCATGTGGATCATTGCTTCGAATTCTTGTCGGCTCCCGCCAGGCTCGCGCCGGGGCGCCGTCTTCTGGTGGCTCTTCAGGAGGAAGGAATCAAGGCGCTGAAACTGAAGGACAGGGAATTAACCGGCGCCGGGCGCTTTCACAAGATGATTCCTGATATCGATCCGGATATTTGTCTATTATCCGCCGACGCAAGGGAATTCAGGTCATCAGAATGCTTGCGCCTTGGGGACGGCATTGTGTTAAGCCTGACGACAGAGACCATCACGACGCCTTACGGAAACACGGTATATGTCCAGAATCTGTCCGGCTCAGGGTTCGGGATCAAAGCCTATTACTCTCCGGGGCATTCGCCTGACAGCACCGTCTTTCAAGTCGGAGACCTTCTTTTTACCGGGGATGCCTTGCTCGCCGCGGAACATTTCGTGGCCGGCCTGCCGGGTTGGAACAAGAACGATTCATTGGCAACCGCCCAGAACCTCCTGTGGTTGGTTGAAAACAAAGGGATTTCCGTGGTGGCCCCGGGGCACGGCAGCGTCTTGACCTCGGACCAGGCGGTCGGTAAACTCCAGAAGATGATTTCGCGGCTCACAGCCATGGAAATCCACAAAACATTCACCGTCCCGGCTATTCTCGCATCTTCCGAGCATGCCATGGATGTTGCGAGAGAAGCCCGGGATATCGTTGCGGCGCTGGCGGATTCCCTGAGTCAGACCGCCCACTATCTTTCCATTCTTGATGAAAAGAGCGAGGCCGATCGCTACGATTCGGCAATCAACCGTAAAAGGTTTGATGACGTCTTTGCGGCGTTCAATGAAATAGCAACCAGCATGCAGTCAGGCAGATTGCTCGAGATGGTACTGGTTACCAATTGCTCGATGTTGTTCTTCAAGATGGGCAAACTCCTGAGAGCGGCAGAGCTGGAACACATCGCGGACCGTTCATTGCTCATCCGGTTGGAACGAATGCTCGATGATTTCAGGGAAGATTCGGCGTGCAGGCCGATACGATTGCAGACCGAGCCGGAGCTGATTTGCATCGCCATCAACGGCGACCGGTTGCCCGCCGCACTTCTGGCAAACAGCTATCAGAAGCGGGGGCTGGTCAGGCGTCTCAAATGGCTTGGGGGGCGTTTAGTGGTTGACAGCAGACAGGATGCGCCGAGGCTGATGGTGATGGTGCCGGCCCCGATGAACCGCACTGATGTATGATGCTTTACCAGTGATACTCCCACGCGGCAAGCCGCGGGGTATCCTGCAAAGCCTTTCGGTGAACATATGCCCTCAGTTGACATGAGTTAGCATACTTGCTAACATATCAACAACGATGAATTATACCGTTGAATATTTTCATCCTCGCGTAAAGGCGGAGATTGAAAATTGGCCTGATGGCATACTTGCTGACTATGCGAAAATAGTAGAACTTCTGATGGAATTCGGCCCCAGTCTGCGAATGCCTCACTCGCGACCCTTGGGTAACGGGCTTTTTGAATTGAGACCGAAAGGACGTGAAGGCATAGGCCGGGCATTTTACTGTTATGTCATAAAGCAACGCATTGTTATTCTTCACGCGTTCATAAAGAGAACACAAGATACGCCGGAGCGAGAGCTCAAAGTTGCGCGCAGAAGAATGAAGGAGGTACAGAATGGCTGAATTAAAATATCAACCCATTTCCCATAATCATGAGGATTTCCTCAAGAAAGCATTCAAACGCAAAGGATTCAAGAAAACATACGACGAATTGGGAGAAGAGTATGCTCTTGTTCGTCAAATGCTTGCAGCGCGCTCACAGTCCGGCCTTACCCAGGAAGCGGTAGCCGAAAGGATGGGAACCACAAAGAGTGCCGTTTCACGGCTCGAAGCAGTAGGCAAGCATGTACCATCTCTTACTACTCTGAAAAAATATGCCAAAGCTGTCGGATGCAATTTGGAAATAAAACTGATCCCGATGAATCGCCTGACAAAGCGCTCAACCGGACGCGCGAGAAAACTGCGCGCTGGTTAGTTATCGCGTTAACCAGAAAATGAACAATAAAACGACACATGAAAAAGAAGCGGAAAAGATTACAAAGGCCGTGCTTGAGGTTATGGGGCTGCATTTTGACGCATCTCTTCTTCAAAGAACGGATCTGCTCGCCATGACATCATTCAAGCCGCTTGCTGACGTCCTCAGGAATAAAAGAATCGAAATGAACGACGATTTCAAGTCTTACTGCAAAGCAAACGGCTTGCCGCAATACAAAATCAAGTATATTGAGGACGGCAATATCGGAAATATCGATCTCATGGTGTTTGCAAAGCATATCAGAATACTGAGCGCAGAAAATGAACTGACGGACTGGATCTCGAAATATCCAGGCATTGCACGGAAATACAAAATCAATACGATCGTGTAACGAAGCGCTCCATGGAATCAGCGCCTCTGTTTGGCACAAGAATACGATATAAGGAACCGTTTATTACATGGATTTCAAGTCCCTCCGGCCCAGAACACCTGAAATAGCGTAAAATAGATACATGAAAAAAGTAATGCTCCATCGCGCCAGTCGCGTTCTGTCGGGCCACCCATGGATATTCTCCAATGAAATCGCCGGGAGCCCGAAGACCTTCGAGCCGGGAGCGCTGGTAGCGGTATTGGACACAAAGGATATTTTTCTCGGCATCGGCTATATCAATCCGAACTCGCTCATCGCAGTCCGCCTCCTGACCCGCCAGAACGAAACCATTGATCAGGCGTTCTTCTCCCGAAGGATCAATGACGCGCTTGCACGCAGAAAACAGTTTATCGCCGGACGTAACGCATACCGTGTTGTTTTCAGCGAGAGCGATTTTCTGCCGGGTCTCATTGTCGACCGCTTCGGCGACACCCTGTCGGTCCAGATACTCACCCTCGGCATGGAGTGTCTGCGCGAGACCATTCTGGCAGCGCTTGACGATGTGCTCAAGCCGGCGACCATTGTGCTCCGCAACGACAGCAAGGCAAGAACGCTGGAAGGCTTGCCGCTCGAAAAAGGCATTGTCAAGGGATCGCTCGACAGTCTTCCCCGCATAACCGAAGGGACCGTGTCCTTCGAAATCGATCCGTTGGCGGGCCAGAAAACCGGCTTTTTCCTTGATCAGTACGAAAACCGCATGGCACTTGCCGCACTGGCACAAGGAGGCACCGCGCTCGATCTCTTCTGTTATGCAGGAGCATGGGGAATGCAACTTGTGCAGCGGGGCATGCAGGTCACGTTCGTTGACGATTCGGAGCCAGCGGTCAGGCAGGTGCAGCGGAATGCGGAGTTGAACAACGGTACTGACCGTTGTGCAACAGTCAGGGACGACGTTTTCCTGTTTCTGAAGCGCAAGATCGCCGCAGGCGCGGCATATGACGTGATCGTCTGCGATCCGCCCGCCTTTGTGAAGAGCAAGGCGAAGATCAAGGAGGCCCTGCGCGGATACCGCGATGTCAACACCATGTGCATGAAACTGGTGCGGCAGGGAGGTCTGCTGGCGACATCGTCCTGCTCCCATCACATCGACCGAGAGTCGTTCCTCGATATGCTGCGGGCCTCTGCACGAGACGCCGGACGCTCTCCGCGGATGCTCGAATACCGCTCGCAGGGCAAGGACCACCCTGTTCTGCTCGCTGCTCCGGAGACCGAGTATCTGAAGTGTGCATTTCTCCAGTTCTGACCCGGCCAAACGGAGCCTGACCGGCGGCCTCTTGACCTCTGCCGCCGAATCGCTATAATTGAATTAGCCATACGGCACCAGTTCATTCCGGATCACACAGGAGGGTACATTCATGAAAATAACCAAGGTCCTTTTCCCCGCAGACTTTTCTGAAGGTTCACTGTATGCTTTTCCCTACGCCATCGACATGGTAAAAACGCACAATGCCGAACTGCATCTGGTCCATGTCATTTATGATGTCGTTGTCGCAACCGGACTCCACGTGCCGCACACTTCGCTGGACACCCTGAACCGTGAGCTGGAAGCAACGGCAGCCAAGCAGCTCGAATCCTTCGGTCTCGACCAGCGCAAAGGATTAAGCGGCGTCAAAACCGCAGTGTTGCGGGGCGTTCCGTACGAAGAGCTCCTGAAATATGCCAATGAGCAGGGGATCGATCTCATCGTTATCGGCACCCATGGCAGGAAGGGACTCGATCGGGTGTTTTTCGGCAGCACGGCCGAACGCATCGTGCGGAATGCTGCGTGTCCGGTTCTGACGGTCAGAAAACCGGGGGAGTGATTCCTCACGCAGCGGTTTCGCGCCGAGAGCAACCGGATTTTTGGGCCGCGCATCAGGTAACCTGTATCAGTCTTGAGCACTACGCGCCCGGAGTTTTCAGGCTCCGGGTTTTTTCTGGGACAGCAGCATGACAATTCCCGGTTCATCTGTCCCTGAGAAAGAGATGTTCCGAAAGGAATCAGTTCTGCACATATCTTCAGGAGGGGCGCTATGAAAAAAGCCGGCCACGGAGACCAGATAAAAGTACACTATACCGGAACCCTTGATGACGGGACGGTTTTCGACTCATCGCGTGAGCGGGAACCGCTCGAATTCACCATCGGCAACGGACAACTGATCAAGGATTTCGAGACCGCCATTGTCGGCCTGACCGAAGGGGAATCGACTATCATCAGGATACCGGCTGACCGTGCCTATGGCGTGTACAGCGAGGAGCTGCTGATCGAGATACCGAGAGAACACTTCCCGGCCGAGATCGATCCGCAGCCCGGACTTGCGCTCTGCATGCAACGTGATACCGGCGAGGTGCTGAACGTTGTGGTCGCAAAAATCGCCGATTCTGTCGTGACGGTCGATGCGAATCATCCCCTTGCCGGCAAAGACCTGACTTTTGTGATTGAAGTGGTATCCATTGCGTAGATAACGGGTCGCATCATGCAACACCCTGCTCTCGTCCATGACGCCCACTATCTCCAAGAGCGAGCCTGACTGATTGTATCGGAATCGCAGCTCAGCTAGAATAAAGGCATGGATCAGAAGATCGTTACCGCAGAACTGAGGAACGTCCTGCAGGAACTTCTCGGCGCATTGCGTGAAGAGGTGATCGTTGAAGTCTATACCCAATCGGGAACCAATGATCATTACAATGTGGCGACAACCGAACTGATCCGTACGCTTGCCGAACTTTCGCCGAAAATCCGGGCATCCTATCACCCGCTCCAAAGCGAACAGGCCGCTGTGCGGAACGTTACGCGCTCCCCTTCCGTCTTGCTCGCGCCTGACCGTTACAGAATCCGCTTTACCGGTTCACCGCTGGGAGAGGAAGGCAGATCGTTTCTGATGACCTTGATCATGCTTTCAACCGGAAGTGTTGTCCTCTCGCCGCAATCGATCGCACGATTGTCGTCTCTGCAGGAATTACGCACCATTGAAGTCTTTGTCAGCCCGACCTGCCCTTACTGTCCGCAGCAGGTGCTGTACGCCGTCTGTTCGGCGATTGCACGACCGGACATCATTTCCGCCGATGTCATTGAGATATTCGAGCATCAGGATATTGCAGCAGCCCGTGGGGTGCAATCCGTGCCGCAGACCTTCATGAACGGAGTCCTCGTTGCCCAGGGAGCGGAACCGGAAGAGTTCTTCATTGAATCGCTCTTCACCCTGAAGGAACCTGATCTGGTTCTGCCGACGGAGCCGGGCGGAGACGAAACCATCGATCTTTTGATCGTCGGCGCCGGGCCGGCCGGACTTACCGCGGCCATCTATGCAGGGAGATCGGGGCTGTCCACAGCCGTTATCGAACGGAAAACGATCGGCGGCCAGATCATGATTACGCCGGTTGTTGAGAATTATCCCGGCTTTGCCAAGATAGCCGGCCGCTCGCTGGTCGAACTCATGGTGCAGCAAACCCTTCAGTATACGAAGATCCGCACATCGGAAGATATCCTCTCCGTAACACGGGAGAGTGAACGCTATGCGATACAGACCAACCGCCGTCGTTATCGGTGTAAGGGAGTCATTGTCGCAACCGGTGCCGCACCACGGCATCTGAACATTCCGGGAGAACGGGAGTTTGCCGGAAAAGGGGTCAGCTACTGTGCGGAGTGCGACGGCTACTTTTACCGGAACGGCAAGCAGGTAATTGTGGTCGGCGGTGGAAATACAGCACTGACGGAAGCACTCTACCTGCACGAACTGGGAGCGCAGGTTACCATCGTCCATCGCCGCGACCGGCTTCGGGCTGAGGAGCGCCTGCAGAAAAGCATCAGGGATGCTGGTATTCAGATTCTCTGGAATACTGAGCTGACAGAGATTATCGGAACACAAGCGGTCTCCGGAGTCCGCCTGCGCACTACCAGGTCTGCGGAAACCACTGAGCGAAAGACCGATGGCGTCTTTGTTGCAATCGGGTATGAACCCAATAACGAAATAGCGCACATGATGGGTCTGCCCATGAATGAGTACGGGTATATCAAGACCGATATCCGCCAGCGCACAGAACTTCCTCTGGTATATGCGGCGGGAGATGTGACCGGAGGCGTCAAGCAGATTGTGGTCGCCGTCGGGCAGGGCTCAGTAGCTGCAATCTCGGCATTTGAAGACATTGCCAGTCCCTATTGGGCGCATGAGGCTTCACGTCGCTCATAATTCATCATCGCTACTGACTCTCTGGATTCGCTTCGCAAAAACACGGTATAGTAATCAGGTATATTTTTGAGGAGGAACGATGAAAAAAATCATTCTTTTTGCTGCGCTGGCTCTGATGCTCGGTGCGGCAGCGCAGCCGTCCGGTGCTGCTGATCTGTGCAGCGGTGTCACCAAGGAGTTTCTTTCGTCGAAACTGCCGTTCAAGGTTGATGAAGTGCTGGACAAGCAGCCGCTTCCCGACTACAAGCTCTGTCAGGTCATCATCCGGGCGCAGTCTGACAAAGGGACTGCATACGTTACCGCCAACAAACAGGGAGTATTGCTCGGCAACCTGTTCGTTAACAAACAGGCATACGCCGAGAAGGCAATGAACACCATGAATGAGCGTTCATTCAGGAAAAATGAAAAGAATCTGCCGGGCGTGGTGGCTTTCAGTTATAAACCGACCGGTGCAAAAAAAGCGATCTACATGTTTACCGACCCTGACTGCCCCGCATGCAACCAGACCAAGGCAGAGGTGCAGCAATGGGCGTTCGAGAAAAAGGTTGAGGTGCGCGTTGTG
Source organism: Nitrospiraceae bacterium (assembly GCA_012517735.1). GTDB lineage: Bacteria > Nitrospirota > Thermodesulfovibrionia > Thermodesulfovibrionales > Dissulfurispiraceae > JAAYUK01. The sequence goes on from JAAYUK010000075.1 coordinate 18,745, forward strand.
CTCTTCCCCCTGCCGATGCATCCGGCCGCAAAGGATAAATCCATCAAGGGAATCTGCGGCAACATGACGTTTGACCACTACATCAGGGGAGAATATCCGGGACAGTCCTGCAAGGATGGCGAGAAAAAAGTCGAGGACTCCATCAGGATGGCGTCAGAGCTCGGCATTGACGGAACGCCGAGTTTCATCGGGCCGACCGGCAAGAAAACAACAGGGTTTTCCCGTCAGGCGCTCGACAGGATTGTGCAGTAACGATCCAAAAGAAAAAGGGGGACAGCGTGGTGCTGTCCCCCTTTTTCATGCTCCCTATTTTTTGGCGCCCTGCAACAGATGCCGCACAAACGCCGCGTAGGCGGACGGCAGGGTCCGCTTCTGATGGGTGACGAGAAAGAATTGACGGCGCATCTTCAGCCCACTGATCCTGATCTCCTGAAGAACTCCTGCGTTCAGCTCACCGCGCACAGCCACCCGTGAGAGGACAGCAACTCCCAATCCTGCAAGTACCGCCTGTTTGACCGCATCGGTCGTCCCGAAAATACCGCTCACCTTCAGATCGTCAATCGAATGGCCTTTGGCTTCGAGAATGCGCTCGATCTCCCTGCGCGTCCCCGATCCCTCTTCACGCATGATAACCGGCATACCCAGAAAATCGGAGAGCGAAACAGTCTGCTTCAGGGCAAGATCCTGGGCGGCGACAACAATCAGTTCATCGTCATAAAAAGGCTCGTACTGTAACTGGCTATTGTTCAGACGGGTTCCGACAATACCGACAAGAAGATCATGATCCAGCAGGCGTTCGACAACAGTCTGCGAGTCGCCGATATCGATCTGGAAAGCTATTGACGGATATTTCTTTCTGAACTTCGCCATGATCGTCGGGAGCAGATACGTGCCCGGTATCGTGCTGGCGCCGATCATCACCTCTCCACTCGGCTCAGCCCGGAACTGTCCCAGCACCTCCCTGACCGCATCGGTACGCTGGATGATATCCACCGCATGAAGATAAAGCGCCTCCGCCTCTTTCGTCGGGAGAATGCTCCTGCCGAGCCGGTCGAACAGCCGGCAATCGAACTCCTGCTCGATCGACCGGATATGGTCGCTCACCGTCGGCTGCGTAAGGTTCAGCTGCTCTGACGCACGCGAAAAACTCCGGTTCTTGAAGACCGAAACAAATACTCTCAGGTGATGGATGTCCATAGCAGAAATTATAGCACATTTCGATATTGCTTATAGTCGCAATGCCTATACGCTTGGGGAAGCCGGCACCTCACGGTCTTTTGACCCGCCGGAAAACAACGTGCTAGAGTACCCCATGCCTGCGATCACGGTGTGCGAAATCTTTGCGAGCATTCAGGGAGAATCGACCCATGCCGGCCGGCCATGCGTGTTTGTGCGGCTGGCCGGCTGCAACCTGCGCTGTGCCTGGTGCGACACAGCATACTCCTATGAGGAAGGCAACGAAATGTCGATCGAGGGCATCCTCGACAGGGTTGACCCGTTCGGCATCAATCTGGTCGAACTGACCGGGGGAGAGCCCCTTCTGCAGCCGGACAGCCCTTCCCTGGTTGGGGCTCTCTGCAATGCAGGCTATGAACTGCTCATCGAAACGAACGGTTCGCAGGATATCGAGCATATCGATCCGCGCGCAAAAATCATCATGGATATCAAAGCTCCGTCCAGCGGCATGGCCGACCGGATGTTCTGGCCCAATCTGGAGTTTCTGAAACCGGACGATGAGATCAAGTTCGTGCTGGCTACCCGGGAGGACTATGAATGGGCCTCGAACCTCGTTCGGAATGAGGAGCTTGCTGCAATCTGCAGCATTCTCTTCTCGCCGGTCTTCGGCATGCTGAAGCCTGCGGATCTGGCAGCATGGATTCTCGAAGACCGCCTTCCCGTTCGATTGAATCTGCAACTGCACAAGTACATCTGGCCGCCGGAACAACGGGGAGTCTGAAATTCGAAAAGCCGCGCGCCTATACAGTGAACTTTTTTACGATCGCCCTGCAGAACTGTTCAATGTCCTTGCTGTGAAGCGTCCAGACGGTGTGGACAATATTCATGTCGGTTTTCTCATACGCATGCACAATTCTGTTGCGAAATCCAACCATACGAACCATCTTCTGCGCAAGTGGTTTGGTGATGATTTTATGCTCTGCAAGGATGATAAAAACGTCTGCCTGGGTTGACGGCGTTTCCCACCCTTCATCACTGATGATATGCGTGCCGATATCGACACAGGTCTGGACCGATTGTATCAGATTGAAGAGGATAATGCTCTGAAGATCCCTGTCCTTTCTGAAAATGCCGATCCCCGGATCCTTCTTGGTCCTGATATGACCAAGATAGTCCAAAACCTTTTCCAGCTTTCTGCCGACAAGACTTTTATCGACCAACTGCCGTCCTCCTGACCCTTGCGGCAACCGCGCCGAGACAAATATCCTCAATCGGTTTGTAATCGAAATACTCCAGCACCGCACGCGTAGTGAACCTGACACGCAATTTCTTGTTCCGGTCAAAGAGCAGTGTTCCCGTTTTCAGAATACGATGCTTTAGATATGCCGGAGCAGTATTGAGAATAACAATGTCCACCACCCGAAGGGAAAGATACGGTGAGACAGCATAGTATTGCCGCCGCAGCGTCTCATAACCGATCGTTCCCCGCTTGCTGTCGTCAATGAGCACGGCGATATCAATATCGCTGTCATGCTTCTGCATCCCATGCGCAGCGCTGCCAAAGAGATACAGGGCGGATACTTCGCTCCGTTTTTTAAAGTAATCGATTATTTTCCTGCTCGTATCTGCCGGCACTGACATGCCTCAACTCCTTGTTTTATGGTGATTATAGCATACAATTGAGAGCGCTCCTCCTGTGCTGCATGGCACAATCCATACTGCACAAGTGGCCGTCCAAACAGCAGGGGGGCTCAAGAGAACTACCGGCAAATGAGAGCAATCGCCCCGGCCGGACAGGAGTTTCTGCATAAACCGCAGCCATAGCACGCATGCGCATCAATAACTGCATAGTGACTCCCTGAATCTTCCCGTTCGCCGATAGCCTTGAACTGACACTGTGCCGCACACTGGCCGCATCCAATGCACTGCTCTTCATCCACCGCAGCAACAAACTCGGCACGGGCCATCGTCTCGACCTTGATGCCCGAAAGGGTGCGCATGGCAAGGCAATCGTCGAGCGTACAATTGCAGATGGCTCCGATGAAAGGCGTCATCATGGTCCAGATCGTATGCACCGCGCCATGTTCTTCAAGATGTTCCATCTGGCGGATCGCCTCTTCCCGATCCACCGATTCCAAACCCTCGTCAGGCAGAGGACCAAAAGAACTCATGTCAATGTGGCGATACCACTGCTCCGGCCCGATGCTGATGCCGTAACATGCCCTGACCTCCCCCTTTCCCATTGCCCACCGGCATGCGCACGGCATACGGACAACGGTTTCCGCCTTGCGAACCAGTTCGCGAATCTCTTCCATCGGGAGCACCTGACCGAAATGCTCCTGTCGGGCTTTCTCTTGCATACCGACACGCACACGATCCGGCAACGCTCCTTTCTTCTGAACCAGGGCTTCCAGTCTGCCGAGCGTGACAAACCCTTCCTGTATCGTATCTTTCACAAACCGTTCGATATAGCCACGGCGCCTCAGGTCTGACACGAGGTCCCCCGAAAAATTTTTCGCGTTCTTGTACCAGACCTGCCCGTCACCATGTTTTGTACAGAACTCACACATTGAATCCTCCTAATAAACGATACCGACAATCGCTCCGGTGAGCAGTGTTGACATGGTCCCGGCAATGAGGGACTTCATGCCGAGCGCAACGATCTCGCTCCGCCGCTCGGGGGCCATCACCGCGAGCCCGCCGATCATGATGCCAAGGCTGCCGAAATTCGCGAACCCGCATAATGCATACGTCATGACAATACGGCTGCGCGGGCTGAGGGCGGCATCAGAAAGCTTCGCCATATCCAGATAGGCAAGAAATTCATTCAGCACCGTTTTGGTACCCATCAACGCTCCGGCAGTCTGGGCCTCCTGCCACGGAATGCCGATCATCCATACAATCGGGGCCATGACCCAACCGAGCATTCGCTGAAGCGTAAGGGGGGCTCCCTGCACCTGCGGCAGCAGCCCGACAACCTGGTTGGCAAGATGTACCAGAGCAACGAGCACCACCAGCATGGCGATGATATTGATCAGCAGACTCACGCCCTCGGTCGTGCCGTTGGTAATCGCATCCATGGTGCTCGTCGCAGGCATCGGAGGGACAATGTCGCCGCAGGTGAGCAGGCCCGTTTCAGGAATCATGACCTGCGAAAGCATGATCGCAGCAGGAATGCTGATGACCGATGCAACGAGGATATGCCCGAGCGGGTCGGTGATCACCGGGCTGAGAATGCTGGCATAGAGGATCATGACCGTCCCCGCGATGCCCGCCATGCCGCAGGTCATGGTCACAAACAATTCGCTCCGGGTCATGATCGAAAGATAGGGTCTGACAAAGAGCGGGGCCTCGATCATGCCGAGAAACACATTTGCCGCAGCCCCGAGCCCGACGGCGCCGCCGATGCGCATGGTTTTCTGTAAAAACCACGAGAATGCCTTTACCACAACCGGCAGAATCCTCCAGTAGAAAAGCAGCGAGGAAAGCGCACTCACCACCAATACCAGCGGCAGTGCCTGCAGGGCAAGCACAAAGCTCGCCCCCGGATACGACTCCGCAAACGGCAACGGCCCGCCGCCGATATATCCGAACACGAATGAGGTGCCGGCTCGCGTAGCTTGCTCGATTGCCGACACAGCCTGATTCAGCAGGCGGAACACCTCTTTGGAAGCCGGGACTTTCAGCAGCAGCACGGCAAGCAGTATCTGAACCCCCAGGCCGATTGCAACGCCGCGCCACCGTATTTGACGACGGTTTTCACTCAGCAGCCAGGCAAACCCGACCACTGCAACAACACCGATTATCCCTTGACCATACAATTCTGAGAACTTCCTTTCCCGATGTCTGCGAACATGCTGCTTATTCTAGGCTTCACAGGAACTGCCGGTCAAGACAACGGTGATTCTCCTTCTTTCCCCCAATCTGGTATGCTTAAAGACACCCCATAATTTCTGTTCTCAGGAGGCTCGCACATGGCAGATCTCAAGAAGATGTACAAAACCATCATGGACGATCACTTCCCGGATTCGATGACCATACAGTTCGGCGATCAGACGCTCGTCTACCGCAAGCGCGCATGGAAGATTCCGGATGAAAAAACCGGTGACATCATTGAAAAGGGGCTCCGCTACGGCGAAAACCCGGATCAGGAAGCAGCCATGTATGAGTTGATCAACGGCAATCTCCTCCTCGGCAACTGCCAGTTCATCAATCCGGGCAACGGGCTGGTGAGCAGCATCACTGAAGAGGACATGATTCAGGCCGGCAAGCATCCCGGCAAGACGAACATGACCGACCTCGACAATGGGCTCAATATCCTCAAGTTCCTCGGAGACCGGCCTGCAGCCGCGATCCTGAAGCATAACAATCCGTGCGGTGTCGCATACGGTGCGACCGTAGCCGAAGCGTACGACCGTGCAAACATGGCCGACCGTATTGCCGCGTTCGGCGGATGCCTCGTCGTCAACCGCCCCATGGACAAAGCAGCGGCAGAGCTGGTGAGTGAAAACTATCTCGAAGTGGTTGCCGCCCCGGACTTTGAGCCCGGCGTTGTCGATATCCTTGCCAAACGGAAAAATCTCCGTATTGTGCGAGTGGCAAAGATCAATGATCTCGAAAAATTCCGTTCCTCCCGATTTGTGGACTTCAAATGCCTGATCGACGGCGGAATAATCGTGCAGCAGTCTCCGGTGAACCGCATCCGGACAAAAGACGATTTTCTTCCGGCAACAACGGTGTATAAAGGACAGGAATTCAGCATTGACCGGCAGCCGACCGAAGAGGAATACGCGGATATGCTCTTCGGCTGGAATGTCGAGCAGGGAATTACCTCAAACTCGGTTATCTATGTAAAAGACGGCTGTACCGTCGGCATCGGAACCGGCGAACAGGATCGTGTCGGTGTTGCCGAAATTGCCGTATTCAAGGCATATACAAAATATGCGGATGCACTCTGTTTCAGACAGTTCGGCATCCCTTACAAGACCTATGAACTCGAAGCACGTCAGGGCAAGCGCGATATCGCCGCACTGAAGGAGATCGATACCCGGACGGAACGGGAAAAGGGTGGGCTTATCGGATCAACGATGGTATCCGATGCATTTTTCCCGTTCAGGGATGGAGCCGATGTCGGCATCCGGCAGGGAGTGCGGGCGATTGTTCAGCCGGGCGGCTCCGAGCGTGATTTCGAGACGATTCAGGCATGTAATGAAGCAAGCCCGAAAGTCACCATGGTATATACCGGCCAGCGTGCTTTCAGGCATTGAGCCGGGATATCCGAAAACCGACCAGGCAGGGATCAAACGATGGGTTTGATCTCTGCCTGCATCGTCGCCAGATCGACCAAGGCAACTGACGGCTTTCCGTGCAGCCATCCGCAGACCTCGCCGGGATTGACCACCAGCGTGCCACCGACCCGCTTGATTACCGCCTCATGGGTATGCCCGTAGACAACCAGATCGTACATGCCGCTTGCAGCCAAGGCATCGACAACATGATGCTCATGCATCATGACAATTCTCCGATCCCCCAGCGTAAACGCATACGGCTGCGCATGAACCGAATCTCCGTACATTTGTTTGATAAGCACACGATCACCATCGTTATTGCCGAAAATCGCGGTAAAGCCCCCCTGAAAGTCCTTGAGCACCCGATAGGTAAACGGGGAAGCAAAGTCTCCGGCATGGAGAATATGCTGCACGTTCTGCGCTGCAAAGAGCGCGCATGCTTTCCTCATGTTGTCAAGATGATCGTGGGTGTCTGACATGATTCCAATCAGCATTTGTCCTCCTCAACCTGGCATTCCATGAACATCCTTTTCCCTGCTGTCCCGAATGGCCTCCGTTCAGATCTCCGTTGCCGGTGATCCGAGCGGCAGATAGGCCTTTGCGTTGAGATCAAGCCCGGCACGGTGTCCCGCGCAATAGTGCCGGTAGCCGGCAGCTGCTATCATGGCCGCATTGTCTGCGCACAGCCTCACTGATGGAACGTGCAAGGCGATTCCACGCTCGCCTGCCACTGTCTGCATACGGGAGCGAAGGGCACTGTTTGCAGCCACCCCGCCCGAAAGAACCACGCGGGCAATTCCGCAGGAATCGACGGCCGACTCGACCTTGCGAACCAGCACATCAACAACAGCCTCCTGAAAAGACGCCGCAACATCCTTCCTGAAGCCATCGGAGAGCATACTGTCGGCACGCCGGAGCTCTTTCTGAATACTGTTTCTTACCGCCGTCTTCAGTCCGCTGAAGCTGAAATCAAAGGTATCGGGAAGATACGCACGGGGGAAGTGGAACGCCCTCGGGTCACCCTCCCCGGCAAGGCGGTCGATAATGGGCCCTCCGGGATATGACAGACCGAGCAGCTTCGCAACCTTGTCGTATGCCTCTCCGGCGGCATCATCCCGCGTTCTGCCGAGTTCATGATAGCGGCCAAAAGCCTCCACCCGATACAGGCTGGTATGCCCTCCCGAGACGATCAGGGCGAGAAACGGGAAAACGGGAGGATTACCCTCAAGAAATGCCGCATAGATATGCCCTTCAAGATGATGCACCGCGACCAGAGGGATCGCGCGGGCGAAGCTGAGCGACTTGGCAAAGCCGCAACCGACAAGCAGGGAACCGATCAGTCCGGGGGCATGACAGACCGCTATGGCATCGATATCGTCAAGGGTCAGGGAGGCTCCCGACAACGCTTCATCCACAACCGGCCAGATCATCTCGAGATGACGCCGGGATGCAAGCTCCGGTACGATGCCTCCGTATTTCTGATGTATTTCCGACTGCGAAGAAACGATGTTCGAGAGTATTACCGAGCCGTCGCGGACAACGGCTGCAGACGTATCGTCACATGAGGTATCTATGCCGAGGATAACCATCGCTCATTTCACCCTATCCTCTCAACAATCATCTACTTACTACTTACTACTTACTACTTACTACTTACTACTTACTACTTACTACTTACTACTTACTACTTACTTCTTACTTCTTACTTCTTACTTCTCACTTCTCACTTGTCTCTCCCTACATTCCGCCGTACGAATGCAGACCGCTCAGAAGCAGGTTCACGCCGAGATAGGTAAAAATGGTCGAGACAAACCCGATTACGGCAACGATCGAAATCTGTGTGCCACGCCAGCCCCGCACATGGCGGACATGCAGGTAAAATGCATAGACGAACCAGGTGATCAGTGACCACGTTTCCTTCGGATCCCAACTCCAGTAGCGTCCCCATGCCTGATCCGCCCATATCGCCCCAAAGACTAGACCACCGAGCGTGAATACGGGAAATCCGATGGCAATGCATTTATAGGTCAGCTCTTCAAGCTGATCGGCTGAGACTGCAAACCGGGAGATCACATTTTTCAGTACAAAGCCGTACCGCCATACCAGAAACACGAACACGAAGAGCATCGCGTAGCTCAATGCAGCAATGCCGCCGGAAGCGCTGCGGAAAGTCGCCCTGAACAAATAGTTCTTGATGAACGACTCCGCCCCTTTTCCGGTCAGCTTGAACGCAACGAAGTCGATCCCCATGGCAATCAGGATGGCGCCGAAGAACGCGAGCACCACCGTCCAGAAAACATACGGTCCGGATTTTCTGTTGTCACTCGTAGTGCAGGCAAGATACATGATCGCCGTGGCAAAGGAGATGGCAAACGCTGCATATGCGAGAAAACTCATGGTCACATGCGCAAGAAGCCAGTTGCTCTGAAGCGCTGGAATCAGCGGATGAATATCCTTCGAAATGCCCGAAATATCGATAAATGCCATGATCATACCGGCAATCGGGGTAATGAAGGCTCCAAACGAGCGGGTCTTGTATTTCCACTCGATAAGCAGATATCCCAGCATGATGCACCAGACAAAGAAGATCAGCGATTCATACAGGTTGGTCAGCGGAATCGACCGCATGATGCCCATACCGCCGATATCCGCAAATTCCTTCCAGCGCAGGAAAAAGGCGCAGGTATGGGAGAGAAAACCGGCAACGGTCAGCGTTGTTGCGATAATACCGACAGCCCCGGCACGAAAGGCAAGGAATGCAATATAGGAGATCATCGCAAGAATATAGGCTATACTCGAGAGACCAAAAAAAAGGGAACTATCCATGAACACCATCCTCCGAAAAGCGCTTAGGCTTTATCTGCCGCTGACAGTTTCTGTGCAAGCCGTTCAATGCCGGATTCAAACGCAACCCGGTTCTTGCTGCTCGAGCCGGCCAGAAGGAAACGGACCTTCCCGCGCTCCTCGCGCATCACAACCCAGACGCGGGCATGACTCATGAAAAATGACATATAGAGCCCTATCGTCATCAGGATGCACCCAAGATACACAATTTCGACACCAGGGTCCTTTCTGACCTGCAGCCCTGTATACTGAGCCCCCCAGAGATCGACAAACTCAACCTTTCCGTCGGGAACGTCCCACGTCTCAGGATGGCGCAAAAGGATCCATCGGGAATATCTGACTTTCCCCTTTTCCGAGAATTCAACAAACACCGCCGGGTTGCTCATTATCTCGGCATAGGTAAACAGTTTGCCGGACTCGTCGACAGCGATTGCCGGACTGAAATCCGCAACCTTGCCCTTCACGTCGGTTCCCGGAATGGTGAACGACTCCTCGAACTTCAGGCTGACGCCCTGTTTTTTCCCGTCTCTTCCGATCAGGGCAAACTTGAACTGGGCATCGCGGTTCGGCGCAAACCCGTAACTGGACTGATAAAAGGTGATTCCCTTATACCTGAGCGGCCGGTTGACCTCGATCTCGGTCGTCTCCCTGCCATCGATCAGGACGGGTTTGCCGTTTTCAAGAATGGTCAGCCAGCTTTTGAAACTTTTGGGAGTATCCGATCCGTCATAATACGACACATTGAAGTCCTCACAGCGAATTTCAAACCCGAGCGGAATCTCCTTGTCCGCGCCTCCATAGGCGACCGCGGATGACGTCCCCTCAAGCAAATTCAGGTTCGCGTTGAATCCGAACTTCATCCCGACGATTGCGCCGGCCAGAATAATCACAATGCTGAGATGGGTCAGATACACGCCGAGCCTGCTGTAGCGTCCCTTCTCCGCAATGAACTGGACCGTCGCGTCCTCGGCCTTTGCTTCAACTGCATGGAAACCGAAGGATTTCATTGCATCGAGAACCGCCGGACGGGCTTCATCTTTCTTGCGGCTGAAGACGACTTCACGCCGAACCGGCATGGTATTGGCCTGCTCAAACGTGAGCGCCCGTATCGGTTCCCTGACGACGTTCCAGATGCGCGGCAGGCGCTCCAATGAACAGACAATCAGGTTGGCTGCAAAAAGATAGAGCAAGGCGATGAACCACCAGCTGTGATACATGTCGGTAAAACCCGCAGCGTCAAGAAATGCGAACACTTTGGGCGCCGCGCCGGATCCGACGAACTTCGCGACGATCTTCAGATTTTTCGAAACATCTCCGCTCTGGTCAAGCAAGGTCCCGACAATCGACGTACCTGAAATGAGGGCGAACACGACAACCGCCAGTTTGATCGATGCAAGCGCATTCCATATGCGGTCTACAACGGATGTTTTCCGGTTTTTTTCGTCAGCCACAGCTTTCTCCTTCACCAATACGCAGATGCGCCGTGCTCGGAACTTACAGGGAATCTTGAGGAGACCATCCGGTCGGCCGCGCAGCAGTAGTAGATTATGGTAACAAATGTGCCCTGAATCTGCAATGTAAAGAATCGGTTAATCTGCGATCACGACAACATTCCGGCCTTGTTCCTTGGCCCGATACAGAGCGGCATCGGCCCGACCGAGAATGTCGTCAACGGTGACTTCCGGCTCTCCATGGAAAGTTGCCACACCGGCGCTGATGGTCACGGAGAACCGCAATCGGTCATCCGAATAAAAGCCGTTTCCGGCGACCGCCTGCCTGAGCGATTCAGCGGCTGCATACGCGACGCCGGCATCGGTATTGGACATCAGGATGATAAACTCTTCCCCGCCGAAACGGGCCAGAATATCGTTCGCACGCAATCGTGCGGTAATCAGCTCACACACCTGCTGGAGGACATGATCGCCGGTACAGTGTCCATAGGTATCATTGATTTTCTTGAAATAATCGATATCGATCATCACGATCGATATCGGCTCGCCATACCGGTGCGCCCATGACGATTCTTCCTGAAAACGCTCCATGAAGAACTTCCGGTTATACGAGCCGGTCAGATAATCGCGCACCAGCAATCCTTCAAGCTCCCGGACCCTGTCGCAGACCTGTCTGATGTTCTGCAATCGGGCGCTCACCTCTTCCGGAAACCAGGGCATCGAAATATAGTCATACATGCCGCCTGCATAGCCCCGCCGCAAATGGCTGCGCGCATTGCGTGGTGCAAGATAGAAAACCGGGATGTCGCGGGTCGAAGGCGCGGCCTTGATTTTTTTGAGCAGGTAATGACAACCGGGCTGTTGCAAGCGGGTACAGAGCACCGCAATATCGGGGTTTTCCCGGTAGATCGCATCAAGTACGGCAGAGGGGTGTTGCACATGAATACAGATATGGCCTTCGCTCTCGAGGTACTGGCTGAGCGAATCGTCCTTGCAGCCGTTCTGATCCTGCGCAATGAGAATTTTCACGGTGGCAGCCTGCTTTCTTCACAGAAAAAACGCAACCTGTATAGTATGAACTGAACCCTCGGGCGATTGCAAGATCAGCATTGGTCCGCCTCACTACACCCAAAATTGTCATAATAAGAAGAGTGATCCCATTCATTGCGGCACGAAAGGATGGACAACAGAGCGGATTTATCCCAAAAATGTCATTGGATTCGATCACAAGCGCTCAGAGCCGGGCTGGGCTGGCAACAGAGCGGATTTATTCGGCAAAATGGCACATACAGGAGGTATGTGCCGGGCGAATACCTCGGAGGGCGGCTGGACGCCGTCCGGCTGAGGTCAGCGGTCCAGAGAACCTGGCTACGCGCTGAGCATTTCGAGTGAAATCAGTTCGATTGCCCGGGCAGGATCGTCCGCCGTGAGAATCGCCCGCCCCATGACAATATAGTCCGCGCCGTCATGGATAGCCTCCCGTGGCGTTGCAGTGCGTCGTTGATCGTCCGGCGGAGTCCATGAGGGCCTGATCCCAGGAGTAACGACCAGAAACTGCCTGCCGCACTGCTCCTTGATCATCGAGATCTCCTGCGGAGACGCCACAACTCCGTCCAATCCGGCTCTCTGCGCAAGCGAAGCGAGCGTCCTCACCTGTGTTCTGACCGGATGGCTGATCGCCAGTTCGTTTTTCAGGACCTCGCTCGTTATGCTGGTCAGCATGGTAACCGCGATGATTTTGGGCCGGTCCAGCCCCTCTTTCGCGGAGATTTCATTGACCGCAGAAACCGTTCGCTGCATCATGTCGAGCCCACCGGAAGCGTGGACGTTAAACAGGAAAACACCCAGGCGCGTCGCGGCAACGGCAGCCTTTGCAACGGTATTCGGAATATCGTGATACTTCAGGTCAAGAAAAACCCGCTTGCCCCGTTCATGAATCCGCCTCACGATGTCGGGCCCCGCCGAGACGAAGAGCTCGAATCCTACCTTATAGGTAGAAATATCACCTCCCAGACGGTCGACCATCGCAAGGGCCGCATCCGCGGTATCGACATCAAGAGCTACGATGAGGCGGTCTCTCCAGGGCATGGCTACTCCTCCCGCAACAGGCTGTCGGCAGCAATCTGCGACCAGGTTTCCAGTGTATCATAGTGTGCAAGCACTTCACGCCTCGGCGTCCACGCGCCTTCGATCTTGTCGGGTTCGTTTGTCCGGAACCGGTCGGCATTCGTATCCGCAACGTACCAGAGCCCCAGATGTACAGAACCGACATCATTTTCGTCGTCATTGATGATGCCGCGTACACTCAGCGAGTACTCGCCAGGCGCCAGGGCAACCTCCTCCATGAGCTCCCGCTCGAGCTCCGCACGGATGAGAGAAGCCCCCCGCGCACCGCTGAGGGGATTGATATGCCCCCCCTGACCGATGGAATACAGATCATGCAGGCGCTGCTCAGTCTGCTTCCTTTTGCGCCGGATCATCAGGAGCCGATCATTGCAGCAAAGGGTTACATAGGGAATGATCTGCTTGCAGCAAGCGTCATTCTCCGCAGCGGACCGCTCCATGAAAAACGCATCCCGGTAAATAATCTCCAGTATCTCAGCCACTGTTTCGGGGCTCGAGATCAGGCCCTTCCTGCAGGCCTTCAGATACGGAGCAATGTTCTCGCGGGCAACAACCAGAACCTCTTCGGACCGCATAATCCTCCTGAAGAACTTCACGATATCCCATAAAAAATGCAGCAACAACCGTGAGACACAGTGTGGCTGCGTTCACCAGACAATACCTGATTTGACGGTAACGATTATTCGCGGAACGGACTGAGCGGCTGCGACGGGACCCCGCATGCCTGAGCCCCGGCATCGGCAGCAGCCTGATCCATCAATGCTTCGTATTCCCGAATGAGTCTGATGGATTCCTGTGCAGCGGCTTCATCGATCTTTCTAAGCGCAAACCCCGCATGCACCAGCACATAGTCGCCGACCGACACTTCATCGGGAACAAGGATAATACTGACATCGCGACGCGCGCCCATGATATCGACCGTCGCCAGAATGTTGTCGATGCTGATTATCTTTGAAGGGACTGCGAGGCACATTGGATATTCCACTCCTGGAGTTTTGCGATAACACGGTCAATCATCGTCTCTATTTTATCACTGACCCGCGGAGAGAGTTCAAGACCGAAACTGAATTCGCAGTCCTGCGGCTGTATACCGACAAGGCAGATTTTGGGGGGAAGCACCCCCGTCAGTTTCGCAACGGAAAGCAGATCCGCAAGGCCGACATGGTGAGCCGAGAGTTTGACGAAGAGTACGGCAGGAATTTCGTCGTCTTCCAGCACGCCGATATATCCGGGTTCCTTGCCGAAATTGACGGCATCCACAAACAATACCTTGTCGAACCGTTCAATAATGGGAAGCAGGTCGAGGCCCAGCGTCCCGCCATCCAGAATTTCGATCTCCGGAGAAAACGAGAATCGTTCACGGATGGTCTCGACGACATGAACCCCGACCCGTTCGTCCTGCAGAAGGACATTCCCTATACCAATCAGCGCAACAGACAATTAGTGGTGATCTCCAAAAAATTTGTACCCGCTGAAAATCGAACTGATGAGACCGTTCCGCTCAATTATATCATTATGCCATGAAATATAGACATGGATAATGACGAAAATCCAGATGCACCACATGAAGACATGATGCAGCATGCGGATCGTCCCGGCAGAAAGGATGTCCAGCATCCAGCCGCCGCCGATGGCGTATATGATACCGCCGCCATTGGCCATATGCAGCAGGGCAAAGCCCGATGCCACCTCAAAGAGGAAAAGCATGAAGACCACGATATACGAAAGACCGGCCATGCCGGTATGCCCCGGGGAATGGGGAATCTCATCTTCCATGAAACCGTAAAACAGCGCGCATTGCACCGTATTCTGCACCCGCCCCCATGTGGTGGGGATAAACTGGTTCAGCCGGGCATACTGATTGCCGACAAACCACCAGTAGACACGGAACAGAACGCTGGCGGTGAAAATATAGCCGGCAACAAAATGAATGAATCGCATCATCGCCATCGGAAGCACGTCGTCTCCGGCAGGTATGCCGAGAAACGGCGCACCGATGTAGAATCCGGTCACCGAAAGGGTCAGGATGCTGAGGGCATTGACCCAGTGGGTAATACGAACCGGCAATTCCCAGATGTATTCCCTGTGTGTGGTAGTAGCCATACCTGCCTCCCTTACCGCACCCGAACCTGAACGATCTCCTTGCCGTTGGCATCGACCGCATGAATCGCACAGGCCATGCACGGATCAAACGAATGGATCGTCCTGATGATTTCGAGCGGCTGATCCGGTTTGGCGATCGGCGTTCCGATCAGCGCCTCTTCGTCCGGACCGCGCTGTCCCTTGGCGTCGCGCGGTGATGCATTCACGCCGCCCGGCACCACGCACTGATAGTTTGCAATCTGCCGGTCCTTGATCACGATCCAGTGGCAGAGCGCTCCGCGCGGAGCTTCATGATAGCCATAGCCCTTTGCCTCTGCAGGCCAGGTGGACGGTTCCCACTTGTCGGTGTTGGCAACACGGTAGTCGCCTTTTTTGATATTTGCCGCGAGCTCCATGATGTACGACGGGAGCTTGTCAGCGATCAGTTTTGTTTCAATACCCCGGGCAGCCGTGCGTCCGAGTGTCGAGAAGAGTGCCGCAGGACCGACGCCCAGTTTGCCGAGGACAAAGTCGATGAGTCCCTTGGCTTCCTTGTGCCCGGCAGCATATGCAATAACCATGCGGGCAAGCGGACCGACCTCGACCGGTACGCCGTCATACCGGATCGCCTTGACCCAGCTGTATTTGTTTTTGCCGTCGGTGTTCAGTTCCTTGTAGGTTTCCTTCGGACCGGTATAGTTCGGGGTGGTTTCGCCGTCCCACGGATGAAGCGGCTTGTCATCGCCGCCGGCATACTTGTACCACGAACGGGAAACCTCTTCAGTCATCTTCTTGTGATCGACCTTCTCGATCTTTGTCAGGTCCTTGCCTTTGATGAATCCGGCCGGCAGCCAGACATTGGTCGTGTTCGGCAGATTGTCGTTCTGGAATTCACCGTAGGAAAGGAAGTTTCCGACACCCGCACCGATGCCCGCCCAATCCTTATAAAATGAAGCAATCGCCAGAAGATCGGGAATGTAAACCTTGTCGACAAATGCCTGTGCACGGTCCGCATACTCAAGCAGCTGGGCAATCGTGTTGGCATTGATCGCATTCTGGCTGTTCGGATCGATCGGCGTTGCCATGCCGCCAACCAGATAGGTCTGCGGATGCGGGTTCTTCGCGCCAAGCAGCGCCATCGCCTTGATGAAGTCTCTCTGCCAGTCAAGCGCTTCGAGATAGTGCGCAACAGCCATGAGGTTTGCTTCCGGCGGCAGTTTATAGGCCGGGTGCCCCCAGTAGCCATTGGCGAAAATACCGAGCTGGCCGCTTTCGACGAACGCCTTCAGTTTGCCGGCGACTGCCTTGAAATAACTGGCTGATGCGTTGTTCGGCCAGTCGGAGATCGACGAGGCAAGCGCCGCCGTCTTTGCCGGATCGGCCTTCAGCGCGCTGACCACATCCACCCAGTCGAGCGCGTGGAGATGATAAAAATGAATGACATGGTCATGGATAGCCTGGATTGCGTTGATAATGTTCCGGAGAATTCTCGCATTGTCCGGAATGGTAATGTTCAATGCATGTTCAACAGCTCTCACGGAGCTGGTGGAGTGTACGGTCGTTCAGACCCCGCAGATGCGGGAGACGAACGTCCAGGCATCGCGCGGATCGCGGCCTTTCAGGATCGTCTCGATGCCACGCCACATGGTGCCCGCAGCCCAGGCGTCGGTGATCTTCCCGCCCTCGACCTGCGCTTCGATTCTCAGGTGACCTTCTATTCTGGTAATCGGGTCAACTACAATTTTTGCCATGGTGCAACCTCCGCTCGTTTGTCTCTATTTTTTTGTATTTCGTGATCTTTACAGATAAAGACTACTCGTGCCCTTCGTCCTCGCTCTTGCTGCACTCTTTGCGGCGCTTTGCCGCACGGATTGCGCCATGAGCCGCAACCGCCGCAGCGGTGGCAGCCGCAACGCCAAGACCGATCTTGTCGGCATTTGCCTGCCAGCCGACACCCGGAACCGCCTTCATGCGCTGATAGAACGGATAGGCAGCATCCCAGTTATCGGGAGTCGCGCATGCAATGCACGGATGCCCTGCCTGAACCGGCCAGCTCGTGCCTTCGTTCCAGCGGATGGTCGGGCAGTTCTGGAATGCCATCGGACCCTTGCAGCCCATTTCATACAGGCACCAGCCGAGACGGTGGCCCTGATCGCCCCACTGACGGACGAACTGGCCCTGATCGAAATGAGGACGGCGCTCGCAATTGTTGTGAATCAGCTTGCCGTAGGCAAAGAGCGGACGGCCGAGGCTGTCGAGCGCCGGCAGCGATCCGAACGTGAGGAAGTGAACAACCACAGCAGTAAAGTTTTCGGGATTCATCGGGCAGCCCGGGATATTCAGCACCGTTCCGCCGATAATATCCCTGATGCCTTTCGCCTCGGTCGGATTCGGCTTTGCCGCCGGCACACCGCCGAAGCAGGCACAGTTACCGACCGCAATGTTTGCCATCGCACCTGCGGCAACCTCCTTGCAGGTGTCGATTGATTTCTTTCCACCCACAAAGCAATATATGCCTCCGTCCTTCGTCGGGACAGCGCCCTCGTATACGGCAATATACTTGCCTTTTTTCTTGGTGATAGTATCGTGCAGCGACTTTTCTGCTGCATGCCCCGACGGCGCCATGATGGTCTCGTGGTAATCCAGAGAAACAATATCAAGAATCACCTTGGCGATTGAGGGTTTGCTTGCCCTGAGCACCGATTCGGAATCACCGGTGCATTCCTGGAAATGCAGCCAAACGACTGATGGACGCTCTTTTTTCTCCAAAGCCTCCGCAATCTGCGGAACCATGGAAGACGAGAGCCCGAGTGTTGCGGCGGTTGCCGAGCAGAACTTCAGGAAGTCCCTTCGGGTGACGCCGCGACTAAGAAGATGATGATAAATACTCCCCGCCATACGCACCTCCTCGAGAAATTGCACAATCTGCATAAGTGTAGCGAATATGATCCCGAAGGTCAATATAATGACCTATGAATTATTCTCATAACAGAATAAGTTTTTCTATTAAGATTTCTTATGGCAATTATTCAGGACTTTTATAAATGCTTGACAGTCTTGGCAAGAAGCCGGATTTGTCCCAGCGAAACACAGGCATCGTTCTGGGGAAGAGCACGGTTGGTGACTACACAAAAACCATCCGCCGTCAATACCGTTTCTGCCTGCGACAGAAGATACGCATTCTGGAAAACACCCCCGCTCAGGGCAATCGTGCGGGTAGCCAACCTTGAAGCGAGCCGATGCGCCATTGCTCTGATGACATGGACTATCGTATTGTGAAATCTCAAAGAAATCAAAGCATTAGATACCCCTTCGGAAAGATCCGCAACCACACTCCGGACCAGCGGTCCGAAATCGATGACCACCGGTGACGATTCATCCACAGCATACGGGTAGACGATTCCCGGATCATAGGACGCATCCAAAGGAAGGAGGCTCTCCAGGGCAATCGCCGCCTCCCCCTCATAGGTATTACTACTGCATGCACCGATCAGTGCCGACAGTGCATCAAAATATCTTCCGGCACCGCAGGATACCGGCGAAAACTGGCGTACGGCTGCAAGATGCAGAATCTGCCGGAGCTGACGCTCTCCGTACCGGGAGAGAAAACCGACCTGATCCAGAATCTCCATGCAGTCGTTTGCTCCATATGTCATTTGCACCAGAGCAACCGAAATGCGCCAGCATTCGCGGATCGCCTGCTCTCCTCCGGGCAGCGCAAGATAGGAAAAATGACCGTATCGCTCAAATTCCGTCCCACGGCAGCAGAGGAACTCGCTTCCCCATATGGTTCCGTCTGTACCATAGCCGGTGCCGTCAAGGGCAATGCCGACAACCGGCCCATCGAGAGCATGCTCGGCCATGACCGATGCAATATGCGCATGATGGTGCTGGACGCCAAGGCACGTCGCCCCGGAAGCCTCGCACTGCCGGAGCGCCCACTGGCTGGCGAGATACCCCGGATGCAGATCGTACGCGATTGCGCGCGGCTCGGCCCGGTAAACCTGCCTCAGATTTGCGAGCGCTTCCTCAAAGAACGAGAGCGTTTCATAATTCTCCATGTCGCCGATATGCTGGCTGACAATCGCATAGCGCCCTTTGGTGATCGCAAAGGTATTCTTCACCTCGCCGCCGGCTGCAAGAAGATCGGGAGCTTCCTCCCCAAGATCAATCGCCTCGGGAGCATACCCTCGGGCTCGCCGGATGAAACGGGGCGATCCATTGACCACCCTCACCACGGAATCATCGGCCCGCATGAAGATATCGCGATTATGCAGGAGGAATGCATCTGCAAGACCAGCCAGCCGCTCCCTTGCCTCATCGTTGTCAATAACGATCGGCTCTTCCGAAAGGTTTGCACTCGTCATCACCAGCACGCTGAAAGCGCGACTCCCGTTTTCGAACAGCAGATGATGAATCGGCGTATACGGCAGCATGAACCCAAAGGTTGCATTGCCCGGCGCCAAAGCAGCGGGAAGAGAGCACTCCGGTCGCTTTCTGAGCAGGACGATCGGCCGCCTCCGGTCGGTCAGTAACGCAGCCTCTTGGTCGGAAACGATACAGTGAGAGCGGATGTCATCCAATGCAGCGGTCATCAGCGCAAACGGCTTGTTTCTGCGCCGCTTGCGTTTCCTGAGCTCTTCCACCGCGGACGGATTCGTTGCATCGCAACACAGGTGGAATCCGCCGAGGCCTTTCACCGCAACGATTCCACCCGCCCTCAGCACGTCTCGCGCAGACGCAATCGGGTCTGCCTGCTCGGCAGAGGAGAATCCACCGGTCGATTCAAACACAACCTGAGGCCCGCAGACCGGACAGGCATTGGGCTGCGCATGAAAACGCCGGTTTCTCGGGTCATGATATTCCGCTGAGCACTGCCCGCAGAGGGGAAACCGGGCCATAGTCGTGTTCGGCCGGTCATACGGAACACGTCTGGTAATCGTAAAACGGGGACCACAGTTCGTGCAGTTGATGAACGGATACCGGTAGCGGCGGTCATGGGGATCGCGCATCTCACGCAGACAATCGTCGCATACGGCGACATCAGGCGAAATATGGGTAAAGCTCCCCTCATCCCTGCTTTCCACGATCCGGAAAGCACCGTCTCCCTGCGGAGGAATATCGGCAACACTCAGGGAAAGAATCTGCGACAGCGGTGGCGCTTCACTGCGCAACGCCTCGACGAAGGCATCACTCTTCAGCCCTTCAGCCTCGATCAGCACGCCCCGCGAAGTATTGGTCACATATCCGGCGATACCGAAACGCTCGGCAAGCGTGAAGACGAACGGACGGAAACCAACCCCCTGAACAATGCCGCTGATCTCGATGCGAAGGCGTTTCATTGTTCCGAAAGATTAAAAAAAGAGCGCCGGCTTTTGCAAACCGGCGCTCCGATCACTTCCCGATTCAGCATGTCCAGCATTCTTCACTTATGCATCGGCAACCCGTTTCACGAAAATATCGCGGGCAAGTTCCGGGTCAACAGCAATGGTGGTCTCGTCGATCTGGAGCACCACCGACGGTTTCTTCTGGAGCAGCCTGATGACCGAGCCCGGAATGATACCGATGGAACTGAGCCTGCTGATACGACCGGCATCGGATTGCTGGATAAAAACGATCTTGCATCGTTTGCCGACTTCAAACTCGGTCAGTTGCGTCACCAGCGGCTGCACGTCAACACGATATTTCTTGCAGCACTCGCCACGGGGGATAGCCTTGCCGTGCGGACAGGTGGTCGGATGACCGAGAAACGTGCAGATACTGTCGGTCAGCGCTTCGCTCAGAATATGTTCGGTCTTGCATGCACCGCCTTCGACTTCGTCCATCGTCAGGTCAAAGACATCGAAAAAGAGCCGCTCCGACAGCCGGTGACGCCGGATCAAACCGCTTGCAGCAGCCGCTCCTGCGTCGGTGAGACGGATCGTATCACCGTCGATGACCGCCAATCCGTCGCCGACAAGCTGGTGGATCAGGGCTTCAATGTCCTGATCGTCTGAACCAAGCCGGAAATGTTTCTGGTCATGGCGGGCATCCTCGTTGAGCACCCAGAGCAATTCGAGCGCCTCGTCAATGCGTTCCTGTTCCATTTCGTTCTCCTCACATAAACCCGGAATTGTCATTCGCCCGGCAGGGCAGGCAACGCCGGGATTCGGCATTTCCCTTGATACCATTCTTGCATCGCATTATCGCGGAACATCGCTGCGTCAGGCAAACGGCAGCGGCACGGTTCTTACCTGATCAAAGCTCATGCGATGAATCGGGCACGGACCATACTGCCGGATACGGTCGATATGATCACGGGTACCGTATCCTTTATGGCGGTCAAACCCGTAATGCGGATAGTGTTCATGATAGCGCACCATAAGACGATCGCGCGTTACCTTGGCAACAATCGATGCTGCAGCAATCGATGCGCTGGTCGCGTCTCCCCTGATGATGGAACGCTGCTCATCAGCAAGGGCGGAAAGCCGCACCGCATCGATGAGCACCAGATCGGGCTTGACCGTGAGCTGATTCAGGGCAGCCATCATCGCCGAGCGGGTCGCCTGGAGAATATCGGTCCGATCGATTTCATCCGCCTCGACAATACCGATACCGTATGACTCCGCAGCATCCGTGATACGGGCAAACAGCAGTTCACGCTCGGGCGCCGGGACTTTTTTTGAGTCGCGAACTCCATCGATCACTGCTGAAGCGGGGAGGATGACTGCTGCCGCAACGACCGGTCCGGCCAGCGGACCACGCCCCGCCTCATCCACACCCGCAAGAACAAAAAAGCCCTGCTCACGCAGGGCTTTATCATGGGCAAACAGATCCATCCGAAGACAGTTACACTGTCGCCTTCCTGACCTCGCGAGCCTTTTCCTTGACCTTTGCATCCTTACCCTTCTTGCTTCTCAGGTAATAGAGCTTCGCACGACGGACATCGCCGCGCTTGGTCACCGTAATCCTGTCGATCGAAAGCGAGTGAACCGGGAAGATTCTCTCGACGCCAACGCCAAACGAGATCTTGCGGACCGTAAACGTTTCGCGCACACCGCTGCCCTTGCGGGCAATGACAATTCCCTCATACGGCTGGAGACGTTCCTTGTCTCCTTCAACAACCTTGACGAAAACCTTCACCGTATCGCCGATATTGAATTCCGGCACTTCCTTCCTGTAACGCTCTTCAACAGCCTTTATAAGACTCATCGGTATCCTCCCCAGATGATTTCGTTCTATCAGAGCAAAGCTCCCGCAAGAACCTAGTATCCTCTTCCGTCAAACGCGCCCGGTCAAGCAGGTCGGGACGACGCTCAAGCGTTCTTCTCAGTGCTTCCCGCCTCCGCCAGCGCATGATCTCTGCGTGATTACCCGAAAGGAGCACCGCCGGCACGCCATATCCCAGAAACTCGGGAGGCCGGGTATAGTGCGGATAATCGAGAATTCCCCAGCTGAACGACTCCTCGCGGCTTGAAGCATCATCCCCCAGCACCCCGGGAATCAGCCGCGCAACGCTGTCTATTATAACCAAAGCGGCCAGCTCTCCACCAGTCATGACATAATCACCGATCGAAAGCTCGTCATCGACCAGCAGCTCGCGTACCCGCTCGTCGATGCCTTCATAGCGTCCGCATATGAATACCGGCCGGCGATCGTCCTGAACAAACTCCTCCGCCATCTGCTGATCGAAGGTTCTGCCCTGAGGGGTCAGGAGAATAACTCTCCGCGCACGTCCATCCTTCCGCAGATCGGTAAGCAGCTCGTACAGCGGTTCCACCTTCATCACCATCCCGGAGCCGCCGCCGTATGGATAATCGTCAACGGTCCGGTGGCGGTCTTTGGTGTAATCACGGGGATTGTAGACCGCCACGTCGAGCAGTCCATTCCGGATCGCCCGGTTGACGATACTCTCCCCGAGATATGATTCAATCATCCCGGGGAATATCGTTACCACATCAAATCCTCGTCGCATGCCGTCTCCCCAAAAAGAAAGGGCGTCGCAGAAACGCCCCTCCGGTCGCATCTATCGTTTGGGTGCTACTCAAGAATCTCCAGCACGCAACGCTTTCCCATCTTGGTACCAGCGGCGCCGATAATGGTCCGCATGGCACGGGCCGTCTTCCCCTGTTTGCCGATAACCTTGCCCAGGTCCGTCTGCCCGACCCGAAGTTCGTATACGGTCGTCTTCTCTCCCTCGATTTCCGAAACACGAACGTCTTCCGGCTTATCCACAAGAGATTTCGCCATCATCTCAATCAAGGCCTTCATGCTCCACCTCCACAAGGATTACCGCCCCCATAAGCGGCGACAGAGCGGGGAACGTCTGCTACATACCGGCTTGTTTCAAAAGCTTCTGGCACGTAACGGACGGCTGGGCACCGTTCGCAATCCAGTGCTTGGCACGTTCGACATCAACTTTCAGCGTAGACGGCTCGGTCCTGGGATCATACGTACCGAGAATCTCGATGAATGGTCCGTCTCTCCGGGACTTTGCATCTGCGACGATCATGCGGTAGAAAGGCTTTTTATGCTTTCCCATCCGCGTCAGGCGAATCTTGACCAAAACAACACCTCCAATTCAGTACTCTAAGTAACCGAAATTGTACTATATTTCAGTGGATTGATGCAAACAAAATGTCAGAGGGAAAGGAACAACGCTTGACGCATGGGCACGACCCTCCGGAGCACTGATGAATCCTTGCGCTCCTCCGCAGCTTCGTTTTTTTTCGCACCCTTCCCTTTTGGCAGCAACCTTAGAACGGCATCGGAAACTTCGGCATTCTGAACCCCTTCTTGCCGCCCATGCCGCCTTTCATCATCTTCATCATCTTGCGCATTTCGAGAAACTGCTTGACGAGGCGGTTCACATCGGCCACCGTCGTTCCGCTCCCCATGGCGATCCGCTTGCGCCGGCTTCCGTTCAGCAGATTGTGGTCGCGCCGCTCGGCAGCGGTCATGGAACTAATGATCGCATCAATCCGGACAAATTCCTTTTCATCGACCTTTACATCCTTCATCGCCTTGCCGACTCCCGGAATCATGCCGAGAATGTTTTCGAGCGGACCCATGTTCCGCAGTTTTTTCAGCTGGTCGCGGAGGTCATCGAAGGTAAAGCTGTCCTCCATGATGCGATTGGCAAGCTTTGCTGCTTCCTTCTGGTCATAGACCTCCTGCGCCTGCTCGATCAACGACATGACATCGCCCATGCCGAGTATGCGGCGGGCGATGCGGTCGGGATGGAACGGCTCGAGCATATCGATCTTCTCGCCGACGCCCATGAACTTGATCGGTTTTCCGATTACCTGACGGATCGAAAGTGCCGCACCGCCCCGGGCATCGCCGTCCATCTTGGTCAGAATGATGCCGTCGATACCGACCTGTTCATTGAACGACTTTGCACTGTTTACCGCATCCTGTCCGGTCATGGCATCGGCGACAAACAGCACTTCCTTCGGCTGCACCGCCTGCCGGACCTGACGGAGCTGGGTCATCAGTTCGTCATCAATGTGCAGGCGGCCAGCCGTGTCGAGAATCACGACGTCACGTGCATCGAGCTTTGCTTTTTTCAGGGCGTCGGAACAGACCGCCACCGGGTCCTTTGTTGTTTTATCGCTGTATACCGGAATGTCGAGCTGTTTCCCGAGGGTGATCAGCTGATCAATCGCAGCGGGGCGTTGCAGGTCGGCTGCCACAAGCATCGGACGACGGCCCTCCTTTTTGAAAACGCGGGCCAGTTTCGCCGATGTGGTTGTCTTGCCCGATCCCTGCAGCCCGATCATCATCACGACGGTCGGAGGATTCGGCGCAAGCTGGATGCGGGTCACCGTGGTACCGAGCAGCTCACAGAGGGCGTCATGCACGATCTTGATAACCTGCTGCCCGGGCGTGAGGCTCTCGAGAACCTCCTTGCCGACCGCCTTTTCACGAAGCGAGGCGATAAAATCCTTCACGACCTTGAAGTTGACATCCGCCTCCAGAAGCGCCAGACGCACTTCCTTCAGGGCGGCATCGACATCCTCTTCCTTGAGGACGCCCCTTCCCTTCAGTTTCTTGAATACGGCATCGAGCTTTTCGCTCAGATTGTCAAACATTGCAGAACCTCCAGATAGTTCTTCTCTCAGCGCAGCGTGTCGAGTTGCCTGCTCACCTGCTCATAGAGATCTCGCCGGGCTCCCATGATTCTGGTCCGGGTGGTGCCAGCAGCATCAATGATCATGACGGCAGGAACCGAAAATATGCCGGTTATCTCCCGGATCCGTCCGTCATCGATCACCACGGGAAACGGTATGTTGTGCTTCTGGACAAAACGCCGGACAGCCTCATGATTGCCGGGAACATCAAGGGAAACACCGACAACAACGACCCCCTTCTGCCCATACTGCCGGTAGATGCGTTCAACCTGAGGAGCAACCTCCCTGCATGGCTCGCACCATGAGGCAAAGAAATCGATCACAACGACTTTCCCCTGAAACGACCTGAAATCAACCATCGTGCCGTCATTACCGGGGAGCGCAATCGAATAGAGCGATGAACCTGATTCCCTGGGAGCTGCCGGTTGATGTTCCGTACAGGCGGAAATCGTCAGACAGAGAAAGACCAGCATAAGGCAATGCCATCGCCCCAGCTGGTCTTTTAGATATGGCAAATGCATTGCTGTCCGGCTTCGGGAGCCGGCGCTATGCGAGCAGTCCGTCGATCTTCGCTTTCAGGGCCTGCTTCGGCACCGCGCCTACAATCTGATCAACCTTCTGTCCGTCCTTGAAAAACATGACCGTCGGAATCCCCATGATCTTGAACTTGGCCGCAATTTCGGAATTCTCGTCGGTATTCAACTTGCCGACCTTTGCCTTGCCGGCATATTCCTTGGCAAGCTCCTCTATCGTCGGGGCGATCATTCTGCACGGCCCGCACCAGACCGCCCAGAAATCGACCATCACCACGCCTTTTGAATTGGTCACTTCTGCATCCCAGTTTGCACTGGTCAGTTCAAAAACACCCTCCGCCATCAGTTCCTCCTTGCACCTCATCAGAAATTGAGTTATTGTAATGCCCCCTCTCTGCCTTTGTCAATTTGAAACACCTTTAGTCCAAGGAATTCCAATGGGTTACCGGTTCTTTGTTCATCACCGTCCTTCCCCTGCGGAAAGCGGTGGGGCATGGTATTCAGGGGGCATCTGGTACAATAGGTCATGCGATATCTTATTGTCGGCAATGGCGTCGCGGGAATATCCGGGGCGTTGGCCATCAGGAAACATGATGCCGACGCAGACATAACCATCCTCGCCGCAGAGCCCTTTCCTTTTTACAGCAGGATCAGGCTGATCGATTACCTGGCCGGTTCGGCATCGGAATCCGATCTGGTCATTTTCAGGCCGCAATGGTATGAGAACAACAGGATAACCGTGCATCCCGGGGTTGTCGCCACCCGGATTGACCCCGACGCGCACACCGTCGTCTGTGCGGACGGAACCACCTATTCCTATGACCGTCTCCTGGTGGCAACCGGAGGAATCCCCGCTGTTCCTGCCGTTACGGGAATACGGCAGGATTTTGTTTTCACCTTGCGTTCACTTGCCGATGCCCAGCGCATCAAACAGTTCGCGCAGCAGTGCGAATCGGTT
Organism: Nitrospiraceae bacterium; assembly: GCA_012517735.1. Classification (GTDB taxonomy): domain Bacteria; phylum Nitrospirota; class Thermodesulfovibrionia; order Thermodesulfovibrionales; family Dissulfurispiraceae; genus JAAYUK01. The sequence continues at coordinate 45,313 of JAAYUK010000075.1, forward strand.
CTTGTCATGGGCGGTGGAGTCCTCGGCATTGAAACAGCACACGCGCTCGTCAGGACAGGCAAACAGGTCACGGTTATCGAATTCTTTCCGCGGCTTCTTCCCCGACAGATGGACCGTGACGGCGCCGCCGTGTTGCAGATGGCGCTGGAGCGGCTCGGCCTCAGATTCGCGCTCGATGCAAAAGCCGAAGCAGTGGTCTGCGATCGCGACCGGAAAGGAATCGCGCTCAGCGACGGACGCTTCATTGCAGGCGACATGATTATCATATCCGCCGGCATTACTCCTCAAACCGCGCTGTTCGATACGCTCCCTGTTGCAAAAGGCCGGGGAATCCAGGTCAACGACCACATGGAGACCGGCATTGCCGACATATACGCTGCAGGCGATCTTGTCGAGCATCGCAATGTTGTGTACGGTATCTGGGCTGCTGCAGAAAAGCAGGGAAAGGTGGCAGGCGCAAACATGGCAGGGTCGCGTGAGCGGTACGAAGGAACGCTCCCGTCCACTATCCTGAAAGTTGCCGGCATCGATCTTCTGTCTGCCGGAGATATTGATGCCGACCAAAGATTACGCTCGGTTGTCGAAGTCGACCGTGAGCATGGTATTTACCGCAAACTGGTATTGGAGGGAGATACCCTGGTCGGCTGCATTCTCTGCGGCAGTACTGAAGGAAAAAAAGAGATTCTCGCCGCCATTCAGGGGAAACAGCCTGCTCCAGATATTCAACGAACTGCATCATCAGGCAACACAGACGCGTCATGAATATCTTTCTCACCATAGCCGAGCGAAAGATTCAGGAGGCAATCGCCAACGGAGATTTTGAAAACCTTCCGGGTGCTGGCAGACCGATTGACGAGGATCAGGATACGTGGGTTCCCGAGGATCTCAGGATGGCATACCGGATTCTGAAAAATGCGGGGTGCATACCGCCTGAACTGCAACTGCGCAAGGAAATTGCGGCCATGAAGGATCTGATACGTTCGCTTGACGACTCTCCGGCACGGACAGACAAACTGCGGGAACTGAACTTCAGGATCATGAAGCTGAACATGATGCGCAAGCGGCCGCTCTATCTTGAAGAGCTTCCGGAGTATGAAGCCCGCTTCTACGAAAAGGTTCTCGCCTCCTCCGGGGACGACTAGTGGTGTTTGGCAGCTTCCGCCTCGGCTGCCTGCTGTTTGCTGTACAGAATCATGTACTCTTTCTCGATATCCTCATACTGCGCGGCCATCTTCTTCAGCTCCTCCTGCGCAAGGGCGAGCTTTTCTTCGCTCTCCCGCAGCTTGTCCTGCAGGGCTTCGATGTCTCCGGCAGCAGTCTCAACAACCACCTGCTCTCCCGCAGGCAGTTCGTCGGCGATTTCCCGGGCCTCCTGCCAGAGCACCCTGAGTTCCTTTTCCCACTCTTCCATTTTGCTGCCAAGCGCGATACTGTTCCGCTGCAGCACGCTGATGTAGTTGCCGAGCTCCTGATTGCTCGTCGAAATCAGGGAGGATACTTCTCCAAACTCCTCCGGCTTTGCTGATGCCGCGACCAGGCTCACAATGCGATTCTCAAGATCGATGTTCTTCTGGCGGAGCATTTCGAGCTGTTTGTGGGCGTCGTCAAGCATGTCGCGCATGCAGAGGAGGTCCATGATCTTCTGCTTCTGGAAATCGATAATTTCAAGGAGTTTGCGCACGTTCTGCGGCATCGGCTCATCAGTCTCTGCAACTACCGCAGAAATCTGCTCTTCGAGATCGGATTCCGGGGCAGGAGGGAGCGGTTCGGGAACCGGCTCGCTGATCATGTCTTCGGGCATTTCGGGAGGAGTCGCTGACAATGCCTGTTCATAGAGCTTCCGGTATCGGCGCCCCCTGATAAAAAAAATGATCGCAAGCACAAAAAATACGCCGGCAGCCTCGATCAGAAACAGGAAGACAAGGGGATCAATCTTTACCATTGCCGCTCACCTCACCGACATTGCTTTCCGGTTATTGTTCCGGCTCATGCTCGCCCTGCTTTTCCGCAGCTTTCAGCGCAGCGGCCTTTTTTCGCGCAGCAAGTGCAGCACCCGCTTTCCGCACCGCCAGAATCAATGCAATCACAACAAGAATCCCCGCATTCACCATGCCGAACTGCATCAGCACCCATTGCCAGTCCACCTCACTCTGCGGAGGCGCTGCCTGCGGTTTTTGAACCGGCTGGGTCGGCACCTCCTGCGGCGTCGGCTCAGCTACCGCAACCCTGAATTCACGCGTCCGGTTGAATGTCTTTCCTCCCGAATGCAGCAGGATGGTATGCTCCCCCGCTTTTTTGAAGGGAAGCTCGATGGCGAACAGCCCTTCCTTGCCGGTGGGCTTGAGCTCCAGCATCTGCTTGGTGCTGTCCGGTTCAATCAGGTCGGCAAAAAACCCGATCTGGCTCAGGACATCACGATTCTGCACCACCGCTCCGTCGCGCTCCAGCCATGCATCGAGCACCACTTTTGCGCCCTTGACGATCCTGTCCTTCGCGAACGTGGTCTTGAGCTTGAGATCGGTCAAAACAAAAATCTTGTTCCCCTCTTTTGTGCTCAGCCGGATCCGCCATTTCCCAACCGCCGGCTCCCTGATGGTGATCATGTCGAAAACCTTGGAGCCAAACCACTCGATATCACGGGAAATCCTGCCCTGCACAACTCGCCTGCCGGAAGGGTCAAACAACACGGTGGCAGTGCCAGGCAGCTTGTTGATGAGGAGAACCGCTTCCTTGACGTCCTTATCGACCAGGAACGTGTCTCCTTCGAGCGCAAGCGTGTCGGGCGCTTTCAGTCGCTCGAAAATCGAGGAGAATACAACGTGAATATCGCGATCCGTCTGTGCATACCGAAATGCCCCCGCAGTCTTCTCCGCGACCGCCCGGAGGAGAGCGGCGTCTGAAAGTTCGCTGAATGCAACGGTATATATCCGGATACCCGCCTTTGCGATATCCGGAAGCATCTTTTCAAGCTCGAGCGCTGCCGCAGCATCCTTTTCCGGGGAAAGCAGATCGATCTTTCCGTCCGACATCAGCAGAATGACGCGGTTCTGACGTTTCGACTTCTGAAGCGAATCAAACGCAAGACGCACCGCTTCCGGAATATTTGTCGTCATCTCCCGTGAGGTAATCCTGCCGATCGCCCGGAACAGCGCAGCCCGTTCGCCTTTTCCTCCCGGGGTCAGCGGGGCCAGTTCCTGCGCAGTATCGCCAAAGCTGACGATACTGACCGAATCGCGTTCGGACAGCAACGAGACAAACAGTTTGGCCGCTTCCTTGCGATAATCCTTCGGGTCGGTCTTCTTCATGCTGCCGGAGCTGTCCATCAGCAGAACGATGTCAAAGCCTTCATCGGCTTTCTGAGCAGGAGCGGCTTCGGGTTTCTTTGCCGGTTCGGCTGGTTCGGACGGTGCGGCCTTCTGGTCCGGAGGCTGCGGAAGCGGATCCGTTTGTTTCGGCTCGCCGGCTGAGGAAATACAGGCAAGGCAATACAGGCAAAAAAGGAGAGCACAGGAAAAGAATACCTGGCGCATCGACAGCGGAGGTCGAACGGAAGAGCAACGCATTCTCTGGCTGATTTTTCGTATCATGCGCTCCTGCGTTAACTATAGCATATACGGAAAGCTCTAGATATCACTATCGGACGGGCTTGGGAAAACTTTAGCCGCAGGAGTCCAGCCCCATCGTATGCCCTGCCTCACCGAGTGCTGCGGGATCACTGCTCCGGGGAGTCCGCATGGTCGGCAGTCAACCGGGATTCTGCAATCGGCTATCGCATCAGTTACAATAGTGATCATGCCGTCCCCGCTTGCACAGGCATCTGTAGCCTTTCTGCACCGAATGGCCGCTCCTTCCATGGCGGAATATGAGCCGCGCACCGAACAGGAACGCATGATCGAGGCCTGTGCCGACGCGATCGAGGAGCACGCCGTGTTGCTCGCTGAAGCCGGAACCGGAACCGGCAAGACCTTTGCCTATCTTATTCCGGCGATGCTCTCCGGCAAGCGTGCCGTCGTCTCGACCCGCACGATCAACCTGCAGGAACAACTGGTGCGAAAAGACCTGGCCTTTCTCGGCTCGCTCATCGACGTGCCATATGCCATCGCCAAGGGACGGGCGAATTATCTTTGTCTCCGCAGACTGAATGCATTTCGCCCGGAAACAGAGAAAGATGAACAGGAGTACCTGCATCTGCTCAGGTGGGCAGAACAGACGAAAAGCGGTGATCTCGAGGACTTCGGCTTTGCCGACGTGACCGTCTGGGATCGTGTCTGCTCCGATGCGGATGCATGCAAAGGCCGCAACTGTGCGTATTGTCAGCGCTGTTTCTATTACACAGCACGAAGAAGCTGGGAAAATGCACGGGTCATCGTGGCCAATCATGCCCTTATCGCCATCAATGGGCTTCTTGCTCCGGACGCCAGGATTCTTCCCCAGACGGAACTGCTCATCATTGATGAAGCGCACAGCCTCGAAAAAGTGCTCTCCGACCAGATCGGAATTGCCCTCACCAACCGCGGCTTTGATTATGTGCTGAACAGACTGCTCAGACATGACGAGCGCGGCATATGCAAAGGGCTGCTCTCGCTGTCCCCGGTCGCGTTCCCTGCCGTACAATCCGTGAGAGACCGGCTCGCGGGACTCTGGAGCGCTGTCAGGGAACAGTACCGTGACCGGCAGACAGTGCGTGGCCGCGTTCTCGTTGAAGATGCATTAAGCGCCGTGCAGGGCGCCTTACGTGCCCTGATAGAAGAGGCTCCGGCCGCCGCAATCGGCCTGTATGCCGAAGACGACGAAATCGAGCTGAAGGCCGCACTTGCCAAGCTGTCCGCCTATGCCGACGCAATCACCGCTTTTCTCGATGAGCCCGAAGAAGCTGTCCGCTGGACCGAAATCGAAACTCACCGGACAGCGCTCAGAATGGCCCCGCTCTATCCTCACGCCTTTATGCAGAAAAACCTGCTCCCCGAGTATGAAACGGTTCTTTTCACCTCGGCCACACTGTCGGTCAATGGCGATTTCCGTTTCATGCGCGAACTGCTCGGCATTGCGCAGGCTTCGTCGATCAGCCTGCCGTCCCCCTTTGACCTCGAGCGGCAGGTGCAGGTTGAGATTGTTGAAGGCATCGATCTGCGCACAGACGCGATGAGTTTCAAGAAACTCGCCGATGTCATCGCTGCAGCTGCCGAGAATGAAACCGGGGGCATGCTCGTGCTGTTTACCTCGCGTGATGCAATGCGCCGGGTTTGGGATATATCCGCCACGCACCTGCGTGCACTCGGACGGCGCGTGATGATGCAGGGCGATGAATTCCAGAACCGTGCCATGCTCGAAATCATGCGCGAGCATCAGAACGCTGTCATCTTCGGGCTCGATTCGTTCTGGGAAGGCGTGGACATCCGGGGGGATGCGCTCCGCTGCCTCATCATTACGAAACTTCCATTCGAGGTTCCGACCGAGCCGGTCAATCAGGCGCGCACTGAGGATATGGAACGGCAGGGGAAAAACGCGTTTATGGAATACAGTCTGCCGCGTGCGGTCCTGAAGTTCAAACAGGGATTCGGGCGCCTGATCCGTTCAAGAACCGACACCGGACGGGTGATCATCTGCGACGAGCGGATCAGGACGAAACGATACGGCCGCCTGTTTCTGGAGAGCATTCGCCGGACATCTCTACGGTAATTGATGCCTTTTGTCGCAACCAGGAACCCAGGGATTATCCTGGAATTGTCATTGGCCCAGCAGGGCTCGGAGCGTTTTGGATAGAATCCAGTGACAATTTTGGGATTATCCTGCCGGATCGCCCCAAGCTCTGCCCCAAAAAGCCGAGGCATTGATTTTTGGTCCATGCGCGATTATAATTTGGCAGTATTCATGGAGAGGACACGGTATGAGAAAAATTGTTGATAAACTCCGCTACACGAACGGTCAGGTCATTCTCAAGGAAGGCAGTTTCGGCGATGCCCTGTACCTGATTCTGGACGGCAAGGTTGAGATATACAAAACGATCGAGGGGAAAAAATCGGTCGTCGGCTATCTTGAAAAGGGAGCTATCCTCGGGGAGCTCAGCTTTATCGACAAAAAGCCTCGCCCCGCAAGCGCTGCTGCTGTCGGTGATGTTGAAATCGGAGTGATCGACAAGGAGTTTCTTGAATACGAAATCAATAAAATGTCGTATGAATTCAGCCTCGTCCTGAATGCACTGGCTGAACGCCTGCGAAAAACAACCGAAGAATATGCTGCATTAAAAAGCGAAAACGAGCGCCTCAAAGCCCGCTCCACGGTGATCAAATAACCGTCAGGTTCTCCCCCGGTGGGCAAGGGTTTCGCGCATTACCCGGAAAAAACGTTCATTTTCCGCCGCGCTTTTTGCCAGAATTGAAGCAAGCTGGCCTGCATCGCGCATGTTGATCACCACATTGACGTTGTTCGCGTATGCGGTCAGATTATCAAGGGTCGGCAGTGTCTGGCTGAGCAGCACGATCAGCATCAACCGGCGGGCACTCATCGGCATCTCCTCGAAAAACCCGATTGCCTCATTTTCGCCGCGGGGGTTCAGACCGAACCGCTCGTTGACAATCACAAAATCATACTGGTTGTACTTGACGCTCTCCATGAGCTGATCGACGGACCCCACCGCTTCTATTCTGAGGCGGAGCGGCGCAAGGGCAGCCGCCAGGTTTTTCTGCATTGCGGGGTCGGTCTCGCAAATAAGTGCGCGGCGGGAAGTCTCATCGTACGGAGCAAAAGTATTCGGCCTGCTGTCAGTTGTCATCGCAATTCCTCTCCCTACAGCTTTTGCTGCTGCATCGCCTTTACACGGCGCGCGTACTCTGCATCAAGCTTGAGCCCGTCAATGTCGGACGTTTTCTGCCCTTTCGCGGCTTTCAGCGTATCGATGCCCCTGCCGACCACCGCCTTTCTCGATGCATAGGCCAGTGCGGTATCTTCGGTAATAAAACCTGCCTCATAATTCCGTATGATCGCCTTGTCGAACGTCTGCATCCCGAATGCCTCGCCGGCTTCGATAATATCATGAAACGTCTTGCCTTCAGACTCACCGAGCAGGACGCACTCCTTGACGCGCAGATTGGTCTTCAGGATTTCGACGGCAGCGATTCGGCCGCCGCCGACCTTCGGCATGAGCCGCTGGCTGACGATCCAGCGCAACATGTCGGCGAGCCGGATACGGACCTGCCGCTCTTCCTCCTTGTCGAAAAAACCGACGATACGGTTTATCGTCTGTCCGGCATCAATGGTATGGACGGTAGACAGCACCAGATGGCCGGTCTCTGCTGCAGTCAGCGCAATGTCGACCGTCTCACGATCGCGAATTTCACCGACCAGAATAATCTTGGGCGCCTGGCGGAGCGCGGCGCGCAGCCCCCCTGCATACGTATCAAAATCGGTGCCCAGTTCCCGCTGGTTGAACGTCGCCTTCTTGTGAGAGTGGACGAATTCGACCGGGTCTTCGAGCGTGATAATATGCACCGCGCTTGTCTCGTTCACAATATCGAGGATCGCGGCCAGCGTGGACGATTTACCGGACCCCGTAGCACCGGTTACCAGCACCAGTCCGTTTTTTTCCTCCGCGATCTGGGCGAGAACCGGCGAAATCCTGAGTTCGGACAATGTCGGGACGCGCGTCGAGAGCTTTCGGAGAACGATGGAGTACTGATTGCGCTGCTGAAAAATGTTGACACGAAACCGCGCCCGGCCGGGCAATGAATAGGAAAGATCGCAGTAGCCCTCATTGATCAGGTTTTCGGTGAGGCGACGGTCTGCATTGATCAGGTTGAGGGCGATGACCTCGGTCTGAAACGGCGTCAACGGCCTGCCGAGCAGCGGGTGGTCTTCAAACGGAACCACCTTGAGCTCTCCGGCGGATTCGACCTGCGGCGGCTTGCCGACAGTAAAATTCAGGTCGGAGACGTTCTCAAAGCTCTCCAGCATGGTAGCGAGAATAAGATCGATTTCCTTTTTGCGCATGCTGCCTCCCGCTTCGTATTTCTAGAATTCCGGCGGCGCTTCGCGCAGAAAGGACTTGAATTTATCCTTGTCGACCGCCTTGTCGTATGCGTCTTCCGGCGAAATCCACTTTCTCTGCAACAGATCCATGATCGCATCGTCCAGCGTCTGCATGCCGATTTTCCTGCCGGTCTGCATGGAAGAGGAAAGCTGATGGGTCTTGTTTTCCCGAATCAGGTTGGCGACCGCATACGTGACAACAAGAACTTCAATGCCCGCGCAGCGTCCTTTCTTGTCGACGCGCTTGAACAGGTTCTGTGCAATGACACCCTTCAGACTTTCCGAAAGCGTTGTCCGGATCTGGGCCTGCTGGTGCGCGGGGAACACGTCGATAACACGGTCGACCGTCTTGGTAGCGCTGGTCGTGTGGAGCGTACCGAAAACGAGGTGACCCGTCGACGCTGCCTCAAGCGCAAGCTGGATCGTTTCGAGATCGCGCATTTCACCGACCAGGATGATGTCCGGGTCTTCACGCAACGCCCCGCGCAGGGCAGCGGCAAAAGAACGGGTGTGTGTGCCCACTTCACGATGGTTGACGATACAGCCTTTGCTGGTATGGACAAATTCGATCGGGTCTTCAACGGTAATGATATGGTCCTTCCGGTTTTTGTTGGCATGATCGATGATTGCCGCAAGCGTGGTTGATTTACCGCTGCCTGTCGGACCGGTCACCAGAATCAATCCCTTGTGCAGCATCGCAAATTTCTTGCAGATCTCAGGCAGTCCAAGCTGATCGACCGTCATGATCTCGCTCGGGATCAGACGGAAAACCGCTCCAACGCCGTATTTCTGCATAAAGAAATTGGCGCGAAAACGCGCCATGCCCGGTATTTCATACCCGAAGTCGATATCACCTGTTTCTTCAAACACCTTGATCTTTTCCTCGGTTGCTATTTCATACAACATGGCTCGCAGATCGTCATTGTCAAGCACCTTGTACTGGACGCGCTCAAGATCGCCGCGAATGCGGAGCACCGGCTGCTGACCGGCGACCAGATGCAGGTCCGAAGCATTCTGCTCGAGCATCAGTTTGAAAAAAGCGTCAATTTTTGCCATGATTGCAATCTCCTGTCGTGCTGATACCTGCGGTTACGGTTGATAACAGTTATACCAAATTCATCCTAAAACATCAATCAATGCTTTCTCATTCGCCGATACACGCGTGCGGCACCGGCTTGGTAATGCCCCTGTTACAGACAGCATGCTCATGAGGACACCCTGCGGATTTATTCCGTTACGGAAAGTGTGCTAACGTAAACCATGCATTTTTTCCTGGCACTCGTCTTGGCAATAGCTGTCTCCACCCTCTCTGTATCGGTGAACATTGCGTCGGCTGCAGAATCTCTTCCCCGCGGGAAAGCACGTAGTCAGGCCGCGGTATCCCTGTATGAAGGGAAGCTTGCTCTTGATTCCGGGCAGTATGGACGGGCGATCGAGCAACTCACCATGGCACGGGAGCAGCTCCCGCTCCTCGCCGATTACATACTCTATTGGCGGGCGCGGGCATTCCTGGCCTCCAATGACTTCAAACGGTCGGCAGATGACATCCAGGCCCTCCGGAAGGTGGCAAAAAATGGCTTGTTTGCCAAGCCCAGCCGCCTTCTGGAACTGGAACTGGCAGAGCGCGAGAAGAGTGATGGATTGGAAGATTTATACCAGCGCTACCTGAAGGATTATCCGTCTGATACGCAGGTCAAGCTTGCATATGCCAAATATCTGAAAAAAAACGGAAACAGGAGTCGCGCCACCAGAATGCTCCGGGAACTCTTCACCACCGTGACGCCTTCAGCCAAGGCTGCCGAGGCCGAACTCGGTCCCGACGAAATTACTGCGGAGGATTGGCTCAAAAAGGCACGAAACCTGAATTCCGGATGGCTCTTTGTCGAGGCCGAACAGGCATTTCGCGAAGCCATTCGCAAAAACAGCCGTCTGCGCTCCGCTTCCCTTGACGGTCTCGCGTATGCGCTCTTCCGCCAGAAACGGTACGCGGAAGCTGCCGAAACCTATGCAATGTCCGGAAATGTGTACTGGCATGCCAGGTCATTGCTCAGGGCCAACGATCTCGATGCGTTTGAGACAAAAATCCCGACCCTTCTGAAATCCCGCGAGGGGCGTACCGGGTCCCTGCTTCTCGCCTATGCTTCAAAAAAGAGGCGAGCGGGAGATTGGGAAACCGCCCTGAAAACCTATCAGCGCGTTGCGGGCAGCTATGCATCGGAACGGGAAGAGGCGCTCTGGCTGACCGGATGGTCATACTATCGCAAGCATGATTTTTCGCAGGCATCCGAAACATTTGCCAAGCTCCACGCACAATATGGAGGACTCAAATACCTCTACTGGAAAAACCGGTCTGTCGAAAAACTGAATCCTGCAGAGACCGCTCACATTCCCGGAACGTCCATGGGAGTCCGTGATTTTTATGGGTACCTTGCTGCCATCAGACAAGGGCTTCCATTGCCGGACGTGGTTACCTCCCCACCGTCCGAACGGCTGCTCAATGCCGACCGTGCACAACTGCTTGCCGCACTCGGGCTCCGGCATGAAGCAGCGCAGGAACTGCAATATCTTGCCGACAAATCCTCGTCTCCCACCGTGCTCGTTGCGCTCAGTGAACACATGAAGCAGGTGGGCGATTTCAGAAATGCGGTCAGGACTGCCCTGCGGGTTCCCTATTCACAGGCCATACACGACCTTCACTACCCGGTCGCATACTGGCCCGAGATCGGAGCAGCTGCAAAAACGCATGGGCTCGACGCTCACCTTCTGCTGGCCATCATTCGGGAAGAGTCCCGGTATGACACCGACGCACGATCCATTGCAGGCGCACTCGGCCTCATGCAGATCATGCCCCAGACCGCCCGGAGAATAGCAGAAGGCAGCAATATTCCTTACTCCGGACCAGAGTCTTTGCATGTGCCCGGAACGAATGTGATGATCGGGGCAGCATATCTGAAAAACCTCATCAGCGAATTCGGCAGCTTCCCGTATGCAATCGCCGCGTATAACGCCGGAGAAGACGTTGTCCGCTCGTGGGTGCGGGAAGGAAATTACGCCACGGTTGACGAATTCATCGAAGATATTCCATATTATGAAACACAGAATTATGTTAAGAAAGTTTTAACCTCATATTTTCAGTACCTCAGGGTGCAGAATGTTACCGCTACCGGAACCATACAACGACAACTCGGCCGTCTCTGACGACTCGATGCACCTTTTTGAGGGGAATCCTGAACTCTGCAGAACCATTTCCAAGGAGAACATCATGAATTACACCGTGCCGACCACCATAGAACAGAAAATCGCCCAGGCGGTTGAAAAAGTCAAAAGTCTGAAGGAAGAGAAAGAAATCCTCGAAGGCCGTGTTGCAGCCCTGGAACAGGAGCTTCGCCAGAAAGACGCGGAAATCGCCCGTCTCGCCGCAGAAAAAGAAGACGTCAAAGGCCAGATAGAAGGACTGCTCGACGAACTCGATAATCTTGTTGCGAGCGCCTGACCGGTCGGCCTTCGCTCACCATGCACGGCGTTGAAGTAACCATTCTGGGGCAGAAGTATCTCATCAAGGGAGACGCTGCCCCCGAACACATCGAAAAGGTTGCCGAGTATGTCCATCGGGAACTTCGCAGGGTTTATGAAAACAATCCGAGCATTACTCCCCTGCGGGCTGCGATTCTGGCTTCCCTGAATATTGCCGACGAGCTGCACCGGACGAAGGACTACTATGCATCGGTCTCACAGAGCATGAAAACGCTCGAGGATCAGACCGATTCCATCATCAAACTGTTCGATTAGGATTCTTTCTTTTTGGACAGCGTACGACGATCGATGCTGTATGCGCTGCCTTTCTTGCCCTTTGCATGCTTCTTCATTTCAGAAGCAACCTCGACCATTTCGCCGTAGTGAACAAAGGAACGAAGCTTGTTATGTGCAATGCCGATTGAGATCGACATGAGCGGAAAGGACTTCTGGCGTCCTTCCCGGTCAACAGAGACTATACTCCCGCGCTGCCGATCGTCCATATCGTAAAATGTCGGCACAATCTGTTTATAGTAGGAGATAATCTGCGTTGCCGTGCCTTCAACCTTGTCGACATCCATGATAAAGACGAAGTCATCGCCCCCGATGTGACCGATGAAGCTGCCCTGCGGCTGCTGTTCACGGACAATATTCAGGATCAGCCTGCCGACCATCTTGAGCACCTCATCACCCCGGCCGAACCCGTACTTGTCGTTAAACGGCTTGAAGAAATCGAGGTCGGCGTATGCAAGGGCAAAGGTGTCGCCGTTGTCGAGCCGTGTCATGATCTGGCGGGAAATGGTGATGTTGCCCGGAAGGCGTGTCAACGGATTGATCTCGACAACCCGCTCCGCACGCGCCAGACACAACTGAACCCGCAACAGGATTTTCCGTTCCATATCCGAACGCCAGACGAAATCATCCACCAGAAGCTCATTCCATGAGTCCACGGAGTAATCGTCACCGAAAATGGCTATGATCGGGAGCCGGCCGAAGACGGGGTCGTTTTTCAGATCGTTGATAATCCTGACGGCAGGAGCATCGGCCCGGCCGATCTCGATGACAACAAGGTTCGGCTGGCGGTTATAGATGAGATCGAGCGAAGCGGTGATATCCTTGAACGTGGTAACGTCAAACGCGCTCAGCAGACGCTCGAGAATGCTGGTCAGAACAATATCGGAAGAGATGACAACAACCGAATCATTCATCGGAAAGCATGAAGTCCGCGGCTTCCTGCAAGGCATCCTCCAGTTCCCGGAAGATGTCCTTCAGATCGTCTTCCTTCAGATCGAGACTGTACCATGCGCTCTGGTTCAACTGCGGCACCAGACCGTCACCGGCAAATCCGAAACCGCGGGCGCGAACCATGATATCGGCAAGATGGACAACGGCCGTCTGGAGGGGAAAATTCTTCGCCAGATGCGGTTTCTGGTGATACTCGATGATTTCGACCAGATTCGGCGGAAAGTTCCAGCGCTTTGCAACCCAGGCTCCAGCCTCGGCATGGGTGATCTCGAACATCTCTTTTTCACCGTCAAAAATGAGCTGGCGTTTCTGTTCAACGTTCTTCAGCACCTCTTCGTATTCCGGCGGAAACTTGAGGCTGAGCGCGACTTTACCGATGTCATGGAGCAGTGCGGCAATCGAAACCTCCTCCGGTTCATTCAGCTTTTTCTTCTTGGCAATAATACGGGCGGCTATCGCCGAACCGAGCGAATGCTCCCAGAGCCCAAGCATGGACTTCTGCATTGCCTCAAAAACCGACACGCCGAGCAGCAAACCACGAACGACATTCAGCCCGAGCAGAATGAGCGCCTGATTGACGGAAGAGATGCGGCCGGGAAATCCGTACACCGGAGAGTTGACCATACGCAGCACGCGCGAGGTGAGTACCGGGTCATTCGAGACAAAATTGCCGATGGTGGTCAGTGATGCTTTCGGGTTCTCGATCACGCCGAGGAGCTTCTTGAGGATGGTAGGGATGGTCGGCAGCGTATCGATACGCTCGATTTCAGCGCGAATGGTTTTTATGTCCTTGTCGATCATGACTGGTAGATTCCCTCGATATGTTCTTTGAGAATGCGTTTCATCATCTGCATGAGCGGCTGGTCTTCGGACAGGCTGAAGCGGGCATCGATTTCGGCAAGCACTTCTTCCTTCGGCTTCCGCTGTTCATTCCCGCCTTCAATGCTGACAGCGGTCAGATCCATGTTTTCTATGCGTCGTATGTGAGCATCCGTCAGGACAGTTCCCTGCGGCAGCAAAACCATACCGCTCTCATTCATGATCGGCTTGGAAAGTTTCATCCCGGGCTTGAGATTAGCAATAGTAACAGACGCCACGCAGTACCCCGTTCCTGTTTTTGTGACTATTATAGCACAGCATTTGAACAAATAGAGCCACAAAGGCACGGCGACTGCTTACCCCTCTTTGCACAAAAAAAGCCTTCCGCCATGCAGCGGAAGGCTTTGCTCCGCAAATACCGTTTTCTACTGGCTCAATCCGAGCAACGCCATTGCAGCAGCAGCCTTTTCCTTGACCGCGCCCGACTTGACGACCGCTTCGCTCAGCTTGCCCTCTTTGGCCGCAGCTTCAGCTTCGGCCCACAGCTTGGCGACCTCATCGACATCCGCCCTGGCTGTCTCAAGCTTCTCTTTGTCCATACCGGCGGGGAGTTTTTTCAGTTTCGAGAGTTCCGCAATTTTCGCGGCAAGCTGTTCGACCGTCTTCGGCACAGACGCGCTGATTTCAGCCCACTTCCTGGTCAGTTCCTCTTTTTTTGCCTGGGCAGTCGCAGGAATTTCCTTCACCTTGCTGACGACTTCGGTGGCATACAGGCTGGCAGCCGGAAAATCACCCTTCGCAACAGCAGCCTTGGCAGCCGCGATTTTATCCTCAAGCGCCTTGATCTGCTCCGGAATGTATTTTACCGCCTCCGCCTTGACCGGATTCAATGCATTCTCGGCAATCTTGATCGCCTCTTCAGACCTCGCCTTCGGATCTGCACACGCCGCAAGCATCAGACAGCCGGCAACAGCAAGCACAGCAATCATCAAAAGATTCTTCACGCAACTCCTCCCGGATTCAAGAAAATAATGGGCCTCTGGCCTTTTTTGTGACCTGCTCGTGCATGCGCGCGGCAATACGAGTACCATTCCGTTGTTTCAGCGAATTTCCATCCCCGCAAAGAAAAAAAGAATTTCAAATGCAGCCGATTCTGCCGAGTCGGAACCATGCACCGCGTTGCGTTCAATGCTTTCGGCAAAGTCCTTGCGGATGGTGCCGGGCTCGGCGTTCTCCGGATTCGTCGCACCCATGATCGCACGGTTTTTTGCGATCGCATCTTCCCCTTCCAGAACCATGACGACAATCGGACCTTCCGTCATGAATGTCGTCAGGCTGTCGAAAAACGGGCGATCCTTGTGGACATAATAGAATCCTTCGGCCTCCCGCTTGCTAAGCTGTATGCGTTTCATGGCGGCAATGCGGAGACCGTTCTGTTCGAACCGCGAGATGATCTCCCCAATGACATTCTTCTGCACGGCATCCGGCTTGATAATCGACAACGTCTGTTCCACTGCATCCTCCCGAGAAACGAATTTATGAAACTCCACTGGCTATAAGCGGTTCACGCAAACTAGCCGCACAGGTGAAACGGCGGCTCGATACGGATATGCAGATGACCTTCCGGTTTCTTTTCCACGGTAAAATTGCCGCGGCAGGAACGGATAAACATCTCAAGCTTCCTGCGTTCTTCAGGAAGATCGTCAATCAGGATCTCGACCTCCTGAAAAACCGTACACAGACCTGCAAACGCATCCCGGAAAGCCCTGATGTGGCCGGGGTGGCGCAGGCCACGGGCATCAATCGTGGTCACAACTGCATGAGTCCTTCAAGCGTCTTGTCGAGTGAATCGGTATCCTCAACATTCAGGCAGGTGGCCGCCGGTTCAATCCGCTTGATCAGGCCCCCCAGCACCTTGCCCGGCCCCACCTCGACAAATTTCGTGATACCGGCGGCGGTAATGGTCTTCACGCAGTCCTCCCAGAGAACCGACTGGCTCAGCTGACGCACCAGCGAAGCCCTGATATCCGCGGCAGCAGACAGCTCCTTCGCATCGACGTTGTTCACAAACCTCACCTGCGCATCGACGACCGGAACAGCGCTCAGCACCTCGGCAAACCTGACACCCGCCGGTTCCATCAATTTACAGTGAGACGGAACGCTGACCGCAAGGGGCAGCGCACGCTTTGCGCCCGCCTCCTTTGCCTTGGCCATGGCGGCCTCCACTGCAGCCTTTTCGCCCGATATGACCGTCTGGCCCGGACAATTATAGTTTGCAACGCCGACGTATCCTTCGGTTACCCCCGCACAAATCCCGTCAAGCTTCGCACGGTCGATGCCGAGGATCGCAGCCATGAGCCCGGTGCCCGGTGCAACCGCCTCCTGCATGATTCTGCCGCGGGTCTCTACCAGCTTCACCGCATCCCTGAATGCAATGCTGCCGGCGGCAACCAGTGCCGAGTATTCACCGAGACTGTGACCGGCCACGACCGCCGGGACGATCCCTTTTTCCCGCAGTACCAGGCAGGCCGCAACGCTGGCGGTAAGCAGGCACGGCTGCGTCACATGCGTCTTGTTCAGCTCTTCAGCAGGCCCTTCAAAACTCATCTTTGCAACGTCGTAGCCGAGCGTTTCCGATGCCTCTGCATAGAGCGTTTTTACGGCATCGAACCGGTCGTAGAGGGTTTTCCCCATGCCGACCGCCTGCGAACCCTGTCCCGGAAAGACAAAACAGACGCCCATATTATCCCTTCGCCTCCTTGATCTTTTTGATCAGCATCGGGAGCACTTCGTAGAGATCGCCGACAATCCCGTAGGTCGCCACATTGAAGATCGGGGCATCAGGATTCTTGTTGATCGCAATGATGATGTCGGAGGACGACATGCCGACAAGATGCTGTACTGCGCCGGAAATACCGCAGGCGATATAAACCTTCGGACAGACGGTCTTGCCGGTCTGACCGACCTGGTGCCGATACGGAATCCACCCTTCATCGACCGCCGCGCGGGACGATCCCACCACGCCGCCGATCAATTCCGCCAGTTCACGAATCAGTTCAAACCCCTTCGGATCACCAAGCCCACGACCGCCGGAAACGATAATCTCGGCGTCCTGGAGATTGATTTTACAGGTACCATCCTCGCACACCGAAGAAAGAACCTTCGTGCGACAGGTCAGCCCGTCCGTCTTCACCGGAATGATCTCGCCGGTGCGGACAGCATCATACTCACCGCGTTTCATGACGCGGGGCCGGACGGTCGCCATCTGCGGACGGTAGTTGGGGCAGAGAATCGTCGCCATGATGTTGCCGCCGAAGGCTGGCCGTATCTGCATCAGGTTGCCGCTCTCCGGATCAATCTGAAGCTGCGTGCAGTCAGCCGTGAGACCGGTTTTGATACGACCCGCAACCCGGGGAATGAATGAACGGCCGATGGCGGTCGCTCCCGCAAGGACGATCTCCGGCTTGTGCTCTTCGATCAGGCGGATCATCATCTGTGAATACGGCTCGTCATTGAATGCATCAAAAATCGCATCTTTCGCATGGTAGACCTTGTCGGCACCCCAGCGGATCAGTTCCTGCGCTTCATGCTCATCGGCGCCAAAAAGGACCGCGCAGAGCGCTGATTTCCGCTCATCGGCCAGCTGCCGGCCGATACCGAGAAGCTCATAGGCAACCCCGGCAATCTTCCCGTGGCGCTGCTCCGCAAAGATCCATACGTCTTTATAGTGCGACAGGTCCATATCCGGCGTGAATGCATCGCCGTCAGCAACCTCGGAAATTGCGCCCGCCGGACAGACATCGATGCAGCTCTTGCAGACACTGCAGAAATCGTTGATGACGGCCTTGCCGTCTTTCATCTCTATCGCACCGAACGGACAGGAACTGATACAGGCTTCGCACCCCGTACACTTTTCCGCATCAATGACTATACGCATTGCAGCCTCCTCAGCTCCGCGACCAGGGTATCGACCTGCTGTTCCAGGGAACCCTCCAGCACCTTGCGGTCGCCCTTTGCCTGCGGGGCGAAGATATTCTTGACCTGGGTCGGCGACCCCTTGAGTCCGACGTTCTGTTCCTCCGCCTCGATATCCTGAGCCGTCATTCTGGGAATGACCGCTTTCTTCGCCGCCATCTTTCCCTTCAGCGACGGCAGACGCGGTACGTTCAGCTCCTTCACGACCGTCAGCAGCACCGGCAGCGGGGTTTCGATGACATCATAGCCGTCATCCATCAGGCGCTGAACCCGCATGGATGTCCCGGTAACATCCTCGATTTTCTTGATATACGCAATATGCGGAATGTTCAGGTACTCGGCGATGTTCGGTCCGACCTGAGCCGTGTCACCATCAATCGCCTGCTTGCCGCAGAGAATGATATCCGCACCGATCTTCTGTATCGCCTTGAAAAGCGTGTACGAGGTTGCCCAGGTGTCGGATCCTGCAAACATGCGGTCGGAAATGAGCCGGACATCATCGGCTCCCATTGCGATCGCCTCGCGGAGCGCTTCTTCCGCCTGCGGGGGACCCATAGTGATAACAATGACCTTGCCGCCCGTTTGTTCACGAATCTGAAGTGCTGCTTCGATGGCATGTACATCATACGGATTGATGATGCTCGGGACGCCTTCCCTGATGAGGGTGTTGGTTTCGGGATTGATCCTCACCTCAGCAGTGTCGGGCACCTGTTTGATACAGACAACGATCTGCACTGAGAGCCCTCCCCTGAAATGAAATAAATAACTGAAAACTGAAGAAAAATTATACCGCTTGGGAAGCGGTTCTGGCAAGCACGACCGTGGCGGTCGCGTAATGCTTTTCGTGGGACATCGAGACAAGGAGTTCATGACCGGCAAGGATGTCCCGAAACGGTCCGGAAACCCGGATGCGCGGCAATCCCGAAATATCGTTGGTGATCTCGATGTCGGTCAGATTCGGCGCCCCGTCGGCAGGAGCGCGAAGCGGTGTCAACGCCTTGATAGCCGACTCCTTCGCCGCGAAACGCGCGGCGAAATGCGGATACGGATTTCTCCGTTCCATGCAGTATGCACGTTCCGCCGGCGTAAAAACGCGACTGAGAAAGTGGTCGCCCCATCGATCAACTGCATCCGCGATGCGCCGAATCTCGACGATATCAGTGCCGAGGCCGACAATCATGTGTGATGCTCGATCAGGGCCTTCATGTCGCGAACAGCACGCTCAATCCCGACCATGACCGCGCGCGAGATAATGCTGTGACCAATATAGAGTCCCCGCAGGCCGGGAATGGCGGCAACCGGTTTCACATTCTGATAATTGAGACCGTGCCCGGCGTTGACCGTCAGGCCGATGCGCTCCGCATACAGCACGGAATCGATCACCCTTTTCAGTTCACGCTGCTGACTTCCGCCGCGGGCATCGGCATACCGTCCGGTATGTATTTCGACCATGTCGGCGCCAAGCTCTTTCGCACTATCAATCGCTTCCGTTTCCGGATTGATAAACAGGCTGACACGGATGCCGCCGCCCTGCAGCCTCGCTATGGTCTGCTTCAGCTGCTTCCGGTTGCCCGCAACATCCAGGCCTCCCTCGGTCGTCAGCTCCTGCCGCTTTTCGGGCACCAGCGTGGTAAGCTCAGGCTTCAGCTGCAGGGCGATCTCCACCATTTCGGGGGTTGCCGCCATCTCGAGGTTGAATTCGCAATGCACTGTCTCCCGCAGGATGCGGACATCCCGGTCATTCACATGCCGGCGGTCTTCCCGCAGATGTGCGGTTATTCCGTCTGCACCGCCAAGAATCGCCAGGTTCGCAGCTGCAACCGGATCCGGCTCAGCGCCGCGTCGTGCCTGACGCACCGTGGCAACATGATCGATGTTCACCCCTAAAATCATACGACAGCACCCTCCTTTTTTCGGTTATCAGCACGCTGCCCGGTCAGCATCCCCGAATGAAGCATGCCTCACCACTATCCATTCCCCTATGGTTAATCCGGATCGTTCACTTTACCAAGAGTGCCCGGTTTCGTGCCAGCACGAAAGACCGTGACTCCTTTCAGTCGCCTCTCATAAGCAAGAAGGAATGCCTTTCGCACGGTATCCCTGGTGGCACGATGCGGCAGGTTTATCGTCTTGGCGACGGCATTGTCCGTATACTCCTGAAATGCCGCCTGCATCTCGACATGCGCGATATAACTGATTTCATGAGCCGTCATGAAAAGCCGCCGGAACCGGGACGGGACCGATCGCTGTCCCCGTACCGAACCATGTCTCATCACGCACTCCATCAGCTTGTCGGAGTAAAAGCCCTCCCGGCGGGCCGTCTCGATGAAATGCCGGTTCACCTCGATCTGTTCCTCATCCAGCACCCTGCGCTTGAACGCAAGCAGATACAGCGGCTCGATGCCGCTGGAACAACCCGCGATCAGCGAAATCGTTCCGGTCGGAGCAATGCTCGTCAACGTTGCATTGCGGCGAGGCGGTACCCCCGTGCGCTCATACACCGATCCGGTAAAAAACGAAAACGGCCCGCGCTCCTGCGCCAGTTCCTCAGAGACATGCTGTGCCGATTTCTGGATGAATCCCATGATACGCCGTGCTTTGGCGCATGCCTCAGGGCTGTCATAGGGAATGCCGAGCATGATCAGCGCATCCGCCCATCCCATGACGCCAAGGCCGATCTTCCGGGTTCCCTTGTGCATCTGTTCTATTTCACGAAGCGGATAGCAATTGGCGTCAATGGCATTGTCGAGCATTCGTACTGCAACGGCGATATCATCGCCGAGCGACATATAGTCGAACGATCCGTCACGAACATATGCAGCAAGGTTCAGCGATCCGAGAATGCAGGCCTCGTAGGGCAGCAGCGGCTGTTCTCCGCAGGGATTCGTCGATTCGTAGTCGCCGAGATGCGGGGTTGGATTCTGTTCGTTCATGCGGTCGATAAAAACAATGCCCGGGTCTCCGCACATCCATGCGCTCTCGACCAGTTCATCAAAAACCAGGGAGGCACGCAACGACTTACCGGGCAGGCCGGTTCGCGGGTTGATCAGAGAGTATTCGCCATCCTGCCTGACAGCCTCCATGAAGGCATCCGTCACGGCAACGGAAACGTTGAAGTTCAGCAGTTCCGCCGGATCGCGCTTGAGTCTGATAAAATCAAGGATATCGGGATGATCGACTCGGAGAATCCCCATGTGCGCGCCGCGTCGGGCCCCACCCTGCTTTATGACCTCTGCAGCTGCATTGTATATCTTCATGAACGACACCGGCCCTGCAGCCACTCCGCCGGATGGAGTGACCGGATCGGCTGCGGGACGGAGCCGCGAAAACGAAAAGCCGGTTCCTCCTCCGCTCTGCAGGATCACGGCTGCGTTTTTGAGCGTCTCAAAAATGGATGGCATGCTGTCCTCAATCGGCAGGACAAAGCATGCCGCCAGTTGCCCGCCCGGCAATCCTGCATGCATGAGCGCAGGAGAGTTCGGCAGGAAACGGAGCGATGAGAGCAACTGGTAGAAGCGCTCCCGATACAGCTCTTCGCGTCCGTGATATCGTTCCTCCACTGCGGCAAACGCCCGTGCGATACGGCGAAACATCTCGTCCGGCGTTTCCACAACACGTCCCTCATCATCTTTTTTCAGATAACGGGCACTCAGGACTGCCAGCGCATTGTCCGAAAACTTCGCCACGGCCCCTCCTCACGCTAAGCTGAGTATAACGCTGAAAGTCCTCTTTTACAACAGGCCGGACAGTTGCCGGCAAGAGGCGTGCAGTGCAGGTCAGAAAACTGTTGTTTTTATGGCCAGCATAAGCAATAATTATATCATCCATTTATTTCACAAGTTCATCCCATATATTTTGGAGGTGTGCGTTGGCGCTACTGGCAAATCAGAAGATCGGAACCAGACTCATGCTCGGCTTCATTTTTCTTGCTGTCCTTGTCGCCGGAGTCGGAATATTCGGCCTGACACAGATGGCTTCCATCAAAAACAGCCTCGACGACATTTACGGCAACCGCTACCAGAAGATCGACCTGGCCACCACCATTCAGGAGCGTTTCTACCGGACCCAGCTCGGGTTTCGCGATGCTGTCATGGCGTCTGACCAGGCAACCGTGAACAAGGAACTTGACAAAATGGCCGACAACGCAAAAACCGTCACCGAAAACCTCGAAAAACTCTCCAAGTCCATGGTGTCGGAAGAAGGCAAGGCGCTCCTCTACAAATTTGCCGATGTCCGTGCCGCCTATTCCAAGGAGCGCGGCAAGCTGGTCGAGCATCTGAAAGCCGGAAGGCAGAAAGAAGCGCGCGAAGGACTCCCGGTTCTCATCCCGCACATGCAGGCATACAACAACGCGATCGAGAACATCCAGAAGTTCCAGGAGCAGCACATGAAAAAGGCGGTTGAACAGGCTGAGGAGAACTATGCCCGCTCCCGCTGGATTGTTATCGCCGCTGCGATTGCAGGATTCATCCTCGCCGTTGTCTTCGGCATGCTGCTCACCCGGAGCATTACCCGTCCGCTCAAGGATGCCGTTACGGTCTCCGAACAGGTTGCCGCTGGCGATCTGACCGTGAAAATCGATACCTCTTCACAAGACGAGACCGGCATGCTCCTTCGGTCGCTGAACGAAATGACGCAGAAACTGAAGGCAATGATCAGCGAAATCCAGCTTGCATCCCAGAGCGTGGCATCCGGCAGCGACGAACTGAGCGCCAGTTCAGAAGAGATCACCCGGACGATGAATGAACAGTCAACGCGGGCGACACAGATAGCCACATCGGCGGAGGAGATGTCGCAAACCGTGCTTGATGTGGCAAAAAATGCTTCTACCATCGCGACAACGTCGGTCGAGACCGGCGAGATCGCGCGCAAGGGAGCCGCTATTGTACAGAGTTCAGCCCGTGAGTCACAAATGATTGCGGAGACCGTGCAGCGATCCACGGGCGTCATGCAGACGCTTGGACAGAAGTCTCAGCAGATCGGTGAGATCATCGGGGTCATCAACGATATCGCCGATCAGACCAACCTGCTCGCCCTGAACGCAGCCATTGAAGCCGCTCGGGCAGGCGAGCAGGGCAGAGGCTTTGCGGTTGTTGCCGACGAAGTGAGAAAGCTGGCGGAACGGACCGGCAAGGCGACCGCCGAGATTGGCGAGATGATCCGCTCGATCCAGACAGAAGTAAACGGTGCCATCGGAGCCATGGAAGAGACGAACACGAAAGTCGAGGCGGGACTTCGTTACTCAACCGAAGCTGGTGAGCAGCTTTCGCATATCGTACAGAGTGTTGATGCGCTCCAGAACATGGTGCAGCAGATAGCCTCGGCAACCGAAGAAATGTCGTCAACGTCCGAGATGATCAGCGGCGACATTCAGGGAATAGCCAGCGGCGCAAAGGAAATTTCATCAGGCTCCGACCAGATCGCCCAGTCTTCATCGGAACTGGCGCGCCTCTCCGGTCAGCTCCGCAATATCGTCGCCCAATTCAAGGTATAATGCCTCAAGGGACGAGACCCGGGGAGGCTGCCTCCCCGGGTCTCGTCCGCAGTCTTACTTCTCTACAATCCTGCTCCGAAGCTCCGCAGTAACCGCACCGATCGGCACGACTGTCTCGACGCGGAGTGGAATGCGCTGGTCATCATCGGAAAGCCAGATGTAAATATCGCCTTTTTTGCTGAACAATCCCTCCGTCTCGACCAGAGGCCGGATAACAATGGTATCGAAGGTTCCGATATCGGGAACCGTTATCGATTCTTTCCGCAGTACATCGACGCCGATCCGCGCAAATGCGCCACTGTCGAAAACATCGACTCCCACCTTCTTCCCGACTTCCAGGGGCTGTATCCTGACATGATAAAACGCTGACAGAATGTCCCAGATGCCTGCGGAAGTCAAATCGTGCTCACTCCGGATATTGCGCGTCTCATGAACGAACGAAATTTTCTTTGTCTCATAATCGAACCTCGTCTCCTTCGTTCCGCGCTTTTTTCCTTCATGTTGTTTGAAACGGAAAAAAACCGGCTGTCCATGCAGCAGGATACTCTGGGCGAAATCATCGACCGTATAAAAGGCGGAGATAATCCCTGCCGAACGCGCCTTGGAGAGGAATGTCACCGACCCCTCACCGCGAAACGCCTCCAGTTCGGCTTTCCCCACAAACACGCCGGACCAGTAGAGGTCATATTTCAGCAGTTCGCGGCGAACGGGGAGGATCTCTCGCCCCGCATCCCTGCCGGGTCCGGAAAGTGCCCCGCCACCACCGGTCTCCGCGCTGCCGGAACCGGCGCCGTGGCCGGCAGAAGCAAAAACGCTCCGCTGCATGCTCTCCGCACGTTTTTCGGCGGCTATGGGCTTATCTGCCGCAATCAGTTCTCTCTCTTGAGGTTTCGCCGGAACAGTTATCTGAGCGAGCGGCTTTGCCGGCGGGGAATGCGGCTCAACAATGGTGACGGCAAGCTCCTTTTGCTGTACGATACTGAAGAGGTCAAGTTCAAACTCAGAGAGGAGTGCAAAAAGCAGCAGGTGCAACGCCACGGAACCCGCCGCAGCTATGAGAACCAGCCTCCTGAACGAGTACTCTTTATAGTTCGGTGCCACGTTCTGAGATTACCATCTGACGACATAAATAACCACTTCTGATTTTGGTTTTTCTGGTTTTGGCTTCAGGCCGCCGCTCACCACCCTCACCAGTTACCCTGAAATGCTGGAGCTTGCTATACTATTCTCGATACCCAATACAAGTTAGGATTAGTCGATGTCAAAATTTCCGGATATCCGCACGCTCATGTTCGTCTTTTCGTTCATCTCGCTCATTTTTTTCCTGTCGTTTGTCTTCGTCCTGATAAAACGGAAAACGTACTCCGGATTTGCTACATGGACGGCATCTCTGTGCGCAAGTTTTTTTGGTATTTTGCTGATCAGTTTGCGGGGGATTGTTCCGGATGCAATCAGTGCCTTCGGAGGTTCCTCCCTTGTCGTAGTCCTGGTTGCAGGGCTTGCTTACGGCATGCAGCAATTTATCGGTCAGAAGCCGAATAATTTCGGCTATGTCGCAGTCTTTCTTGCTGCCGCGGGAGCGCTTTGCTATTTTACGATATTTGTGCCAAGCGTCAACGCACGCATCGTCGTCACCGGCGCGGCCATGGCATGCTTCAGCCTCTTCAATGCTTTTCTGGTATTTCGGGGAATCCCCCGATTGCTGGGCGGACACAACCTTGTCCTGGTTGCCGGCTTTTTGGCCTATGCACTGCTGAATATGATTCGCGCCATCCTGGCAGCAGTGGTCGATCCAAAGCTGCACGACTTCATGAATGCGACCCTGACACACAGTATGATCCTCATTCTTATGTCTGGTTTCCATACCGCAATCGCGGTTGGATTGCTCATCCTGAATTTTCAAAGAGTTGAAAAGGAACTGCGTGACTCAATGGCAGAGCTGAAAATCCTGCGGGGCATTATTCCTATTTGCGCAAACTGTAAAAAAGTACGTGACGACAAAGGTTCCTGGGCACAGATCGAAAGCTACATCCGGGATCATTCGGAGGCGGACTTTTCTCACGGTATTTGTCCGGAATGTGTCTCAAAATTATATCCTGGGTATAAGGGGTGTGACGCCAGTTGCACAACAGGGGAAACATCGGCCAATAACGGCCAAATATCGTAAGCCTCATGGTCTCACCACTTTGCGTTGGGACGATAAAACCCAGAATTGTCATTAGCCCGGCAGGGCAGGCTCGGAGCGATTTGGGTCGAATCCAATGACAATTTTGAGTAAAATGGCGGAGAGGGGGGGATTCGAACCCCCGGTAGCCTTACGACTACAACGGTTTTCGAGACCGCCGCTTTCAACCGCTCAGCCACCTCTCCAGATGCTTGAGATACGGCAGGAAGTTTAGTATAGCATTGCTGAACAGCTTCTGCACACCCCCTTATCGTGAGTTGTTATTCCTTCTCTCGGGAGACTTCCCGAAATCGGGATGGAGCCGCCAATCGACGGTTTCAAAATGATTATTATTTATCAAGAAGTTAGAAGCCGATTAAACCTTGGCATATCCGTTGCAATCTATGCAGTCAACAACAGACTGCTCAGGAGGATCAACCATGAAAATAGCTCAAAAAATGATCGTGATCGGAATGGCGGTAGCACTCTTTGCAACCACTGCATGCACGCAATATCATGCACAAGGGGCCGGAGGCGGAGCGCTGGTCGGCGGCGCGGCAGGTGCGCTGCTGGACAAGAAAAACCATTGGCGGGGCGGTGTTTATGGTGCAGGATTGGGAGCATTGCTCGGCGCTACGCTGACCGATGTATCCATGCGGGGGTCCCAGGAAGCTGCTCAGGCGAACCAACCGGTGGTCTATCGCTCGGATCAGGGCAACTATACATATCGGGCCGACCCTTATTATGACCAGAATGCATCGACCCGTTGCAAAAAGGTTCGGGAGCGGGTATATGAGAACGATCGTCTTGTCAAGGACCAGGTCAAGGAGGTCTGTGAAGGACAACGGTACGATCGCTCCTACTGACCAGTGGAAAGAAAGGGCAGGAACGACATGAGAAGGGTGGTCAGTAGGGTCGGATTAATCGCCCTCTGCTTCTTCGCCTGCGTTCCTGCCCACGCATTCGATGCCGGCGATCTCGCCGCGTGCGTTCAGGAACAGCAGCATGCGCTCCATCAGAATCTGCTTGACGGTAAACTGTCGCTCGCTGAAGCGGATATCATTGCGTACAATCTCAATCGTATCGTCGCCCGTCAGTCGCTGCTGCAGGCCAATGGAACTCTGTCCGATCGGGAATTGCAGCGACTCAAAACGCTTCTCGATCATAATAGCGCCATGCTTGCCAAACAGCGCTTCTCCGGGGTAAAGAAACTTTTCTAAATTGAACAGGGATTTGCAGGAGGCTCCCCTTCCGGTTCGCAGATGGTCCGGCGTTGTGCTACTATACTGCAGTCATTGCATCACTGTTTGAGGAGAATCGTTGAATGGCACATTTTGTGATGCGCATCATGATCAATGCGCTTGCTATCGCTGCGGCGATCAAGCTGGTCAACGGCATCAGCTTTACCGGTGAATGGTGGCAGATCATCGTGATCGGACTCCTTTTCGGGGTAGTGAACACACTGATCAAGCCGGTCGTAACCTTCTTTTCCCTTCCGCTGATTGTGCTGACGCTCGGCATCTTCACGCTTGTGGTCAATGCACTGATGCTGATGCTCACCGCCTATTTTTCCGGCCCGTTCGGGCTGGGACTGCATGTAGACGGTTTTTGGCCTGCCCTGTGGGGATCGATCATCGTCAGCCTGGTAAGCATTCTGCTCAGCTGGATTTCCGGAGTACGGCGGTAGGAACGACACGCAAACAGCTCCGGGCACGGGGAATTCCGCCCGCACTGTGCTCAATGTTTCGTTCTTTTCCGGTTCAGCAAAACAGCAGCAAAGATTGTTGCAACGACAGCACCACCCAGCGTGCTGCGGAGCACAAATGATGAAATTTTGAAGACTGTCTTGACTGTTTTGACGAGCGCCATCAGGAATCTCCCTTTTTTTTCCGCCGGGCCGCGAAGAAGCGCGAAAGCATGCCCGCGCATTCCTTTTCGCACACACCCGCTGTCAGCGCAACCCGGTGATTCAGCCGCTTGTCGGAAAGAATGGCAAACAGCGTCTGCGCCCCGCCCTTTGGGTCATGACATCCATACACAACCCGGCCCAGACGCGCATTGACCATGACTCCCGCGCACATGACACACGGCTCCTTGGTCACATAGAGAGTTGCATCATTCAGTCGCCACCGTTTCAGCCGTTTTGCCACCCGCCTGAGCAGAATCGTTTCGGCATGGCCGGTCGGATCATTATGCGACTCGCGCACATTATGCGCACGGCCAACAACCTTTCCATCAATCACAAGCACAGCCCCGACCGGAACTTCTTCCCTGGCATATGCCTTTTCCGCTTCCCGGAGGGCAAGCCTTATGAAATGAGCGTCTCTATCCACGCCACCCATGCATCGAGCCCTTCACCCGTCTTGCACGATACCTCGAAAATGGTAATCTCCGGATTGAGCGAGATCGCATCACGACGAATCTTCTCAACATCGACATCGAGAAACGGCTTGAGATCGATTTTATTGATGATGAGCGCCTTCGACTCCTGGAACATCACCGGGTATTTGAGCGGCTTGTCATGACCCTCGGTGATGCTCAGCACCGCGACTTTCATATGCTCGCCGAGCTTGAACTCAGCAGGGCAGACAAGATTGCCGACATTTTCGATGACCAGAATATCCAGATCGGCAATCGGGAGGTCTCCAAGCACTTCGTTGATCATGTTCGCATCGAGATGACACGCCCCGCCCGTGTTGATCTGCACCACCGGTACCCCCAGTGCATCGATACGCATGGCATCATCGGCCCCGGCAATATCGCCCTCGATCACGCCGACCTTCACCCGATCTTTCAGACGGATGATCGTCTGCTCCAGCAGCGACGTTTTTCCCGCCCCGGGGGAACTCATGAGGTTGAGGACAAAAACACCCGCATCAGCAAAAATCTTCTCATTCCCCTCAGCGATCTTTTCATTCGCCGTCAGAATATTCGTTGTTACCTTGAGCTTCATCTATTCGACCTCCATCTCGCTGATCGACAGCTCACGCCCCTTTACCAGGGAATACTGCACCCCGCCGCAATGAGGACACGCAAGCACATAACGCTCCTCCACCTCAAAGTCCCTGCGGCAGCTGCTGCAATGCCCTCCCAGAGGGACTTCGATGATCTCAAGCACGGCATCCTGTGCAATCGTGTCAGGCTTCATCGAATCAAATGCAAAAAGCAGGGCCTCCGGCATGACACCGGAGGCCTTCCCGATCAGAACCTGAATGCCGGTTATTCGTGCGTGGCCGCTCTTCGTGCAGTTGTCGATCGCAACGTTCAGCAGACTCTCCGCAATCGCAACCTCATGCATTCTCTTTGTTCACTTCTTTGGAGTATGCCTCCTTGCCCGCATCGAGTGCGGACGAAAGAGCCGCCTTCTGTTCATCAACAACCTGTTTTGCCTTATCGACCGAGCTGATGACGGTCTCACGCGCCTGGCCATAATAATCGGTTGCTACCCCCTTTGCGTGTTCCGCATAGTCAGCAGCCTTGTCTTTCACCTCATCCGCAAATTCGCGGATCTTCCGACGCGTCTCGACCCCCGACTGCGGAGCAAGCAACAAGGCCAGACCGGCACCAACCATACCGCCCAGCAGGAACGAGAGGAAAACGGAACTTGCGCCATAGCTGCAATCATCATCATAACGTCTCATCGCACTACCTCCCACTTTTGAATTGACTCAGAAAGACCGCAAGCGCCGCAGCAAGTCCGGAACGGACGCCGGACGCACGGCAGGCAATGCCCTGCTGAAGCTCATGGACCATGGCGTTGGCAGAGCGGATCGTTGCACCAAACTCGGCAACGGCATCCGATACCGACCGGACGTTGCCGGTCACCGCTTTTGCATCGTCGCTGACTCCGCGAAGACTTTTCAGCGCCTCTTCCGACAGATCGATAACCGGCTGAAGCTTCTCTTCAGTCCGCACCAGAAACTCGCGGAGCGCCACCGATGCCTTGCGCAGTTCAACCGCTGCAAACAGAATAAACACGATAACCGCAACAAACGTAAGTGTCATGATGAAAAAGCAGATGCTTAAAATGATCAACCAGGAATTGCTCTCCATAGTCCCTCCTTACGGTTCAGAGTATATCACATTCTGAAGCCCTTTGACACGCTGAAACTATCCGAAAACGCCGTTCCGCACGACATGAACAGCACCCGCAGGTGAACTCAAACCAGCAAGGAAAGACTCGCCGGTCTTCATGGGTTTGCGGCGTGAGGATTATTTGGACTGCCGATAAACGTGGAGAACGCGCTGAAAGACGGTAAAGTGGCTGAATGCAAAAAGAATGATCATGACCGGCAGCATCCAGCCCGTAAGACAGCCGAAGGCAAGCAAAACGATACGTTCGGGTCGCTCCATGATCCCGACATGGCAGGAAAGCCCCAACCCTTCCGCACGCGCCCGGACATAGCTCACCAGCAACGCCCCGACAAGCGTGCCCGCAGAAAGCCCTACGCCGAGCATGTTGTCCTGGGCAAAGAAAAACCACGCGGCTCCGATAAGCAGCGAGGCATCCGAAAAGCGGTCGAGCGTGGAGTCCAGCAGCGCACCGAAACGGGACGCCTTGCCGTTGGCACGGGCGACGACGCCATCAAGCATGTCGAAGAGTCCACCGAGCAGAATCAGGGCTCCGCCCGCCTGCAGATGTCGCGGAATCATGTATGCCGCCAGAAGGGTTATGCAGAATCCCGCAATCGATATGGCATTGGGGCTGATCGGGATGCGGCGTGCGACCGGCTCGAGCGGTTTGTCAAGAATATGTCCGAGCTTCGCACTGATCAAGATGAGGTTACCTTTCGCGCCGGCGCGCGATAAACGCTTCAACCATCTCGCGTGCCTCTTCATCCGCGTACTGGGTATGCGGATGCTTCATGAAGTACGCAGACGGCGATATGAGCAGCCCGCCTGTCCCGCGATCCTTTGCGATCTTGCAGCAGCGGATCGCATCAATCACGACACCGCTGCTGTTCGGAGAATCCTCCACCGAAAGGCGCAGCTCCACATGCATCGGCACATTGCCGAACCCATGGCCTTCCATGCGGAGAAAGCAGACCTTGTTGTCGTTCATCCATGGCACATAGTCGGACGGACCGATATGGATATCCTCATCCTTCAGCCCATGACTGACCTGTGAAGAGACCGCCTCGGTCTTCGAGATCTTCTTGCTCTTCAGACGCTCCTGATTCAGCATGTTGAGAAAGTCGGTATTGCCGCCGACATTGAGTTGATAGGTATGGTCGAGCTTCACACCGCGATCCATGAAAAGCTTTGCCAGCATGCGGTGGATGATCGTCGCCCCGATCTGCGACTTTACATCGTCGCCGATGATGGGGATGTTCCGTTCCTCGAACTTCCTGATCCATGCTTCGTCTGAAGCGATAAAGACCGGCACGCAATTCACAAAGCCGACTCCGGCATCGAGACAGGCCTGCGCGTAAAAACGCGTTGCCTGCTCCGAACCGACCGGCATATAGCTCACCACCATATCCGCGCCTGACTCCTTCAGCACGGCGACAACGTCACAGGGGGCAACGTCAGCGGCAATAAACCGGCGGTCGTCGGGATAATTCACCATATGCGCGGAAATGCCATCGAGAACCGGTCCCATCTGAACCGTTACCGGAAAATTGGGAAGATTCGGGAAATATACCTTGGTGCAGTTGGGTTTCGCGAACAGGGCCTCCCGCAACGGACGCCCTACTTTCCTGACATCAATGTCAAACGCTGCGACAACCTCGATATCGTCCGGGGCATAGCCGCCGAGATCCCTATGCATGAGTCCGTATGAACGCTCAGGACTGTCTGCAGGCAGCGACTTGTAATATTCGATGCCCTGCACCAGTGAACTCGCACAGTTGCCGACACCGACGATTGCGATACGGACCTTCCCCATAACTCTCTATTTCTCCTGTCCTGTTTTTGTGTGTTGTGTGTGTCCGAAAAAGCCGTTACAGCCCTCATTTACCCGTGTCATGCGGCACAGCATAAACAGATTTTTATAAATGAAGCGCTCAGGTTCTGTCAAGCAACAGAGAGGCAAACATACGGTCATTATTGTGACCGGCAGGAACCGGTCCCCAACTTGCCTCCGGACTGGACAAGTCCCCGTCCAGACCCGATGATTACTGCCTGAATGCGCTTGACCGGAGCGGCCGGGCCAGCACATAGGTTATGTGCGCATCGAGAAGCCGGCCGAGCTCACCAACCAGCGGCTCCGGCACCGTGACCCGGTCAATCGTCGCAAAGCGCCATTTCTGCATCCCCTGAAAGAAACGGAGGGCGCCCGCGGATACCGGCCGTTTCTCTTCACCGTCGTGCGCGCAATGTTCACACAGGATCGAACCGTGTGCAAGGTAAAAATGATGCACTGCCCGGTCTCCCGATACCGAACCGCAGCGGCCGCAGATTTCGAGCCCAGGCAAATATCCCGCAATCTGGAGAAAACGGTATTTGTAATACAGGTGATACAGCTCCCTCGATCCGCCTTCTTCCAGTTTGCCGAGCATCTGCATCAGCAGGCGAAAGGCATCGGCATTCGGTTCGCGCTCCGGCAAAAAACGGAGATTCAGCTCCACCAGCTGCATGATCTTCACCAGCGTGGCATAATCCTCCCGCAGAGCCTGAAACGGGCGCAGAATGTCCGATTGCGTCAGACGCGGCAACTGCGCATCCTCACGCCCCAGCACTGCAATACGGCTGTATGTCAGCGGCTCGAGTGAACTGCCGAATCGGCTCTTGATCTTGCGCGGACTTTTTGCAAATGCCTTGATCACGCCATGGTCACGGCTCAGATAGGTGACAATGAGATCGGCTTCGCCAAATACCGCGGTTCTGAGAACAATTCCTTCAGTCCTGGTCAGCATGAAAAGCTCTCTGCGCTGCGCTGTTCAGAGGACAGACAGACAACGGACACGGGGTTCCGGATCCGCTACATCATCGTACCGAAATCTTCGGGCTTGAGATTCTTGAGCCACTCCTCCAGCTCATCGGTTTTGCGGACTTCGAGCACATTCTCCTCAACATAAATCGGAGCCTGCACCCGCAGCGCAACCGCAACCGCATCGGACGGCCGGGAATCGACGGCAATCTCGCGCCTGCCGTCGCTTCCCTGAATAAGGGCATAGTAGGTATTATCGACAATTTCGGTAATGACGATCTTCGTTACCGTAACGTTCATGGCGTCAAAGATGTTTTTGATCAGATCATGGGTCAGCGGCCGGGGAGTCACCACCTTGCCGAGAGCAAGCGCAATGGAGTCGGCCTCAGGCTTGCCGATCCAGATAGGCAGGGTTTGCGCACCGTCAACCTGTTGCAGCAAGAGAATATACATCCCGCTCCGCGGATCAAACAGCAGTCCCTCGACTTTCATGTGCACCTGCATTATTCAAACCCCAGTTCTTTCAGCGCCCGCTCATCGTTCCGCCAGTCTTTCTTCACCTTGACCCACAGTTCAAGAAAGACCTTGGTGCCGAGAAGTCGCTCGATATCACCGCGCGCCGCAGTGCCGATCTCCTTCAGACGGGCTCCGTTTTCCCCTATTATTATACCCTTCTGACTGTCTCTTTCAACATAAATATTGGCCTGGATAACAACCAGCCCTTCCCGCTTCTCCTTCCAGGTCAGCACCTCAACCGCAACCGAGTAGGGTATCTCATCATCGGTCTGCTGCATGATCTTTTCCCGGATAATCTCGGTCGCCATGAACCGCTCGATCTGGTCAGTCAGCAGATCTTCAGGATAGAGCTTCGGACCTTCCGGCAGCAGGGATACGACCACGGACTGAAGAATGTCCAACCCGTCACCTGCAAGCGCGGATATCGGAATCACTTCACGAAACGCATGCAGCTTTGCATATGCCTCGATCACCGGCAGCAGTTCGGGTTTTTTCACCGTATCGACCTTGTTGACCACCAGAACCACTGGTTTCCGCACCTCGGCGAGCGAAGACAGAATGGCGGTATCTCCCGCAGTCGGCAGCACCGGTTCGACGAGAAAAAGCACCACATCAACATCATGCAGCGTATCAGACGCCTCCCGCACCATCCGCTCTCCGAGTTTATGGCGCGGGATGTGGATACCGGGAGTATCGAGCACCACCAGTTGCGCAGCCGGCAGTGTTTTGATACCGACGATACGGTTCCGTGTCGTCTGCGGCTTCGGACTCACAATCGCCACCTTTTCGCCCA
The DNA here is from genome assembly GCA_012517735.1 of Nitrospiraceae bacterium. Taxonomy (GTDB): domain Bacteria; phylum Nitrospirota; class Thermodesulfovibrionia; order Thermodesulfovibrionales; family Dissulfurispiraceae; genus JAAYUK01. The sequence continues at coordinate 78,728 of JAAYUK010000075.1, forward strand.
GCAGCGCGTTCAGCAGCGTAGATTTGCCGACATTCGGCCGCCCGATCAGCGAGACATAGCCGCAGCGATACGGAGTGTTCGCAGGTTCCGCCATCAGCTCAGTTGTGCAACCGCAGCAGCGATACGCTCGACACCTTTCCTGAGATTCTCCATGGACGTCGCATACGACAGTCTGATGTAGTTGTCGTTGCCGAACGCCTCGCCATGCACGAGCGCCACATTCGCTTCCTCAAGCAGATAAAGCGCAAGATCCAGCGACCCCTTGATCACCCGGTCGCCAGCCTTCTTGCCGTACAGTGCAGAGACCTTCGGGAACGCATAAAAGGCTCCGTTCGGCTTCGTGCAGGTAATACCCGGAATCGCGTTCAACGCATCGACCAGATACGTCCTCCGCTTGTCGAACTCGGCACGCATGACGCCGACAAAATCCTGCGGACCGGTCAGCGCTTCGACAGCGGCTTTCTGGGCGATCGAGGTCGGGTTGGAGGTAGACTGGCTCTGGATGTTCGTCATCGCCTTGATGATATCCTTCGGCCCTGCAGCATAGCCGATACGCCAGCCGGTCATCGCATGCGACTTCGAGAGTCCGTTGACCACAATGGTCCGCTCCTGAGCCTCCGGGCTGACCGAAGCGATGCTGACATGCTGCACACCGTCGTAGACGAGCTTTTCATAAATTTCATCAGAGACAATATAAAAATCATGCTTCACTGCCAGTGCAGCAATAGCCGCCAGTGCAGCCCTGTCATAGGCGAAACCGGTCGGATTCGACGGCGAGTTCAGGATAATCGCCTTGGTCTTCGGCGTAATCGCCGCGGCGAGCGCCTCCGGTTTCAGCATGAAATGATCCTCTTCGCGCGTCTGGACGATCACCGGTGTGGCATCGTTCAGCAGCACCTGATCCGGATACGAAACCCAGTACGGCGCCGGAATGATCACTTCGTCGCCCGGTCCATAAAGCGCCTGGGCAATGTTGTAAAGGGTGTGTTTTGCCCCGCAGGAAACAACGATCTGGTCGCGCTCATAGGTAAGGCCGTTATCCGTCTTGAGTTTTGCAAGGATTGCATCTTTCAGCGGATCGATACCGCCGACCGGCGTGTATTTAGTGAATCCGTCATTGATCGCCTTGATTGCGGCGTTCTTGATGTTATCCGGCGTATCGAAATCGGGTTCGCCGACACCGAAATTGACGACGTCAATCCCCTGTGCCTTCATGCCTTTTGCCTTCGCATCCATGGCGAGCGTCGGGGACGGCTTGATATTGCGGACTCTGGGTGACAACATGATCATTCCTCCTCAATAAATGCGTCTCATAAAGTAGCACTGCATAATCCTGAAACCAGCATACCGGGCCTCGGATCCGGATACGGCATGTATTATACCAAGAAACAGTAATGGGTCCTGCGTAAGCAGGAAAAACGGCTGTCTGTTTGCCCCATGTCTTCTGCCTGTCACCTGTTTATACTCATTACTCATTGCTGATTACTGATTGCTTTACTGATTACCGTCTTTTTCGCACGGCTGCCGAGCGAGAGCAATATTTCATATGGGATTGTCCCACCGCGTACGGCCCAGTCTCCCGCCGAGACAACCTCATCTCCCTGCTCTCCGATCACTGCAACCTCATCGGATTCAGACACGTCCGGGATATCGGTCAGATCGACCATCGTCAGGTCCATGCAGACCCGGCCGACTATCGGCGCCCGCTTTCCGCGCACCAGCACCTCACCGTTGTTCGAAAACACGCGGGAAAAACCGTCTGCATATCCCAGCGCAAGCACGCCGATCACACTCTCGCGCTTCGTTGTCCATGTCCGTCCGTAGCTGATCGCGGTACCAGCCGGCACCTTTCTGATCGAGACAAAGCGGGTCGTTACACGCATCACCGGCCGCAGATCAACCGGATGCGTAGCAGCGGCATCGTTCTCAAGCGGCGAGTATCCATAAAGCATCAACCCCGGACGTACCGCATCGAAATGCGCTTCCGGCCTGCTCAGAACCGCGGCGCTATTGGCAACATGGAAAACCCGGGGGGTGAGCCCACCGGCGGCGAGATCAGCTTTCAGTTCGCGGAATCGGGAGATCTGGAACAGAGCAAACGAGGGGTCCCTCAGGTCGGCATCCGAAAAGTGGCTCATAACACCTTCGATTTCAAGGGCCGGAAGATTGGCAATGGCGCGGATTCCTGCAGCTGCGTCGCCGAGCAACCCCAGCCGCCCCATGCCGGTGTCCACTTTCACATGGATGCGAAGCGGACGATGGCGCCGCTCGGCCTCACGCGAAAGCGCCTCTGCCTTTTTCAGGTCGAACACCACCGGTGTCAGTCCATGCGCAAACACCGTGTCGGGATCGGGATCGAAAAAAACAATGATCGGCGCAGCAATGCCCGCCTCACGCAGTTCAACCGCCTCCGGGGCAAAAGCAACTCCGAGCCAGGCTGCGCCTTCTTCCACGAGACAGCGTGCCGCTTCAGGAGCGCCATGCCCATAGGCATCGGCCTTGACGACCGCAATCACCGGACGATCACCGGCATAACGGCGGATGGATGAAAAATTATGCGAAAGGGCCGGGAGGTCGATCCCGACCCGAAGAACGCTGCTCACATCACTACGCTTTCTTTTCTGACTCGGTCTTCTCGGCAGTCTCTTTTTTGGGCGTTACATCAATACTGTCCGGCTCGTTGGTCGCCTTCTTGAAATTCTTGATCGCCTCGCCGATACCCTTGCCGATCTGCGGAAGGTTTTTCGCGCCGAAAAGGACAATCACGATCACGAGAATAATCATCAGTTCCTGCATGCCTAACCCAAACATACGCTCTCCTCCTCAAAAAACGGTCTGCTTCAGCTCGTTCCGGCGTCAAGACTCCGGGCGACCGCCTCGGCATGATCCGCAACCGTGTTTATATTAACAAATGACAATCCCTGAGCGTCCATTTTTTTCACTTCGTCTTCAGGCAGATAGACTGCACCGGCGTCATCAAGAAAACGCCTGAGCTGGACACGGTCGCTCAACACGGCTTCCTCCAGCAACGGCAGCAAAGCGACGGAATAAACGCCCAGCAATGGCTGCGGCCTGCCGTGAAAGACCGGGATGGTAGCGGGAACGCCCTCCCGGTGGCTGCTGCACAAAAGTTCGATTACCTCCGGCTGCACAAACGGCATGTCACACGCCACAAACAGCGCCGATCCCGCTCCCAGATATCTGAGCGCGGCATGCATGCCGCACATCGGGCCCCGCGACGGCAGCAGATCGCCGATCATCGGCAGGCCAAGCCGGAAATACGCTTCAGGCCGGTTTGTACTGACCAGAACGAGGGCAAAATGTTCCCGAAGAAGGGCGACCGTCCGTTCGATGATGGTCTGACCATCGATCTCGATAAACGCCTTGAGCTTCGGATACCGGCTGTTTTCGCCGCCGGCGAGAATGACCGCCGCCTGAACACTGCTCATGTAATGACAAGCCCCGCGTACCCGACCACCTGATCATAGTCGCCGCTCACCTCGCCCGAGGTCGCATACCGCACCAGCCGGACATGCCTGGCACCCAGTTCTTTGGCGGCATAAAGCATGATCGTCGTCGGGTAGACTCCGCACATCGAAATCCGGTACTCATGCACCGTCGCATACAGCCCTTCAGGGTCGAGCGCGAGAATACGGTCGATCGCCTTGCCGTCGAGCTTGCGCGCCGTATCGGCGCTCACATAATGGCTCATGTCGGTGCTCGCCACGATCGTCACGGAATAGCCGCACTGCCTGATCGCTGCGGCAAGCGCCTCGCCGACCGCCCTGCAGACCGAAAGTGACGCATGCATGATCGAGATAGGCAGTATCTTCGACTCGCGGGCAATCTCCGCTATGAACGGAAGCTGAACCTCAAGCGAATGCTCCATGCGGTGCGCCGACTCATCCAAAGCAACAAGCGGCGTCCGCTCCAGCATCAACTGTCCAAGCTTCTGATCGACCGGAAACGTTCCGGTCGGGATCGCCCATTCGCCACCCCCATAGAGGGCAATCGGCTCTCCGATGCCCCGGTGATTCGGACCAATCAGCACAAAGGTCTCCGGGGCCTTGATCGCCGAATACACCTCGCCCGCGACCGGACCGGAATAGATCAGCCCCGCATGCGGCGAAACAATGCCGATTGCAGCCTCAGAAGGTCCTGGCTGCAGGTATTGCAGCACCTGATTCCTCAGGCCAAGCGTCGTGCCTGCATAGAACTGACCTGCGACAGCGGGTTGTCTGCTCATTCCACGTAACTCTCCTCGGGCGCATACGCCACGTCGGTATAATCCGCGTACTTGGTACAGTGAGCAAGAAAGGTCAGATTGACCGTGCCGGTCGGACCGTTTCTCTGCTTGGCGATGATGATCTCCGCCCTGCCCTTGTACGGCGTGGTTTTGTTATAGACCTCGTCCCGATAGAGGAAAATGATGACGTCCGCATCCTGTTCGATCGCGCCCGATTCTCGCAGGTCGGCGAGCGTCGGCCTCTTGTCGGTCCGGCCTTCAACACCGCGGTTCAGCTGGCTGAGTGCAATAACGGGCACCTTCAACTCTTTGGCAAGAGCCTTGAGTCCTCGCGAGATTTCGGAGATTTCCTGCTCGCGCCGTTCCGCATTGCCGCGGCCGCGCATGAGCTGGAGATAGTCGACAATCACGAGGCTGAGGCCGCCGTGTTCCATCTTCAGCCGGCGCGCCTTGGCGCGCACCTCAAGCACCGTCACCGCAGACGAATCGTCGATAAAGATCGGCGCCTCGGCAAGACGCCCGGCGGCATTCGTCAGGCGCGGCCAGTCCTGGCGGCCGATGAAGCCCTTGCGCACCCGAGACGAATCAACCTCGCTCTCCGCACAGAGCATACGCATGGCGAGCTGTTCCTTCGACATTTCGAGACTGAAGACCGCCACCGGCTCCCTGTTGTTGATCGCCACATGCTGCCCGATGTTCAGCGCAAACGCCGTCTTGCCCATGCCGGGCCTGCCGCCCACGATCACGAGATCGCCGGCCTGAAATCCGGACGTCATCTCATCCAGGTCCTTGTACCCGGACGGCACGCCGGTAATCGACTCCTTTTTGTCGTACAGGTGCTCGATCATCCTGAAGGTGTCCTTGATGACCTCCTTGAGCACGGCAAACGAAGCGCCCGTCCGTTTTTCGGCGATATCGAAGATCATCTTCTCCGCATGATCAACCATCTCGTCTGCGTCAGTGGTATCCTCATAGACGCGGGAAATGATCTCGGTCGAAGTATGGATCAGATGACGCAGCATCGCCTTTTCGCGCACCAGCTTTGCGTGATAGCGGATATTGGCCGCGGTGGGGACACTGTTGGCCAGATAGGTGAGATACTGAATGCCGCCGACCGCATCGAGATCGCCGTTTCGCTTCAGGGCATCGGTCAGGGTAATGATGTCGATCGGCTCGTTCCGCTCGAAGAGGTCGAGCATCGCACGATAAATGCGGCGGTGCGACTCCTTGTAGAAGTCTTCGTCGCTGACGAGCTCTACCGCCTTGGGAAATGCCTCATGATCGAAAATGACCGCGCCGAGCACCGACTCCTCGGCCTGGAGATTCTGGGGGGGAAGCTTGTCGATTGGAACATCTCTCTGCATTACGGCCGCCTCCGATCAAAAATGAAAAAAGGGCAGGACGGCGCACCGACGCCGGCCTGCCCCGAAACAGCACCTTACTCTGCGACGACCTGCACCGTCACGTCGGCAGAGACTTCCGGGTGCACCTTCACCGAAACCGTGTAGGTGCCCAGGCGGCGGATCGGCTCCTCAAGGTGAATCTTCTTCTTGTCCACCTCGTGGCCGTCCTTCTTGAGCGCTTCAGCAATATCGGCAGTGGTAACCGAACCGAAGAGCTTTTCCTCTTCGCCCGCCTTTGCCGTAATCGTGATGGTCTTGCCCGCAAACTTTGCAGCCATCGTCTCGGCATCGGTCTTGATTTTCTTTGCGCGATCAAGGATCTGGCGCTTCGTATGCTCCAAAGCCTTTACATTCTTCTCATTGGCCTCGACAGCGAGTCCCTTCGGAAACAGGAAGTTGCGTGCATAACCTTCCTTGACCGTGACGACATCGCCCATCTTGCCAAGATTCTTGACATCCTCTTTAAGAATTACATTCATGATGATCGTGTACTCCTTTCACATCTCCAAAAATATCGTGCCTGATAGTGTACCTTAAAGGGAAGGGTAGAATCCAGCCGGAGGATACCCATTGATTTA
>JAAYUK010000076.1 GCA_012517735.1 Nitrospiraceae bacterium
CGATGTCATGCTGCTTGAGATCAACAATTCGCTCATCGAACAGGCATCACCGGGATGCCAGCTCCGCTTCACCAAGGTCTTTCTGAATACCCTGCTGGAACGCCTCTCGAAAACCACCGCAGATGTTGCAAAAAGCTATACATAGGCCTATCCATATACTATGAACAGGAACGCGTTGCGTTCCTATTTTTCTCCAAGTCGCCAAAGAAAAAAACCAACTACAATCGACGTCAGCAGCAAATATATCAACATATCCATACTGAATAAACCTCTGCTGCCCATTATTCCGCCAGCAACCACAACAAAAGCAAGTACGCTAATGACTTTATTCATGACTCCTTATCATGCAGACTCCAAATAATCTTCCGCTTTATCCCGGAATTGTCATTAGCCCGACAGGACAGGCTCGGAGCGTCTTGGGTCCAATCCCATGAAAATTTTGGGGTTATTTGTACCGGTCTACCGTGAATTTATAAATATCGACATCAGTATCCGAGGGATCAATACCAGCTTTTCTTTTGGTAATGCTGAGCTGATATTCGACGGTATCAACGCCTTCCAGATCGGGCAGCAGAAGACCCCGCCGGGAACCTTTTACCACAATAACACCGTATTTTTTCGGATCGAGCTCGGCAAGCGACTCGATTTTGACCGGATCAGAGAGAACATCGACCGAGTAGTCGATCTGATCAAGCTCCGATTCAGCAACAGGCAAGAAGCGTGGATCTTCATTGGCAGCGGCAAGGGCGTTGCGAATGATTTCCACAGCAAGATTTTCTGTGGTTGGAGAAAACGTCCCGATACAGCCGCGCAACTCGCCATGCTTCTTGAGAGAGACAAAAACGCCCGCCCGCCGACGCATGGCGTCCGGCAAGGGATCGGGCGGCCTGATAATCAGCCGGTCCCTGCAGTATGCTTCTACCGCCTGTTTTGCCAATGCCGGAAATGCATGCATAGCCATATTATCGCACGAAACGGATGAAATGCGACGCCGTCCCGACCGCTCAGCTTTTCCGCTGCATGGAATATGACGCCAGCGTCTTCAGGGCGTCCTTGTACGATGAGTCAGGAAAAATAGCCAGGCATTGGTGTGCGTCGTCGATCAGGTTTTGAGCGGTTTTCATTGCTTTGGCTATTGAGTCGTACTTTGCATACAGTTCGATGATCCGCGCCAGATGATTGCCGTTGCGGCTATCATCTTTCTCTTCTCTCGATGCTTCTTTGATAATAGTGATAATTTCATCGCGTTCTGTCGGCAAGGCATCCCTGAGCAGATGAATCAGTGGCATGGTTATCTTGCCCTCTTCAAGGTCTTTGCCGAGCTTTTTCCCCAAGGCGGCCTGCTGCGCCACATAATCGAGCACATCGTCGGCAAGCTGAAAGGCTATGCCGGCCTTGAGTCCGAAATCACGCAGCGCGGTCTCGTGTTCTTCCGGCATCCCGGCGAGCACTGCGCCGATGCGGCACGCAGCGGAAATCAGAACGCCGGTTTTGCCGGAAATAATCGTGAAATACTCATCTTCCGTAATTTCCGGATCACCGGTCTTGCTGAGCTGAAGAATTTCGGCCTCAGTCATGCGCGTGGTCGCCTCAGAGAGCGCATCCATGACTTTCTGGCTCTTCAGGCCGACAGCAATTCTCAGGGCATTCGAGTAAAGATAGTCGCCGATCAGGATGACCATATGGTTGCCCCACAAAACATGCGAGGCCGTTTTGCCGCGGCGGGTCTGCGCCTCGTCGATCACATCGTCATGCAGAAGCGAAGCCGTATGAATCGCCTCGATAACGGCACCGAGAACCGCCCGCTTGTCTCCTGTATAGCCGCATAGGTCGGCACTCAGGAGCAGAAAAAGCGGCCGCATGCGCTTGCCGCCCCCGCCGAGGATATGCTGTCCGACAAGGGGAATAAGCGGAACATCGCTTGCAAAGATATTGGCGAGTTCGGCCTCAACCCGCTTCAGTTCCGCGCCATAAGAGGAAAAAACCTCGCCGACTAGCATGCCCCGACATACCGGATTGCATCGATATCGACGCCCTCCTGTCCCAGTCGTCGCAGATCACGCGGCCGGAACGCCCCTTTCTCGGTAAAAAAAGCGGTAACATACCGCGACGGAGTAACATCGAAGGCAAGATTCAGCACATTGACCCCGTGTGGAGCAATCTGATGCCCCCAGATCGTCCGGACCTCATCAGGATGGCGTTCTTCGATAATAATCTTGTCACCGGAATCCAAGGTGAAATCAATGCTGCTGAGCGGCGCTGCAACATAAAACGGAATGCCGTGCTCCCTGCACATGACGGCAACCGTGTATGTCCCGATCTTGTTCGCCACATCGCCGTTGCGGGTCGTCCGGTCGGTGCCGACAATGGCCAGATCGATCAGGCCGCGCTTCATGATGGCGCCTGCGCTGTTGTCGGTAATCAGCGTTACCGGAATGCCTGCCTGCATGAGTTCCCAGGAGGTGAGCCGTGCCCCCTGATTGACCGGACGCGTTTCGTCTGCAAAGACCTGAATGCGTTTGCCCTGCTCATGAGCCACATACATGGCGGCGGTGGCAGTACCGAATCCGCCGGTTGCAAGGCTTCCGGCATTGCAGTGGGTCAGTATGGTATCTCCGTCGCGGATGAACTGTGCACCATACTCGCCGATTTTACGATTGACTGCAATGTCTTCCTCAAGAATGCGGGTACCTTCTTCGATCAGCATGCGCTTCAGGGTATCCACACGCTCATCTTTGTGGTCCGCAAGAAACCGCTTGATGCGCTCGATTGCCCAGTGGATATTGACCGCTGTCGGACGTGTTGCATGGATCGTCTCGAAGACCGGCTGGAGTCCCTCGACAAACTCGTCAAAATTCTGCGCCTGTATTTCCTGTGCTCCCAGGGCGATTCCCATTGCTGCAGCAATGCCGATCGCCGGGGCACCACGAATCCAGAGTTTCTTTATCCCTTCCGCTACTGTCTGATAATTCCTGCACTCGACATACACAACCTCAAGTGGAAGCCTGCTCTGGTCGAGCATCATCACCACATTGTTTTCCCAATAAATTGTTTTGACCAATGCTGCCTCCTTTAAGCGATCGGAAAGACGGTGGCAAACACAAACAGCACCGTCAGCACCGCTACCGCAATGACCGTAATCCAGGAAATATAATTATACGTTCTGGAGTTGGTATATTCACCCATGATTTTTTTGTTGTTCACCAGCTTGATCATGAAAACCAGCACAAAAGGCAACATGAGTCCGTTGACGATTGCAGAGAGAACCATCAAATCAACGAGCGGCGCCCCGGGAATCAGAACAACCGCGGCGGCAAGCCCGATAATAAAGGTGTAGATGCCCATGAACTGGGGCGCCTCCCTGAACGACTTGTTGACGCCGGCCTCCCACCCCATCGCCTCGCAAATATAATATGCCGTGGCAAGCGGGACGATAATCGCACCGAGTATCGACGCGTTGGCAAGCGCGATCGAGAAAATCAGCGCAGCATGACCGCCCGCTAACGGCTGCAGGGCAACGGCGGCCTCAGCCGCTTCTTCTACCCGTATGCCGTGAGGGTACAGAAGCGTGGCACAGGTAACAATGATGAAAAAACTGACAATGTCGGTGATGGAACATCCTACGATCACATCAAGGCGCGTCAGCCGGTAATCTTCTTTCTTGATACCTTTCTCTGCAATGGATGACTGCATGTAAAACTGCATCCAGGGAGTAATGGTGGTCCCGATAATGCCAACGCTGAGTATCAGATATTCCGCATCCCACTGAATATCAGGAATGATCAGCCGCTTGCCGACCTCGGCCCAGTCGGGTTTTGCCATAAAGCCCGAGATGATGTATCCGACAAAAATCAGACACGCAACGAGCAGAACATTTTCGAGGATACGATAGCTCCCTTTCACAACCAGAATCCAGATCGCTATCGCACCGATGGGTACCATTACATATTTACTGAATCCCAAAATCTGCATACTGGCCGCCCAGCCGGCAAAGTTCGCGACGGTATTGCCGAAGTTGGCGATAAAAAGACCGAGCAGCATATAAAACGCCGCCTTGACGCCGAATTCCTCCCGGATCAGGTCTGCCAGTCCCTTGCCGGTAACCACACCCATGCGCGCTACCATTTCCTGCACAACGATCAATGCAATGGTCGTTGGAATCAATGTCCACAAAAGGCTCAGCCCGTGTCGCGCGCCGACAACCGAATAGGTCGTAATGCCGCTCGCGTCATTGTCTATGTTGGCTGTGATGATTCCCGGCCCCATGACTGTAAGGAACAGCATCGCCTTTTTCCAGAAAGCGCTCATACTTTTCTCCGCTTGCGCTTGCCTTCACGCGGCATGATGACGTCGATAATATCGTCAACCGTAATAACGCCGACACAGACACCCTCATTGTCCACAACCGGGATGGCGACAAGATCGTATTTTGAGATCAGCTCGGCAACAACCATCTCATCGGTTTCAGGCGTGACCGTGCGAAGCTTGGTCTCCATGATGTCCGCCAGCAGTGCGTCCGGATCGGCCAGGATCAGTTCCCGCAGCGACAGAACGCCGACCAGTTTCTCAAGCGCATCGACCACAAACAGATAATAGACAGGATCAACCTCTTCCGCATCTTTTCTGAAGCGCTCGATCGCCTCACGTACCGTGATATCGGGAGGGTAGGCAAGAAACAGATTGTTCATGAGGCCGCCAGCAGTGTCCTCTTCATGGTGCAGAAGCTCCTGAATGTCTTCGGCATCCTCTTTTTCGATATGTTCGAGAATCTCCTTGGCAACCTCGGTCGGCAGATCGCTCAAAACGTCAGCCGCATCATCCGGGTTCATCTCCTCGATAATATCTGCCGCCTTCTCCGGTTCGATCGACTCGATCATCTCGGCCTGTTTGTCCGGTTCAAGCTCCGACAGTGCTTCTGCAGCAGTTTCAATATCGAGGTTCTCAAAGAGTGCTGCGCCCTCTTTTTGCGATACCTGGCTGATGATGTCGGCAAGGTCTGCCGGATGCAGATCCGAGACCATCTGGCGCGAGACCGTCAATGTGATCGACCCGAGCTGCGGGCTGAGCGGCTGCATGTAGGTCCAGCTGATCAGATTGTAGGGAATGTCGGAATTGAAGGTCTTGAGCAACCCTTCACTGCCGCGCTCAATGCCGAGACGGCGAAGGATACCGCGCATACCGACATCAATGGCAACGAGCACCGCGTCCCCTTCATACCCTTCAAGCTTGATATCGTTCGCCCGGACAATCTTGACCCCATTGACATCCACAATCTGCTTGTCGAGTATGTCGCGCGCTGCGAGCAGATCGGTATCATTCAGCTCATAGGACGGGATCTCCCCCTCATTGAGAAACGTAGAAATAACCCGCTTGCTGAAGAGGTTGACCTGCTCCCAGCCGATAAGGGAAAGCTGTTTTCTGTGCTGCAGAACGATTGCCGCGATTTTCGGCAAAGGATCGCCTTTCACCACAATCGCATCGCGCACCCGTCCGATAATTTCACCCTTCGGGTCAAATACCGGTTTTTTCAGGACCTCGCTGAGGAAAAGTTCGCCAAACAGCGGCATGCTGCCCCCAAAACAGTTAGTGCAAGACGATTACGCCGTAACATAGTAGTATAGCTGTTGATGCACAATGAGGACAATCCAAAAAGCAGGAAAATACAGAAAGTTAAAAAAGAAAAGGGAGAAATTCAAAGGTAAGGGGGAAAGCTATCTGATTATGGAAGATAAACAAACGCTCCTTTCCCGCAATTTTGGCTTTTGAACTTTATGTTTTGAACTATTATTGCAGCAGTTTTGCTGCATCCTTGGCAAAGTAGGTGACAATCAGGTCGGCCCCTGCCCGCCGCATGGCAGTCAGCATTTCGAGCATGACGCGATCACCGTCGATCCAGCCGCGTTCGGCAGCAGCTTTCACCATTGCGTATTCACCGCTAACGTTATAGGCGGCAACCGGCAGGTCGAATGACTGCTTGACCTCTGCAATGATGTCGAGATACGCGAGGGCCGGCTTCACCATGACTATGTCGGCGCCCTCCTCAACATCAAGCGCAACTTCCCGTATCGCTTCGCGCCGGTTTGCCGGATCCATCTGGTACGAGCGGCGATCGCCGAACTGCGGGGTCGATTCCGCTGCTTCGCGGAACGGACCGTAAAAGGCGGATGCATATTTTGCGGCATACGACATGATCGGAATTTTTTCGAAGCCGTTTTGGTCCAGCGCCTGTCGGATGTAGCCGATACGTCCGTCCATCATGTCCGACGGCGCCACCATGTCCGCACCGGCACGGGCATGCGACAAGGCCTCTTTGGCGAGCAGTTCAAGCGTCGGGTCATTGTCCACATCGCCGTTGCGGACAACGCCGCAATGGCCATGGCTCGTGTATTCGCACAGACAAACATCCGTGATAATCATGAGTTCGGGAAGAGCATCCTTCAAAGCCCTGACCGCCGTCTGAACAGCTTCAGCATCATCGTATGCCGAAGAACCGATCTCGTCCTTCTGCCGGGGAATGCCGAACAAAATGACCGCCGGAATGCCGAGCCCGACAACCTCCTGCGCATGCCGCACCACCTGATCGACCGACTCCTGAAAACAGCCCGGCATCGATCCGATGGGAGTGCGGACCCCGGTTCCATTCGTCACGAAAAGGGGGTAAATCAACTGATCAGGAGAGATGGTGGTCTCACGCACCATCCGCCTGATCGCAGGGCTCGTCCGGAGACGTCTCGGTCGTGAGACCGGAAACATCAGCCGCAGCTGGTGCAGCCGGAGCTGCAGGACGATGCGGGTCCGCACGAAGGCGCCTGGCCGCCGGTCAGAACGAATCCCGCCTGCTCTTCGTCTTCATAATAATCGAGGGACATGCCTGCAAGTTTCGGGGTTGTCTCTTTATCCACATAGACCTGAAGCCCGTTGTTTTCGAATACATCGTCGTTCGGTTGCCCTTTTTCTTCGAGATCAAGACCGAAAGACGGGCCGCAGCAGCTGCCCGCCGATGCGAACACCCGCAGGCCCCACCCTGCCTTTCCTTCTTCTGCCAAAACTTCCACGGCCTTTGCAGCCGCCTTGTCGGTAATAGTAAACACGTGATACCTCCTTATGGATTCTTCTTGTAGGATATAAGAACGGTTTTTCAAAAAGCAAACCTCGGAAAACCCTTGAACCCCCGCATTTCCCGCCGCAGGATTCCGTCATTCCTGTATTTAGCGCCATTTTTCTGCTATAGTGAGATTGGAGCATATCATCAGTGCATCCGGGGGGAATGCAGGACATGAAATACACCAAAGAAGAGATTTTGACCAAAATCCGCTCCGGTCATGATTTTCCGGTCATGTCCGGGACCATGTCCCTGATCAACAAACTCGATGCCTCCAGTGATTCATCGGTTGCCGAACTTTCCAATATCATTCTCAATGATCATGCCCTCATCTCGAAAATCCTGAAACTGGTCAACAGTGTCAATTACGTTGAATTCGGCGAAGTCACGACCATCTCGCGGGCCATCGTGCTGCTCGGCTTTGAGAACATAAAAAATCTCGCCATGACACTCCTGTTATTCGATCACTTCAGAAAAAGCGGTGCGGTTCATGTCGTCGATTTGCTCGTGAAATCGATATTCAGCGGAACGCTTGCGAGAAAAATTGCTGCTGACCTTTCTTTCGTTGACAACGAAGAAGCCTTTATCTGTTCCCTGTTTCATACGTTCGGCAAGATGATCGCCTGTTCATACCTTCCGGAGGAATACGCGGATCTCCAAACCCTGATCCGACGGGACGGCTTTTCCGAAGCGGCGGCCGCGGCGGCAACATTTGGCATGAGCTTCGAGGAGCTGGGAATAACGATTGCGCACGACTGGAATTTTCCGCTGCGCATCACGCAGAGCATGAAAAAAATGCGTCCGAACGAAATGAGCGATGCTGCGGGTGATGTCGACAGGCTCTGTTCCATCGCAAATTTCAGCAATGAGATATCGAGCATTATCGCTTCGGGCGGGCAGGACACTGACAAAAGGCTTGACGATCTTCTGAAGACCTATCAACGGCAATTCGGCGCTCTAAAAGACGCCTTCAAAGACCTGCTTGCTGATACACTACAGGACATCACCTCGTATGCCCATGTCTTCAACATCCAACTGGACTCCATGCCGTTTTCAAAGCAGCTCATCGCATGGACGTCGGGTGAAATGCATACGCTCCCAGCCGCGCCGTCGCCCCTCGGCATCGAAAGCGCTGCGATCAAGACCATTGACACGCTGACCGAGGTGGTGCAGGAAATGAGTCCTGAGGTCATCTTCATCAACGGCGTGCAGGAAATGAACAACTCCCTCCTCCAGAATCACCCCCTGAACGACATCATCCGCATCGCCCTGGAAACCATGTATCGGGGGCTCTCCTTCTTCGGCAAGACCAAGGCGCTCTTTCTGATCAAGGATACCCGACAGCCGGTCATGTCCGTCCGGTTCGGGTTCGGATCGGACATCGTCGAGACGTCCAAATGGTTCCGGATTGAACAATCCGCGCAGAGCGACTTTTTTCAGCTCGCGATTGCAAAACAGACCGATATCGTCATCAAGGACATTGATGCCGCCGATATTGCCGGTCTCGTGCCGGCCTGGTACCGGAAGGGTGCCGGAGGAGGTCATTTTGTTATCGTCCTGCCGATCATCATCAATACAAAACCGATCGGTCTGTTCTATGCGGAAGGGCCGAAGGAGAGTCTCTCCACCATATCAACCGGCCAGCTGAAGTATCTGACCATTCTTCGCGATACAACCGTCCTCGCGATCAAGCAGCGCCAGGGCTAGCCAC
>JAAYUK010000077.1 GCA_012517735.1 Nitrospiraceae bacterium
AACGCCTTGATCGGATACGGCTCGCCGGTACGGATCGCCTTGAGCAGATTGACCATATGGCCGGTACCGAGCGATTTGTTCGGCATCGCTGCATCGACGATCTTGTCGGCAACCTCGGGCATGTTCTTGCCGAGCGAGTTCAATCCCTTTGCCCCGGCGTCCTTCGGTCCCTTGGCTATGATGAGACCTCCCCTGCTTTCAACGCTGCCCATCAGGGCATTCAGAATGTAAAGCGCCCGGCTGCAGTAGAACGAGTCGATATAGCGGGAAAGCATCCAGCCGCCGTGAAAAATGACATGCGGCTTCGCGGCACTCACCTCATGCGCGAGCGCCGTGATTTCATAGGCCGGGATGCCCGTTTCCGCCTCGGCCCATTCAGGCGTATACGGCTGAACAAACTGCTCCAGCTCCGTCAGACCGGTGCAATAGCGGGTTACATACTCGACATCGTAGAGGCGGCCCTTGAGAATCTCATGGATCAGCGCCAGCAGAAACGCATAGTCCGTTCCAGGACGGATCGTGAGGAACTTGTCCGCCTTCGATGCCGTGACCGTTGCGCGTATGTCGACATAGGTCAGTTTTGCGCCCTTCTCCATGCCGTCGAGCACCATGTTGACTTCCTTGACCTGAAGCGACTCGAAGATATTCCTGCCGAGAAGGACGATATGCTTCGCGTTCGCAAAATCATATCCGATCTCGCCGCGGCCGTAGCCGAAGAGCGACTGGCATGCCATGTTCACGTTCTTGGCGCAGGAATCATCGTGATCGAAATAGTTGGGCGACCCGATCGCTTTCAGAAAGCTCTTGGTAAGATCGGTAAACGGGCCGCTGCGGTCGGCAAGGGCTATCGCCTTGGCCCCATACTGCGTCTTTACCGCATTCAGCTTCTCAACGATATAATCCAGCGCCTCGTCCCAAGTCGCCTTTCGCCATTTGCCCGACCCGCGCGCGCCGTCGCGGATCAGCGGCTGCTGCGGACGCTCGCTGTCATATTCAAACGCAAGCCCCGCTGAACCCTTGGCGCAGAGCGCTCCCTCGATCCCCGGCACATGAGGGCTGCCCTCGATCCAGGTGACACGTCCGTTTTCGACCTCTACCCTGATAGGACAGCGCACGGCGCACATGCCGCACATGCTGTAAACTGAAGACGTTTCTGTCATGGTTATCCTCCCCAGATGCCGCTTCCTGCAGCCGCGGCCCTGTCTGTTTCACGAGTGTAGCACAGAAAAAGAATGAGCGAAGCGGCAGTATGGGGGCACCGCCGCTCCGCCTCGGGCACAAACCCGATTATATGAGGCCAAGCAGCTGGAAGGCGAGGATCAGGAGACCCACGACCGCCACGCGCTTGACCCAGAGGGGGCTGATACGTTTGGCGATCTGCGGGGCTACAAACCCTGCGAGGATCGCCGGTATGAACATGATCAGGAAAAAGGTGAGATCAAAGTTCCCGAACTGATAATGGCGCATGGTGCCCATAACCGTGTTGAAAAAAATGGCGAGCAGCGAGCTGCCGACCACCACATACATCGGCAGGCCGAGACCGACCGCCAGCAGCGGCGTCATGAACGGGCCGCCGCCAAATCCGAACATGGACGAAACAATGGCGATCAGGAAGCCGCCGATGCACCCCAAAACAATATTGACCTTGAATTCATGGCCCCAGAAATTAACGATCATCGCTGTATCCTCCCTACGCCTTTTTGGCTTCTGCGGCCTCTTTGGCCCGCTTCTGGAATTCCTTCAAAATCGCCTGCTCCTTTTTGTTCTTTGCAAGATAGCCCGGCGTCGTCTGCCACGCCATCAACAGCGCAAGGACTATGAGAATCCAGCCGAATACGAATTTGTACTGATCGAGTGTCACCATTTCGGTAAGCTTCGGACCGATGAATCCGCCGGCAAGCATTGCACAGCCGATGGTGATACCCAACTTCCAGTTGATGAACTTGATTTTGGAGTAGTTATAGATGCCGCTGCCTTGGGAAAAAAGCACTGTCGGCATAACCGTGCCGGCAACAACCGTATGCGGGAGCGGCCAGATCGAAACAAGCAGCGGGTTCAGGATGAAGCCGCCTCCGGCACCCATCAGGACCCCGAATGTTGTCACCGCAAAGGCCAGAAGTGCCGGCCAAAATACGTTGAGACTCGTTCCTGCATTGCTCAGGTACATATTGGGAAATGCGATCTTGTTCTCAAACGTGGCGGGAGCGCTCTTCGTTCCCTTGTCGACAGCAGCAACGACCGTATATTTGCCCGGCGCAAGTCCTTCACGAACCTTCACGACTGCCTTGAAGGAGCCGTCAGGATTCACCTCAACGTCGGGCGACATGATATTGCCGACCGACCGGAACCGCGCCTTCAGCAGCTGCATGGAACGGCGAGCGTTCTCCTTGTCGTCCATCGGAGCGAGCAGATCGCCGCGGGAGCCGATGATACTGCCCATCAGCGTTGCCTGATACCGGTCGATCTTGATCTTCGCCGGAGCGGAATACACCGCGTCAGCCCCGGTTTCTTTCAGGACCTTCGATACACTCCATGCACGGCCTTCCTTTTTGGTCGCCTCAAAAACATCTTTCTTGTCTTTCGGCACAATGACCTTGTAATACGCAGGCATCTCCTCGGTCATATAGAGGATGTACGGCCTCTGGCCAGTCTTCGGATCAGGGTCAGCATCGAACCGCGACGCGCGGACTTTCTCGGATGCATAGATTTCAATAAATACCGGTTTGCCCGCAGGCGCCGTGCCGGTCACCGTGATGGTGCCGCCATTGTCGATCGTCGTCTTGTCGATCTGCATCGTGACGCCTGATGAGTTCTCTGCAGGCTTCTGCTCGGGCTTTGCATCACCCTTTGTTTCAGCCTTCGCCGGAGCAGGAGCTTCCGGCTTCGCTGCAAATGCGCCGTCCTGCCAGAGCATGAACGCCGCTGCAGCCAGTGCAACAGCAACTGAAAGCCATCGTTTCATGAATATTCCCCCT
Source organism: Nitrospiraceae bacterium (assembly GCA_012517735.1). Lineage (GTDB taxonomy): Bacteria > Nitrospirota > Thermodesulfovibrionia > Thermodesulfovibrionales > Dissulfurispiraceae > JAAYUK01. The sequence continues at coordinate 2,976 of JAAYUK010000077.1, forward strand.
TAAGGAATTAATGTTCAAAGGATTGAACAATCAATATGTATGGCAAAGGTCATGCCGGTCTTGCCCAGAGTCAGCATCCCCTTGTTTTATCAATGAATTTATCTTTATGAGGAGGCAACATGGACGCGAAGCTGTCCCGAACAGGCCAGTTGGGAACATCGTTTTGGCTCAAATGGGACAGCAGACTAACCCTCCCTCTTGACCCAATCGGGGGGGGGAACAACAGCACTGACCGACGCCGGGCCAATATGCACTTGGAAATTATCCTTGCGGCCATCCCTATTTTCATATATACTTTTCATATATACTTTTCGGAGGTTCTCCATGAAAACCGCAAAGCTGTTTCGCAATGGACAAAGCCAGGCAGTCCGACTGCCAAAAGAGTTCAGGATCGAAGGATCAGAAGTTTTTATCAGAAAATGCGGCAATGTTGTTATGCTTATTCCTGCGCATGCCTCTTGGGATAACCTTTTTCAGGGTATCAGGAAGTTCAGCCCCGACTTCATGGATGAACGCCAGCAACCGTCCGCTCAAAATCGCGAGGAATTCTGATGCGCTACATGCTCGACACCAATATTTGCATCTATCTCATCAAAAAGAACCCTGAGAAAGTCTTGCGTCATTTCAGAGAGCATGCAATCGGGGAGATCGGTATTTCATCCATCACTCTTGCAGAGCTTCACTTAGGTGTTGAAAAAAGCCTGCACATAGAGAAAAACCGGGAGGCGCTTGAGGAATTTATCACGCCACTGGACATCGCCCCGTTCGACGCTGAAGCTTCTTCGGCGTACGGCATGCTTCGATCATCACTTGAACAGGCAGGAACGCCGATAGGCGCGATGGACCTCCTCATAGCCGCCCACGCCATGAGTCTCGGGGCAACGCTTGTTACCAATAATGTACGTGAGTTCAAACGCATACGAAAGCTGAAGATAGCGGACTGGACGTCATAAGGTCGTCTGCAGCGGGCAACACATTAAGGCTAACTCCCCCCCCGGCCACTGCTTGACCCAAGCGGGGGAGAAACGGTTCTTGCCTCCAATATTCCCGCATGGCATGCTGTCTCTCAGTGCATAGCGCAAAGGAGTAATAGAGAGCATGCCCCTTTCCCTGAACGAGATCAAGGACCGCGCCCTCGTATTTGCCCGAGAATGGGAAGGGGAGCGGGCCGAACGCGCCGAGGCACCGAGCTTCTGGAACGACTTCTTCGCGGTTTTTGGCATCTCGCGCCGCCGCATCGCCTCGTTTGAAGAACCGGTCAAAAAATCGCTCCCGCTGTTTGAAAAAGACACTTCCAAAGGCGGCGGCAGGATAGACCTCTTCTGGCGCGGC
>JAAYUK010000078.1 GCA_012517735.1 Nitrospiraceae bacterium
GCTACCTCGTTCAGCAGTTCCTGTGCCTTGCCGTCCTGACCATTTTTTTTCCGGAGCGACTTCACGGTGTACGGAGAAACGGCGGCGGTAATGGTTGCCGATTCCTTGCTGTTTGCGTACATCACCACAACGCTCGCCTTTCGGGAGGTCCGGATGACGTCACCTTCTTTCAGCGCCTGCAGCGGTGCAAGCCGCTTCCATGTGGTCGAACCGGTCGGCCTCACTTCAGCGACTCCGTCAACCGGCTTGACCTCGGTTACCATACCCACAGACGCCCAGGCAACAGCAGCACCAATCAATACCATCGTCAGCGATACGATTATGACTCGTGTCCGCATGGAGACTCCTCCTGTTTCTGAAAAAGTGCGTATACCCTGAGCGATTGACGTCGCCCGCGAATTGCTATTTCTCCCATGTCCTGCGCCGGTGGGCAGTCATGCAATGCCTGCAGGGTTCTTTCCGTAATGAGGCAGGTCGTGCCGAATTGCTTGTTCATCCCCTCAAGCCGCGACGCTATGTTGACCGTGTCGCCGACAACGGCGTATTCCTTGCGCTCCGCGGTGCCGATATTTCCGGCAAATACCGGGCCACTATGGATGCCGATGCCGATTGCCAGTTCCGGAAGCCCCCTTTTCTGCAATTGTGCACCAAGGGAGCCAAGTCCATCAAGTACCGTCTGAGCGGTTGCTACGGCAGCCTCGGCGTGGTCGTCGCACCGGACCGGAACGCCGTAGACCGCCATGACAGCATCGCCGATAAACTTGTTCACCACGCCGCGGTGCTGTACCACGGCATTGGTCATATATGCATAATACTCGTTCAGAAATGCTGAAAGCTGCTCGGGCGGCAGAGACTCCGAAAGGGTGGTAAACCCGCGGATGTCCGCAAACAAGACCGTCACTTCCGTGCGCTGCCCGTTGAGCAGGGAGGCATTGTCATACACGCACTGCATGATTTCCTTGCTCACATAGCTGCTGAATTCGCTCCTGACCCGCCGCCGTTCGGCACGCTCGATCATCGTACCGGTCAGTTTCACCGCCAGTATCGGAATCAGGAAATCTACCCAATAGTGCCAGGAAAGATACAAATAGTAACTGGCAGGAATCACGGCAACGATGATCAGGCCAAAACTCAGTATCAGGGCAGTCCGATAACGGAACAGAAAGAAGAGCAGACCGAACAGGACGCTGAGCAGCACCTGCAAGGCAAAGTTCAGGCTCCAGTGCGGAGTTCTGATATGACTGTCGGTCAGGAGGGTGTTGAGGATATTTGCCTGCGCCTCGACGCCGCTCATCACGCCCTTCGGGGTAAGGACAAAATCCCGGCTGGCGCGGAAAGTTCCGCCGACCAGCACGATTTTGCCGCGAAACGGGTTGTCAGACGGAGGAATGATCTTTTGCGCCGCAAGCTGCAGAAGCGGTGCAGCCGAAAAGGTGGGGAACGTTCCAGCCGGCCCTGCATAATCAATCCTGATCCGGGCGGGATGGTTTTTCACCTCTGGATGCACCACCCGGTACAACTGCATGCCAAAGGACTCTATCTGCCGACCGTCTTCGTCCTCCAGCCGCAGCGGCGCGCTTCTGACGACACCATCGCTGTCCAGAATCGTATTTGCAAATCCTTTTTGCGGGAGTGCGTCATGGTGGAGCAATCGTGAAACGCTCACGCGATCCGAATCGCGAATGCCCGCTACATCAAACGGCACAACAATACCGGAGGACAGCGCGTTGAGCAATGCCCGATCGGCCTTCTCGGTCGTTGCAGCCTTGATCTCAATGTCCAGCCCGAGTGCCCGCGGGCCGCACGCCTTCAGAAAGTTCAGCAGTTCGGCCAGCGCCTCCCGCGGCAGAGGCTGTCGATTGCCCATTTTCGCAAACGTTTCCTCGTCGATGGCGACGATCACGATCTCGGCCATCCGCCCCTCGCCCTTCCACCAGATGAAGAAGTCGAGCGCCTTCTGTTGAATGCTATCCAGATAGCCGAGTGTTGAGGCGCCGGTAACCAGGCCGCTCACCAGCAGGCTGACCAGGAGGATGGAAACAAACCGTCGGCCCGAGAGTTTTCTCATGCTGCAAAGCCGCGTAAGGCTGCGGGTTCAGGAGCAGGCGGAGCAATCATTGCGGGATTCTCGAAAAAACATTCTCAAAAAAACGGTCGTCAAACCGGAAGCTGACGGTCAGGGCGACCAGCGGAACGGATCCTTGGTATGCAGTACATTTGACCAGGTCTTTCTCCGTGGTCACCAGCAATTCGCAGCCATCCCGCTCCGCAACACGGCAAAGATTGAAAAGGTCACGCTGCCGATAAGCGTAGTGGTCAGGATACTCCTTGAACCGGGTGATGGAGCATCCGGTTGCCGCAAGCGTCCTGCGGAAGTCCTTTGGATTGGCGATCCCGCTGAACGCATATATGCGCTTCCCGTCCAGCCCGGCAACTGGATGCCGCGTGCCGTCCCGCGAGAGGAGCGAGTCGGTTTGGTATGTTGCCAGATGCACTTCCGCTTCATGATTCAGGCGCCTGAGTTCTTCTATGAGCGCTTCGTCGGCAGACTTCGTCAGCACGAGAATGTCTGCCCGGTGAAGTGCGGCAAGCGGTTCCCGCAACGGACCGAGCGGGAGGAGTCTCCGGTTTCCGAAGGGATTGCTCCCGTCGATCAGCACAACGTCCACATCGCGGGCAAGCCTCCAGTGCTGAAACCCGTCGTCCAGAATGAAAAGCAGGCGGCAGCGGTCATGCTCGCCATATCCGGTTTCCGTCAGCCGGTCAAGAACAAAGCGTCCTCCAGCGTATCGGTCGCCCGACTTGACGATCGGCACGCCGGAAAGTCTTTGCGCCATGAGCACCGGCTCATCGCCCGCCTCCAATACCGTGAGAAGGGGACCACCGCCGGTGCTCACAAAGCAGGGGCCCGCAGCTCTGCCGCGATACCCGCGGGTGAGAATGATCGGCGCATGGCCGCGTCGCCGGGCCTCCTCTGCCAAGGCTATAGTTACCGGTGTTTTGCCGGTGCCTCCCACGGTTATGTTCCCGACACTGATGACCGGATGCGGCAGGCGCTGCTGGTGTTCCAGCACACGCCGCTGCTTGCGCCGATACCCGTAATGATAGAGCCATTCAAGGATATGCATGGTCCGCTGCCCGCAAAAGGGGATGCCCTATTTTTTGTCGTAGGCGGAAATGATCCTGTCAGTAATATCCAGCGCAGGACTCATGAAAAAAATCCCCGCGGCGCCGCGCTCGGCAATGAGACTGTATTTCTCCTGCACGCCCAAAGCGGTGATAACCTCGCCAAGTTCGAGCCGCATTTTCTGGCCGAGCTCGCGGTCAAGGCGCTGAATGTCAGCGTCGAGATCCTCTCCGAACCGTTTCAATTCGCGCCGATCAGCAGCCAGCTTCTCTTCGCGGGCCTTCCGGTCTGCCTCCGCCAGGTTTCTTCCGTCTCGCGCCAGACTTTCTTCAGCCTGCCGGACAGCCAGCTGTTTTCCTTCAAAGACCTTTCGCTTGGAATCGATCTCCGCCGTGAATTTCTGGCGATACGCAGCCACCGTGCGGGAATCGCGCAGCACTTTCTGCATGTCGAAAACACCGACCTTCAATTCTTCCGCCGCCGGAACGCCGCCAACCATCATGCAGAAAACCGCGGCTGATACCATTGCGACGCAGAGTTGTTTACTGTTCATAAAAGCGCCTCCTCTGACTCGCGTTTTTTGTGTCCTATTGTAGAACCTCCTGGAAAAAAACCGCAAATCTCACACCGCGAGAAAAATCGGAGACTCTTCAAAAAAATCTTGACAAGAATAATTCTTATTTGATAAGATTTCTAAATGAAAGCGGGTGATTCATTGAAACACTTCACAGCGGGCATGAAGATGACACCTCAGCGGATGGCAATCCTCGAGTTTCTGGAGGGGAACCTTGACCACCCGTCGGCGGATGATGTCTATCGGGCAGTATCCGCACGGTATCCGACCATGTCGTGCGCGACCGTGTATAACACGCTGGAAACGCTCAGAAAGCGCGGCGGGCTGCTGGAACTCTCCATCGATCCGCTCCGGAAACGGTTCGACCCGAACCCCAAACCGCACAACCATCTCATCTGCACCGTTTGCAGGAAAATTGTGGACGTACATATTGACTATCGTGTCGAACTCCCTGCCGAAACTGCAGCGGATTTCGAAATTACGGGCAACCACATCGAGTTTTATGGGGTCTGCCCCGAGTGCAAGCAGAAAGCAGCGACCGGAAATCGGCCGGAGGACAATGGGTAACCGTTCCGGTCCGGCAGTTATGTGGTGGAAAATGCAAGGGCCTTTGGCCCAAAACAGAAATCGATTATGGAGGTTTATCATGGGAGAATGCTGCAGCGGAGTAAAAGTTGGACAGAACGTTCCGGAGTTTGAACTCGAAACCTTTGAACCGGGAGAAGGAAAATTCGGCACCTTCAGCCTTGCCAAGGCCAAGAAGGCCAAAAAGTGGACTGTTTTGGTCTTTTATCCGGCGGACTTTACCTTCATCTGCCCGACCGAGCTGGCTGATCTTGCCGCAAAGCAGGCGGAACTGAAAAAGCTCGGTTGCGAAGTGGTTTCGGTCAGCACGGATACCAAGTTTGTTCATTATGGATGGTGCAACCAGGAACTGCTCCTGAAGGATGTCAAATATCATATGGGAGCTGATCCTAAGGGATCCGTATCAAGGCTTTTCGGAGTGTATGACGAGGAAAGCGGACTCGCACTGCGCGGCACCTTCATCATCAACCCGGAAGGTACCCTTGTCAGCTCCGAGGTGCTCTTCTATAATGTCGGTCGCGAAATGGACGAACTCGTCAGAAAGGTTCGTGCGTTCCAGTATGTTGCGACGAATCCTGCCGAAGTCTGCCCTGCAAAATGGCAGCCCGGCGCACAGACACTGAAGCCGTCCGAAAAGCTGGTCGGTGCAGTGTATCAGGCACTGAAGTAACCCCCCTCCCAGCGTCCGGCAGGCCCCCTCCTGCCGGACGCAGTGCCTGATGTCCCAGCGGCTTGCAGTGCTTCCCGATATGGGCTAGAGTTTAAAGACATGCGCGGCACGTCCTGGTGCAGAAAAGCGGGCCGCCGTTAAGGAGGTTTGATATGGAAGTAATTGTCGAAAAAGCACCGGGTGGGTTTCTCATAGACGGCTTTGAACTGAGAGGGGGCAAATGCGGCTGCACATCGGTGCTAAAGTGCTGCTTCAGCTGGTCAAAGGTCAAGCGAAGCGGCAATACCTTCACCTATAGCGCAAAAGCCGATACTCCCGACACGCAGGAGAACTTTGCGTGGGGATATACCGCAGTAAAAGGTGATTATCGTATCGAGGTGACCTTTGAGGATGCCCGCGATAAAACCATTTTTTCCGGTTTTTATCCACCGCGGGTTGAAGATCTTGCAGCAAAGGGCTGGACCATAACAGCGAAAAACGGCGATCGCGCAGATGGAGCGCTCTGGCGCTGCCCGGCCTGCAAATGGCTGTACAAGGAACAGGGTGAAGGAACTCCATTCGCCGATCTTCCGGCCGACTGGAAATGCCCGGTCTGCAAAGTAGTCAAAGACGAATTCGAACGGATTGGATAGTACGGAGTCCGCGGCGGTCATGCTGCAAGACTGCGCGGAAAGCATTTGCCGCCGCTGGAAGGGGAACCGGCGTTCGGCCTGTCGTACACACTGCGGTATAATAGAGCTTCGGCACTTCTGGCGGACAGAAATCTGCCGGGAACAATCACACTAATTACTCTGTGGAGGGGCTATGAATGCAGTTGAAGTAAGAAACGGAATTTACTGGGTCGGAGCCTGCGACTGGGAAGTTCGCGACTTCCACGGGTATGAAACCCCGCGCGGCACATCGTACAACAATTACCTGATCATGGACGACGAGATCACCCTTGTCGACACCGTAAAGTATGATTTTGCGGACATCACGCTGAAGAACATTGCGAGCATCGTCGATCCCGCTCGAATCAAAAATGTCGTCGTCAATCACATCGAAAACGATCACATGACCGGCATCGGCGATATCATGAAGCTGACGCCAAATGCCACGATTTATATCACTGACAAAGGGAAGAAGGGGCTTGAGCGCTTCTTCGACATCTCGAAATGGACCATCAAGGTCGTCAAAACCGGCGACACGCTCAGCATCGGCCAAAAGACGCTCCTGTTCCTCGAAACCCCGATGCTGCACTGGCCGGATTCGATGATGACCTATGTCAAGGAAGACAAGCTGCTCTTCAGCCAGGACGCCTTCGGCCAGCACATCGCCTCGGCTGCCCGGTTTGACGACGAATACATCACCTGCCAGTCGATGGCGGAGCTTGACGACGCGGTTGTCGATTACTACGCAAACATCCTCATGCCGTTTGGCCAGCTGATCAAGAGCAAGATTGCGGACGTGCAGAAGCTCGGTATCGAGATCGAGATCATCGCGCCGGATCACGGAATCATCTGGCGCAAGGATCCCGGCAAGGTGCTTCAGGCATATCTCGACATGGCAAACGGCAAGGCAAACTGCAGTGTCGCGATCATTTACGACACCATGTGGCACAGCACCGAGAAAATGACGGTTCCGCTGCTGGAAGGCATCAAGAGTGAAGGGCTCGACTGCAAAATCATCAAACTCCGGGCCACCCCGATGAGCGTTGCCATCAAGGAGTTCTGGAAGGCCCGCGGCTGCCTGATCGGAACCCCGACGCTGAACAACATCATGTTCCCGTCCGTCGCAAACTTCCTTACCCATGTGCGCGGACTCAGGCCGAAAAACCGTATTGCAGGAGCCTTCGGAAGCTTTGGATGGGGCGGCGGCGCGGTCAAGGAAGCCTACGAGATGCTGAAAAAGATGGGCCTTGAAGTGGTGGAACCGGGAGTCGAGATCAACTTCAAACCATCACTGGAAGATGAAAAGAAATGTTTTGAGTTCGGTGCGGCATTTGCCCGCGCAACAAAAGAATATCACACCAAATTTGAATAAGGAGAGCCACCATGAGCAAGACGATGAATAATCTGGCAGAGGCGTTCGCAGGGGAGTCACAGGCGAATCGCAAATATCTCGCATTCGCAAAAAAGGCTGAGCAGGACGGCTTCCCGCAGGTGGCAAAGCTGTTCCGCGCAGCCGCAGAAGCCGAAACGGTGCACGCCCACGCGCATCTGCGCGAGATGGGCGGCATCAAGACCACCAAGGAGAATCTTGAGGCAGCCATTGGCGGTGAGACGCATGAGTTTGAGTCGATGTATCCGGGCATGATCGAGGATGCAAAAGCCGAAGGCAATCAGGGCGCGCTTCGCAGCTTCATGTTTGCCAATGAAGTCGAGAAAATTCACGCCGATCTGTACAAGAAGGCGCTTGCAGCACTCGGGAACAATGCCGATGTCGAGTACTATGTCTGTCAGGTCTGCGGCAATACGGTAGAAAACGGCGCTCCTGACGAGTGCCCCATCTGCGGTGCGAAAAAACAGGCATTCAAGAAGATCGATTAGTTACTGCACAGGGCGTCTCCGCAGGGAGGCGCCCTTTTTTCATCTCTCTGCAGGCCGGGCTCCGGCGGCTTTTGCCATCAGCATTCCCCTGATGGTTTTCCCCTCCATTTGAATACCGGAACACCTTCTGGTAAGCTTGGAGATATCCTGCCGTTGCGTGCAAATGGCATCTCGTGGAGGGAAGCATGATACGATCAATCACTGTCTCGGCTCTCTGTGCTTTTTTTATCTTTGCGCTGTTACCCTTTGCGCTTTCTGCCGGGCCGCCCGGGTCTCAACCGGCAAAGCTCAGCCCCGAGACTGAAGCATGTATCGGCTGCCATGAGCAGTTCACCCCGGGCATTGTAGCGGACTGGCGGGCAAGCCGTCATTCTGTAATCTCTCCTGCAGATGCCCTGAAAAAACCGGCGCTTCAGCGCCGGGTGTCCGCAGAGTCAGTCCCGTCTCAGCTTGCATCAGTTGCCGTCGGCTGCTATGAATGCCACAGCCTGAACCTCGCGAATCATAAAGACACGTTTGAACACAACGGATTCAGGATTCAGGTTGTGGTCAGCCCGAACGACTGCAAGACCTGCCATGTGCTCGAGGTTCAGCAGTATGCAGACACCAAAAAAGCGCATGCCATCAAGAACCTTATGGCAAATCCGGTGTATCATCTGCTGGTTGAGACCATAACCGGCATGAAAAAATTCGAAAAGGGCAGGATTACCAGCCAGCCAGCTTCCGATGCGACCCTTCACGAAACCTGTCTGGGGTGCCATGGCACGACCGTTGAAGTGAAAGGGCTGCAAAAGATATCGACAGCGATGGGCGAACTGGAGGTGCCCAAACTCACCAACTGGCCCAATCAGGGCGTCGGCCGCGGAAACCCGGATGGCTCCATCGGGGCATGCTCGTCATGTCATCCGCGCCACAGCTTCTCGATCGAAATTGCGCGGAAGCCATACACCTGCGGACAGTGTCATCTTGAACCCGACGTGCCGGCATACAACGTCTACAAGGAAAGCAAGCATGGCAACATCTACAAATCGAAAGAACATGCGTGGAACTTCTCGAATGTTCCCTGGGTAGCCGGCAAGGACTTCACCGCACCAACCTGTGCGACCTGCCATAACAGCCTTGTCACAGCGCCTTCAGGCGAGGTGATCGCCGAGCGGACGCATAACTTCAGCGACCGCCTCTGGGTGAGGATCTTCGGCCTGCCGTATGCACATCCGCAGCCAAAGGCGGGCAATACCACCATCATCAAAAACGCGGACGGGCTGCCGTTGCCGACCACATTCACGAATCTGCCCGCATCAACCTTTCTGATTGACAAGGCTGAACAGGACAAGCGTTTCGCGAAGATGAAAGGGGTCTGCGCATCCTGCCATACCACAGCCTGGATAAGCGGCCACTTTGCAAAACTCGACAGCACCATTCAGGAGACGAACGACATGACGCTGACCGCAACACAGATTCTGGCCGAGGCGTGGAGGCGAGGGGTCGAGGACAAAAAGAATCCGTTCAATGAGACCATTGAACAGCTCTGGCTCCGTCACTGGCTCTTCTACGGCAACTCGATCCGCTACGCGTCGGCCATGACCGGAGCTCCTGACTATGCGGCATTCAAGAACGGCTGGTGGGAATTGATGCTGAACATCAATGCCATGAAGGATGCCCTCGACTACAAGACCATGCTGAAAAAAGGCCGGAAATGAAGGTTGTTGCCTTCAACGCCAGTCCGCGACCGAACGGCAATACGGAACTACTGCTCGAGGCAGCTGTCAGGCCCATTGCGGAAGCAGGGCATGAGCTGACGGTATTCCGGCTGAACCAGCTGCGGCTGAAACCCTGTCAGGATTGCAGCGGTTGCGATACAACCGGGAAATGTATTGTCAATGACGACATGAACGAGCTCTACGATGCCATCCGGTCGGCTGATCGCATCATTCTCGCGTCGCCGATTTTCTTCTTTGCATTGAGCGCCCAGGCGAAAATCATGATTGACCGCTGCCAGGCGTTCTGGTGCGAAAAATACCTGCTCAAGCGGCCGCTGAAACCCGGAATCTTCGGACGAAAGGGACTGCTTCTGCTGGTCGGCGGCATGAAGAAGGATATCGGCGTACAGTGTGCCGAGGCATGCGCCAAGGCATTCTTCCGCACGGTCAGCGTTCCGGAGCATGTTACCCTGCCCTTTCTTGGGGTTGATGCAAAAGGGGCCATTCTTGAACACCCGACAGCGCTGCACGATGCAGCGGCTGCCGGGAACAATCTCTGTACGCTTCCAAAGGAGGAACATCATGGCTGATTACCCGAAGCAGTACGAAAGCATCAAAAAACGCTTCAAAACGTACTTTAAGGCTGCCGAGAATCTCGGCAAGGCTGCAAAAGCGGCCGGCCCGGTCGATGAAAAGACCGCGCAGCTTATCCAGATTGCTGCAGCAGCGGCGATCCGCTCCGAAGGCTCGGTGCACTCGCA
>JAAYUK010000079.1 GCA_012517735.1 Nitrospiraceae bacterium
CTTCCTGCTTCCCGCTTGCCTTTATCGCTCGTTCATATTCCGCAAAGGTTGGCGCAGGTATGAGCACCTGTTCTGGCTGAAGAGTCCGGGCAATGAGATGGATGAGTTCGGTGCTGCCATTGCCGCAGAGGATGGTCTCCGGATCGACCGCATGGTGTGCGGAAAGCGCCTGCGTAAGTTCAACGCAATCGGGGTCAGGGTAATGCACAGCGGCATTCAGCTGGGAAGTTATCGCCGCCCGCACGCTCTGCGGCATACCGAGCGGATTGATCGAAGCGCTCAAATCAAGAATCCGCTTGGGATTCGTTCCCAGGGTGCGCGCTGCGGCGTGGATGTTCCCCCCGTGGAGTGCTTGTTTCATGAGAGCCCCCATTTGGCTCCGATTGCCAGCAGCATGCCGAGAAGGGCCGCCCGTTTCATGATGCCAAGCGCCCGACGACCGGTCTCTTTCGTCAATGGTCGCGTTCCGTCGCCGATAGTCGGTTTTGTCACGATCATGCCTCCATACGTCGATGGACCGCCGAGCTGCACCCCGAGCGCTCCGGCCATCGCCGCCTCCGGAACCCCGCTGTTCGGGCTGGGATGATTCCGTCCGTCCCGCCACATGATGCGCCAAGCGGCGCGCGCTGAAGCCCCGGTTGTGGTGAGGGAACTGATGACGATCAACCATCCGGCGATGCGGGCCGGGATCAGGTTGGCGAGATCATCAAGACGGGCGGCGGCCCAGCCGAAATGGCGATAGCGTTCATTCCGGTGGCCGATCATCGAGTCGAGCGTATTGACCGCCTTGTATGCCATGGCAAGCGGCAACCCGCCGATAACAAACCAGAAGAGCGGCGCAATGACGCCGTCCGAGAGATTCTCGGCCACGGTCTCGATTGCTGCCTTGGTGCAGCCCGATTCGGAGAGAGGGGCTGTGTCACGGCCGACAATCATGCTGAGATCATGACGCGCCTTTTCCAGATTGCCTTCCTCAAGGTCGGTGATGACAACTGCCGCTGCATCGTTCAGGCCGCGCAGCGCAAGCGTTGTAGCAGCAAGAAGGATGAGCGAGCCGAATCCGAAGATTGCCGGGACACTGAAGGGGTCGGCGCCTGCGACAAGGCTGAGCAGGGCGTTTTGCAGCAACATGGTGAAGAAACAGGCGAGCCCGACTACTGCAATCGTGAGAACGGCGCCGGAAACTCGTTCGGACGACGGGCTTTTTGCAAAAGTCCGTAACAGGGACTCTCCGCCGGAAATGGCTCTGCCGATAAGCCGCACCGGATGCGGAAGCCACCGGGGATCGCCGATGGCATAGTCAACCATACAGGCCATAGCAAGCAGCGATGCTTCAAGGGCGCCCGACATGGGCTGAGTGACGGGTGTCATAGCCCGATCATCCCCCGGAGTGCATCAAGACGACACGTTCCGCGGACAACATCCGCAAGCCGGTCAATCGCGGCATCGCGCACGGCACGGTACGAAACCGTTGCTGCACGAGGCTCAAGCCCCTTCCGGATCCGGATTTGATTCAGAATCGCGCGGCGGAACGTATCGTTATCGAACAGGCCGTGGAGGTAGGTTCCCCAGCAGGACCCGTTTCTTGATCCGTCCGGCAGCCAGGCATCGTCGCCGTTTCTGCGGATGCGGAACAGACCGATGTCGCCGCTGCTTTCGCCCATATGGATTTCGTATCCGGTAAGACGGTGATGGGTAATGAGTAATCCGTGATGAGCAGAAGCATGGAATGCGCCAAAGACGGAATCATTGATCAATTCGGCTTCAGCAAGGCAGGTGGTCTTGGCCGCATTGAAGCGGGTTTCAATGTTCAGGAGTCCAAGCCCCGGTGTTTCCCGCTCCGTGCTTTCAATGTTCAGTTCATCGAAAATCCGCAGTCCCAGCATCTGATAGCCGCCGCAGATCCCGATAATCGGAATCCCCCGCTTGTGTGCGGAATACAGTGCCGGCTCAAATCCGCGTCTGCGCAACAGCTTCAGATCAGCAATGGAGTTTTTCGATCCCGGAATGATGATGAGGTCGGCCGTTGCCAGGTCGGACGGGTTTTGTGAGAAGATGAGCGAAACGTCCGGTTCGATTCGCAGCGCATCGAAATCAGTAAAGTTTGCAATGGAGCGATGCCGGATGACCACGATGCGGATCGATTCCTGTTCCTGATGGTGCAGTGCATGATCAGCCAGCGAGAGCCCGTCTTCCTCGGGAAGACCGATTTCGTTCAGATACGGAAGTACGCCGAGCACCGGTCGGCCTGTTTTTTCATGGATCATGCCGAGTCCTGGCTCAAGAATGGTGCGGTCACCCCGGAATTTGTTGATGAGGAATCCCTTGATTGGCTCTGCAGATTCTCCCAGGAGGGCGACTGTGCCGAAGAGCGAGGCGAACACTCCGCCCTTGTCGATGTCTCCGACCAGCAGCACAGGAGCCTCGGCGTATCGAGCCATTGCCATATTGACGATATCCACATCGAGCAGGTTGATTTCTGCGGGAGACCCGGCACCTTCCAGAACAAGAAGATCATGTTTTCCGGAAAGCCGGTCATACGAAGCGGTAACGGCATTCCAGGCAAGGTTTTTCTCCGCATAATATTCACGAGCCTGCATGGTTGCGTGGACTTTCCCGTGGATGATGACCTGCGAGCCGCTTTCGCCCGCGGTCTTC
>JAAYUK010000080.1 GCA_012517735.1 Nitrospiraceae bacterium
ACTGCGCCATCCCCTTCAGGCTCAGTACCTTCGTGATCGCCGCCGTCAGCGTCGTCTTGCCATGGTCTACGTGGCCGATCGTTCCCACGTTTACATGCGGCTTCGTGCGCTCAAATTTTGCCTTCGCCATGTCTCCTCCTTATATGTTCCGTACCAGAAATTGGATTTTTATTCGCCTTTGATTTTTGCTACAATGCCTTCCTGAATGTTCTTCGGCACCTCTTCATACGCAGCGAACTGCATCGAGTAGGTTGCGCGGCCCTGCGTCTTGGAGCGCAGGTCGGTCGAATATCCGAACATTTCGGAAAGCGGAACCATCGCATTTATGATCTGGGCCTTGCCCCTCTTGTCCATGGACTGAACCTTGCCGCGGCGCGAATTCAGGTCGCCGATAACATCACCCATATAATCTTCGGGCGTCACGACTTCAACGCTCATGATCGGCTCAAGCAGGGCAATGCCAGCCTTCTTCGCCCCCTCCTTGAGCGCCATGGACCCGGCGATCTTGAACGCCATTTCAGACGAGTCCACCTCATGGTACGAGCCGTCGATGACCGCGACCCTCAGGTCGACAACCGGATAGCCGGCAAGCACACCGCCCTCCATTGCCTCCTTGACGCCCTTTTCAACAGCAGGTATATATTCCCGCGGAATCGCACCGCCCACGATCTTGTTGACGAACTCAAAGCCCTCGCCGCGCTCACGCGGCTCAAGCGTAAGCCAGACATGGCCGTACTGGCCGCGGCCGCCGGACTGACGGACAAACTTGCCTTCGATCTTGACTGCGCTCTTGACCGCTTCCTTGTAAGCAACCTGCGGCTTGCCGACGTTGGCGCCGACCTTGAACTCGCGCAGGAGACGGTCGACAATGATTTCGAGATGCAGTTCACCCATGCCGGCGATGATCGTCTGGCCGGTCTCTTCATTGAATGAAACCCGGAACGACGGGTCTTCCTGGGCAAGCTTGCCCAAGGAAATCGACAGCTTCTCCTGGTCAGCCTTGGTCTTCGGCTCGATGGCAACCGAAATAACCGGCTCCGGAAATTCCATCGCCTCAAGGATGATCGGATTCTCCTCGTCACAAAGCGTATCGCCAGTCAGCGTGCTCTTGAGGCCGACAACCGCAGCAATATCTCCGGCGCGAACTTCCTTGATCTCTTCGCGCTTGTTGGCATGCATCTGCAGGAGACGACCGACGCGCTCCTTGGTATCTTTTGATGAGTTATATGCGTAGGAACCTGCGGACAGGACACCGGAGTAGACGCGAATGAATGTCAGCTGGCCGACAAACGGGTCCGTCATGATCTTGAATGCCAGGGCGGAAAACGGTTCTTCATCGGAAGCCCGACGCTCCACCTCGACCGTATCGCGCGGAAGCACGCCCTTGACGGCGGGAACATCCAGCGGAGACGGGAGATAATCAACCACGGCGTCGAGCAGAAGCTGAACACCCTTGTTCTTGAATGCAGAGCCAAGCACGACCGGCGTGATCGCCATGGAAACAGTACCCTTGCGGATCGCAGCCTTGATCTCGGCCTCGGAAATCTCCTCACCGCCGAGATACTTCTCCATGAGCGACTCATCGATATCGGCAATCGCCTCAAGCATCTTGTCCCGGTACTCTTTTGCCTGTGCGGCGTATTCGGCCGGGATGTCGCCCTCGACAAACTTTGCGCCGAGCGTCTCATCGTCGAAGAAGTATGCCTTCATCTTGACCAGGTCGATCGAACCACGGAACTGATCTTCTTTTCCAATAGGAATCTGAATTGATACCGGCACTGCGCCGAGCTTGTCGATCATGGTTTCAACTGCAGCGAAAAAGTCTGCGCCGACACGGTCCATCTTGTTCATGAACGCAATGCGCGGAACGCCATACTTGTTCGCCTGACGCCAGACCGTCTCGGACTGGGGCTGCACGCCAGCCACCGCATCAAATGCGGCAACCGCACCATCGAGCACGCGCAGCGAGCGCTCGACCTCAATGGTGAAGTCAACGTGGCCGGGAGTATCGATAATATTGATGCGATGACCGTTCCACGAACAGGTGGTAGCCGCAGAGGTGATGGTTATCCCACGCTCCTGCTCCTGCACCATCCAGTCCATGACCGCCGTACCATCATGCACTTCGCCGATCTTGTAGGTGACGCCGGTATAATACAGAATGCGCTCGGTCGTTGTGGTCTTGCCGGCATCGATGTGCGCCATGATACCGATATTTCTCGTCTTCTCTAATGGAAATCGTGACATGTGAAAGTAGTACCTTTTATCCTTAGGCTATGTTTCTGATAATGGTGCGCTCAGACTACCATCTGTAGTGCGCAAACGCCCGATTGGCCTCGGCCATCTTGTGCGTATCTTCTTTTTTCTTGATGGATGTGCCGGTATTGTTATAGGCATCAAGCAGCTCGCCGGCAAGACGCTCACGCATCGTCTTTTCCTTGCGGGCCCGGGCGTAACCGATAATCCAGCGGATCGCGAGCGCAATTTTTCTGTGTGGACGCACCTCAACCGGAACCTGATAGGTAGCACCGCCGACACGACGCGGCTTGACTTCAACGAGCGGCTTCACATTTTCGACCGCAGCCTTGAACACCTTGAGCGGATCCATGCCGGTCTTCTCTTTCAGAATATCGAAGGCTCCATAGCAGATCTTCTCACCCGTTGCTTTTTTGCCGTCCTCAAAGAGCACGCTGACAAAACGACTCACCAGGATGCTGCTGTATTTCGGATCGGGCAGAACTTCACGCTTGATTGCTTCTCTTCTTCTTGCCATTGCTTAGACTCCGACCATTCTTATTTCGGGCGTTTCGCGCCGTATTTGGAGCGACCCTGCCTGCGATCGCCTACACCCGCACAATCGAGCGCACCTCTGAGGATGTGATACCGCACACCCGGAAGGTCCTTGACCCTGCCGCCCCTGATTAATACGATGGAATGCTCCTGGAGGTTATGGCCGACGCCGGGAATATATGCGGTCACTTCCATGGCATTGGTCAGTCTCACTCTTGCAACCTTCCTCAATGCCGAGTTCGGCTTCTTCGGCGTCGTCGTGTAGACGCGGACGCAGACTCCCCGGCGCTGCGGACAGCTCTTCAGCGCAGGGCTCTTGGTCTTGCGCTCGATTTTCTTCCGCCCCTGCTTCACCAATTGTGCGATCGTAGGCACGTTTCCTCCAAATACAAACAAAAGTGAATAGTCTTCCGGCTCAGCGGAAAACCTGTCAATCTTACCAGACTTTTATAATTTTGTCAACCCTTTCAACGAGGTAGTCGTCTTGCAGGCTGAATTCCCAGAGGAATAGTAAAATAGCATGAAAACGGCAAAAAAAGAAAGGTTTTTTTTCAATGGCCTGAGCCGCTTGCCATTGCGAAAGCGGTCATGATAAGCTTGAATTGTTCTGAAGCTCCAGAATGACCCAAAAAAGGGGGCTGATATGCTGAAAAACATTGTATGGCTGGGCCACGACACGTTCAGAATCTCCGGATCGCGCACAATCTATACCGATCCCTTTCAAATCAACAGGAAAGACCATGCAGACATCATACTCATCACCCATGAACACTATGACCACTGCTCACCGGAAGATGTTGGCAAACTCAAGGGATCCGAAACAGTGGTTGTCGCACCCCCCGATTGTGCCGAAAAGCTTGGGGGATCGGTAAAAACCGTCCGTCCCGGAGACCGGCTGGCCATAAACGGGGTCGAAATTCAGGCAGTCCCCGCGTACAATACGAACAAGCAGTTTCACACAAAAGACCGGTCATGGGTCGGGTACCTGATTACCATGGATGGCCAGACCATTTACCTTGCGGGGGACACTGACCTTATTCCCGAAATGTCTGCGCTTGGACCGGTTGATGTTGCGCTGCTTCCTGTATCGGGCACGTATGTCATGACCGCTGCTGAAGCGGCCGAGGCCGCCCGTATCATCAAGCCGAAAACCGCCGTCCCGATGCATTTCGGTTCGATTGTCGGCAGTTCATCGGACGCGGCACAGTTCGCCGCCCTCCTCAAGGGATCTGTTGATGTGGTTATCCTGCCGCGGGAGTAGCGCCACGATACTCACACAGGGTGCAGTGAGGAGCGTCCGGTGACCGAGCGGCCCAGAAGTGACGATGTCCTCTCCACCCTGCGCAACCACCCAGACTTCGTCTCCGGGGCCGATATCGCCTCCAGCCTCGGTATTACCCGTGCTGCAGTCTGGAAGCAGATCGCAAAGTTGCGCGACAGCGGCTATACGATTGATGCATCTCCCGCAAAAGGGTATCGCCTCACCGCAACCCCCGAATATTCTATTGAAGAAGTCCGCGCCGGCCTTGGGCACCTTAAGTTTTTCCCATCGAAAAACATCCGTTTTTTTACAAGCCTGCCTTCCACTAACAGCACGGCAGCGGAACTTGTCGCTTCAGAGGAAGCCGACGGACTTATCGTGGTTGCCGATCATCAGACGGCCGGCCGGGGCAGATTGGCAAGAACATGGTTTTCTCCCCCGGGAGTGAACATTTATATGAGCGCAGCACTTCGTCCGGACATGCCTCCCAAGGATGCCACGATCCTAACCCTTCTTGCGGGAGTTGCTGCCGCATCTGCCTTGCGCGAACAGACAGGAGTCAATATCCGGCTGAAATGGCCGAATGACCTGCTGGTCGGATCGAAGAAACTGGGGGGTATTCTCACGGAAATGCGCGCTATCCCGGACCGGATTCAGTTTGCGGTGATCGGCATCGGAATCAATGTCAATGCACGCATCGCGGACCTGCCGGTTGACATCCACACACTGGCGACATCCATCGCCGATGAAGCCGGAGCCGTTTACTCTCGCTCAATGATCCTGTCAGCCCTGATCAAATCGCTGGACACCTGGCTCGCCATACTTAGCACCCAGGGAAAGATGCCGGTTATTAGCGAGTGGCTCAAACTCTCCTGTACGATCGGAAAGACCGTATCCGTGCTGCAGGGCAATACGACGGTCACAGGAATCGCTGAAGACGTCGATACCGAAGGATTTCTGCTGGTCAGGCAATGCGACGGCACCCTGTGCAGCGTGTATGCCGGCGATGTTTCACATGTCTGAGATGTCGACGCAGCCGCTCCTGACCGTCGACATCGGCAACACTTCAATTGCTCTGGCGCTGTTTCCGACTCCACTGGAAACGTCCCCACGCAAAACGGCAAAAATTGCACTCACGGTG
>JAAYUK010000006.1 GCA_012517735.1 Nitrospiraceae bacterium
CTGTCGATTCATGCAAGAATGCAGTCATCGCAGCGTTACGCCCATTTTCCCCCAGCCATATATATATATTCGGTTCATTGATGAAAGCGACATGGGATCCCGAAATATCAGATATTGATATTGCCGTAAAGGGGGTCGCCAGCGACAAGACGGCACAAATGGACAAGGCCCTCAAGGACGCTTTTGGCCATGATAATTTTGACATCGTGCTAATGGAATATGCTGAAAAATCATTGCTAGAATCTATTCTGCATGAGGGGGAGCTTGTATATGAGAAGTAACATCCTGGGACGCCCCTCCGCATGTCCTTGATGCAGAAGCGGCTTGGCTAATTCCGATATGCCTTGCTGCGGTGTTGGATTCTCAACACAAGCACTCGCAGCATGCCATCTTGAATTTCGCAGATTATTCGATAGTCGCCGACGCGATATCGCCAAAGCTCACCCAGTGAGCCCCTGAGGGCTTTGCCGGTACTTCTTGGATTTCCATGGCCAGCGAGACGTTCACGCAGAAAACCAACGATGCGTTTTGCTTCGATCTTGCCAATCTTGGACAGCTGTTTTGCCGCAGTCTCAGTGAGCTCAATCCGCCAAGCCAAGATTGCGCTCCACTTCTTCAAGCGAATATGTATTTTCCTTGCCTTGTCGTACCTGTTCCAAAGTATTAGCTGCAAGATAATAGTCTTCCAAGTCTTCTATGCCTTGCTCAATGATTTGGCGCAAATAGAATGCCTTGGTGCGCCCAGTTTTTTCGGATAGGCGATCGAGACGTTTTTCTGTTGCAGGATCAAGTCTGATTGACGTTGCCATTTTTCCCTCCGCGTAATATCTGTATTCAGTATATCACAAATCGCGAACACCAATAATGCGCTTGATTTATCTCATCATACTGAGTAAAATTACTCAATATGAAAAGCAAACCAAGAATAGAATTCAGGCGGTCCGGGTATGATCTGCTCCGGGCGCGCTTGCAGGAACAGCGACGATTCATTCAGGTAGTGGCAGGGCCAAGACAGGTCGGCAAAACAACAATGGTCAGGCAGGTCCTTGAAAGTCTTACCGTTCCCGTCGTCTTTGCCTCCGCTGATGAACCTGGACTGAAGGGAAGTCAGTGGGTAGCCCAGCAGTGGGATGCAGCCCGGCTTGCAGCGAGGCAGAGCAAAGACGGGGCCGTACTTGCCGTGGACGAAGTTCAGAAAATACCCCATTGGGATGAATCTATCAAGAAATTGTGGGATGAAGACACCGCAAAACGCATCCAGGTGAAGGTTGTCTTGCTTGGATCAGCTCCCCTGCTTATCCAGCATGGGCTTACCGAAAGCCTTGGCGGCAGATTTGAAATGCTCCATCAACCGCATTGGACTTTCCCGGAAATGAAATCTGCTTTTGGTTGGTCGATCGACAATTATCTTTATTTTGGCGGATATCCTGGTGCAGCAACGCTTATTGCTGATCCAGAACGATGGGCTCGTTATGTCAGAGATTCACTTATTGAAACGACCATATCTCGTGACGTGCTTTTGCTCTCCCGTGTGGACAAGCCGGCTTTGCTTCGCCGATTGTTCGAACTGGCCTGCTCTTACTCCGGGCAGATATTGTCATATCAGAAAATGACCGGGCAGCTGCAAGATGCCGGCAACACCACAACACTTGCACATTATCTTGATCTGCTGGCTGCTGCAGGCATGGTCACAGGGGTACAGAAATATGCCGGCGATAAAGCACGACAACGGGCGTCAAGTCCGAAATTACAGGTGTTCAATACTGCTCTTATGACGGCACAGTCCGGGGTCGCTCCAAACGAAGTCGACAAAAATCCGGAATTCAAAGGCCATCTCGTTGAATCTGCCGTTGGATGTCATTTGGTCAATGCTGCAGCTGGTAAAGAGTGTGAGCTCTTTTACTGGCGGGAAAATAACCGTGAGGTTGATTTTGTGGTTAAGTCAGGTCGCTTCATCACTGCCATTGAAGTGAAAAGCGGCAGTCGCCGTGACAAACTCCCCGGCATGGATGCATTCAACACAGCGTTTCATCCGCAACGAAGGTTGTTAGTTGGAGCAGATGGGATCTCCCTGGAAGATTTCCTCTCCAAGCCCGTGTCCTATTGGGTGAGGCCAGCGGAATTTCCTGCAACAAGCTGAGACGTGATTCCCTGATGGCAAAGTGCAAATCACTTGGCCTTTGGCTTTCTTCCTCGGGGAGACTTCACCCGGGTTGCGTCATGTGCTGCATTGAATAAGCCTACCATTGCCAGATATCTGTCTCAGCTCAAAGGCAAAAGCGATGTGAAATATGTTGCCATGGACATGTGGAATTCATACCGGGATGCCGTCAAGAGCGTCCTGCCCAACGCCAATATCATAATTGACAAGTTTCATGTGGTCAGAATGGCAAATGAAGCTATGGAGCGAGTCAGAAAGTCACTGAGATCGTCCCTGCAGCCGAAACAACGGCGAACCCTTATGCATGACCGGTTTATTCTTCTGAAACGCCAGAAGATGCTTTTACCAAAACGTTGCCGAAATTCGCTTCCCTTTTGCGGGGTTTGCATTGCATTTTATCGCTCCCGCTGGAATTCAAGATACCGTCGCACAGACTGAATCCCCAATAACCCGTCGCTGATCATCACATCGAGAGGCCGCTTCCCATTGAAGTCTCCATTTGCGGACTTGACCCAGCCGTAAACGATATTCCGATTCCCTGGGAAAAGGATTCGCAGCGACTCATGGATTGCCAACAGATGCCCGACCCGTTCCATGAGCTCTCCGCGATTGGCGAACGCGCCGCCGCTTCTATAGCGGTCGATGGTGCGGACGGAACGCAGCCCGAGCGCGGCGGCCTGCTCCTCGCCAGTGAGCTTCCAGTGATCGAAGAGTTTCATCACCATGGGGGTGAGAGACGCCCGCTTTTTGAGATCATGTTTCATGGAATCGAAAGATCCTTTCGCCTGAATTGGCTACAGGTATTTGCGGATAACGGCGGTGACGACGCCAGCGATTTTCAGTTCGCGCTTCGGAACGATCGGCGGGTATTTCGGATTTTCGGCGAGCAAGGTGATCTTCTTGCCGACTTTGCCGAGCCGTTTCATCGTCCATGCGCCATCGACTTCGGCGATGACGATATTGCCGTCGTGCGCGGTCATGCTCCGATCCACGATGACCAGATCGCCCTGCATGATTCCCGCACCGTTCATCGAATCGCCCGACACCTTCAGCAGAAACGTCGCCTGCGGATTTTTGATCAGCAGGTCGTCCAGCGAAAGCACATCGGCGTTTTCCTCCTCGGCGGAACTGGGGAAGCCCGCCTCCACATTGCCGAGCAGCCGGACCGGCTGCTTCATCCTGCCGGGGAGCAAGCGGCCGGTCGCGTCCTTGTCGAGCAGTTCGTTTTCATGGAGCTGGCGCACCAGCTTGGCGACCGTCGCCTTGGAACTCAGGCCGACCAGATCGCCGATTTCGGTGTAACTCGGCATCCGCCCTTTGGTCCGGTAGAAATGCCGGATGCGCTCGGCGCGATCCATGAGGACGGCTTTTGCAATTGCGCGGGACATGCTATAATGATAAAGCGAACGATTGTTCGCAGTCAAGGCCGGGATTCCCGGAACGGGAGGCAATGGGATTATATCCATGGAAGATCGTCATCTGAAACTCATTTTAACACAGCTCGGCGAGGCGGTCGCCGCCGTCGGCGACGATCGGCTCCGGAACGATGCGATTTCCGATTACCTCGCCGGACGGATCGGATACGGCGATATGCTCCGAAAGAGCGAAAGTCCGAAAGAGGCGATGGATATCCTGCTCGACCACGCCAGAAAGAGCCGGGAGACCGTTCTTTCGGCGGAAGCCTTGACGGAGCGGCTTCTGGGCGGCGCGCCGCGCCATCTCATCGGGCCTCAGATAGAGGAACTGTCGGCGCTTGCCGGGGAACAGCTCGCCGCGCTCAACGGGATCGTGCAATTCCCTCTGGCGGATGATATGAGAAAACGGATTCTGGATGCGTTTGGGGGCGATGCCACGGTCCTCAACCGTCTGGAAAAGCGCTATGAGATAGCTCGCGCGATCATCGAAGCTGACAGACAGGGGCTTTACGAACTCAACGAGCATATGACGGGATGCTTGATCGGCGCAGCGATGAAGGGCAGACGATAACGATGACCGAGTTGCGGCGGCATTTTCACAAAATCATGAATCGGGTTGCGGCGGGGCAAGAGTTTATCGTCACCATGCGCGGCAACCCGACTGTCAGGATCTCCCCTATAGGGGTGAAGGAGGTTCCAAGCATGAATAAAGAGAATACCGAAAGGCTCTATTCGGATTTCGATCATCTTTTCCGCGATCGCAATAAACCGGAAAAGGAAAGCCTGATGTGCTGGGGTTTCACCTGCGGGGACGGATGGTTTCCGCTTGTGTATGCGATTGCCCGGATGATTACTGAATATGTTAAAGCGCATCCGGAGGCTGAGTGTGCTGCTTTTCAGGTGAAAGAGAAATTCGGCGGCCTCAGGTTTTACATCCGGGGCGGAGACGACACGCTGCATCGCATGATATGGGAGGAGGCGCAAAAGTCGTTTGCGATATGCGAAACCTGTTCGGCCCCCGCGATCGTTCGGACAAGCCCGACCGGTGCGGTGCGCACGCTATGCGACGGATGCTATCCCGCATGGCGCACAACGTGGCGTCCGGAGAGCGCGAGGCTGATATGATGACGACGGGCCACGCTTAGCGAAGGATTGTGTCGCGAAGCGGAAAAATACCGATTCGGGAGTTGCGATGATATTTGTCACCGGCGATCTGCACGGCGCACATGAGATCCATAAGCTCAAGAGAAAGGCGTTCCCTTTCGGTCGCAGACTGGCCAAGGAGGATTTTGTGGTCATTCTCGGGGATTTCGGCCTGATCTGGGAACCTAAGGAGCCGGCGGTTCGCGCTCTGTGGGACCAGAACCCGCCGCCGGACGATACGACCGAGCAGGAGAGATTCTGGCTCGGATTCCTCTCCGAGCAGCCGTGGACGACATTGTTCATCGACGGCAACCACGAGAACTTCGATCGGCTTATGGAATATCCGGTCGAGGATTTCCACGGCGGCAAGGCTGCCAGAATTCACGACACGGTCTGGTATCTGAGGCGAGGAGAGATTTTCGAGCTATGCAACACGACATGTTTTGTCATGGGAGGGGCGGCCTCCATCGACAAACAGTGGCGGGAGCCGGGCAGAACGTGGTGGCCGCAGGAGCTGCCGACGCCGGAAGACTTGGAAAACGCGCATAGAAATCTCTCTCTACATAACGATGCCGTGGATCTGGTGTTCACGCACACATGTCCGCGCAGCATCAAGGAGCAGTTGCCGCTTTACGGACATCTCGGCAATGTGGGCGAGAAAAGGGGATTTGACGATCCGACGGAGGACATGCTGGAGGGGCTTTTCGCCAGTCTTCGGTTTGATCATTGGTATTTCGCGCACTTTCATCTCGACCATGCGGTCAACGAGCGGTTCACGAGCGTATTTGACCATGTTGTGAGGGTTGCGGACTGACCCGGAGGATGAAGGCGGAATGGGAAAAAAGAAAGACGGATTGATCGGGATCGAGACCGCGGTCGGGCCTGTCAAACATAAGACGCTTGCCGATCCGGCGCGTCCCCTTCGGTTGTCAAAGGAATCGGCTGCAAAAGTCTTTCGATCTTATGGAACACCCGCCGAAGCCGTCGCCGCGACTCAAGGAGGCGATGCGGCGGCGCGTTGGCTGCACCGGCCTCAAGTCGGTCTGGGCAATGCTCGTCCGGTGGATCGCATGAAGACGACCGATGGTTCCATAGATGTGGAAATCCTGTTTGGCAGGATGGAATACGGGGTGCTCGCCTGATGCTTTCATGGAACTACAGGATTGTCCGGAAAACGTCGCCCGACAGAGCGTCGGTATATTTCGAAATCCATGAAGTGTATTATCGGGAAGGCGGGACATCGATCGAGGCGTGGAGCGAAAACCCTATTGCTCCGTCCGGCGAATCGGTTGAAGAGTTGAAGAGTAGCTTTGAGCTCATGGCTCAGGCGTTTCAGCGGCCGGTGCTGACGATTGAGGAACTGGAGAATATCAGCCGAAGATGCGATCGGAACAAGCAATCGCATGGGGACTGAGCGGATGCCGTCAAATCAAGGGGGAATGGATAATCTATGCTGCCTGAAATAGATGTGCGCCCGACGACGATCATTGTCGAGGTGCTGCTTGCCTATGCTTTTGCGACGATCGTTTATGAGGTCGGGGCGATGACGATCCGCTCCTGGAAGGAGAAAAGGGATGAGCGTCGCCGAAAGAAGCGGCTGAAGGATTTTGAAAAGTAGCCA
>JAAYUK010000081.1 GCA_012517735.1 Nitrospiraceae bacterium
ATGCGCGGCCCGCAAGGAGTTGCTTGACATGTCCGTGCGGGTAAATGCTACGCTTTTTCTGCGTGGTTGAGGATCGGAATTGTTTCCAATGCAGCTCGTTTTTTATCACGCATGACCAGCGACGACCCTACGGATGCAGGGCCGTGGGGTTCACTTCGCGTGATTTGCCCTGTCGTGTGGTCATGCGCGAATCCGGCATGGCGTGCCTCAGTTTTTCGCCGAAGGGCGGGAGGCAGGCGTCCGAACCGGATGCCCTGTCACGGGGAGGGCAGTCTTGAATATCGGAAGGAACCAGCGTGCATTTTTTCGCGTTTTCGGCTATATCCCAACGGCTTACACAAAGCTTTCTCCCGATAGCAACCAGGACGATCTGCAAGCACATCTGCTTGCCGAAACCGATATCGGAACCTGGCAACAACTCAAGGTGAAGAGGGTCGACATCAGCGGCAGCGGCATTTTTTTTGAGACACCTGAGCGCTATCGCCTGGGAGACCTGCTTGAGGTGCATCTCTTTCTCGAACAGGTCATCGCAGATGTTGTTGTGGTATACGGAAGTGTCGTTCGTGTTGAAGAACATCCCCATCACACCGGCATAGCGCTTCAGTTTATCGGCATGACGGAGAAAGTACTCAGTATCATAACGGCATATGTGCTGTATCGTGAGCGTGAGCTTATTGCGGAAAAGCGGGTGGGTTGGCTGTAGAAGAGCTGGGCATTTAGGGATCTGGCCGTGTTCGGCAGTATGCAAAGAAAGAAGGAGGGGGCGTGTGCATATCGTTGCCCCTCCTTCTCAAAATCGTTCGCGAATCGATCAAAAAAACCTGTCGAAGACAAGTGTTCCTGAGGGAGATTATCCCAAAAATGTCATTGGATTCGATCCAATAACGCTCCGAGCCTGTCCTGCCAGACTCATGATAATTCCGCGTTAAAACAATCCCTTAACGCGTCCGGTCTCAACGTCAACATCAACTCTGCGATAGGCCGGATCTGACGCAGTGCCGGGCATCAGCTTGATGGCGCCTGCTACTGGGACCACAAAGCCTGCACCGTTGTATGAAAGGATATCGCGCACCTGCAGCCGCCAGCCTGCGGGCACTCCCTTGAGATTCGGGTTGTCCGAAAGGCTGAGGTGTGTTTTGACCATACAGGTGCCGAGCCTGGAGAGTTCCGGGTCGTCCTCGATTTTTTTCGCCTTTGCGAGGGCTTCGGCTGAGTAGTCCACCCCTTCAGCCCCGTAAACCTGTTTTGCAATCGTATCGATGCGCGCCCGCAGCGGGACGGCAAGTTCATACAGGTATTTGAAATGGGCCGGCTCATTACAGGCATCGATGACGGCATCGGCAAGGTCGGTTGCGCCATCGCCACCCATAAGCCAGTGCTTTGACACCGCTACTCGCGCCCCGGCATATTCCGCGAGGCGTTTGACGGCGTTGATCTCGTTTTCGGTGTCGGTATGGAACGCGTTAATGCAGACAACCGGGTTGATCCCCGCCTTCTTTATGGTTTGAATGTGATGAACGAGGTTGGCGCATCCGTGCTCGACCCAGGCAACGTTTTCGGACGCATATTCCTTCGGCATCGGTTTGCCCGGCACCGGAATCGGGGCTCCGCCGTGGCATTTGAGCGCACGGATGGTTGCAACGATAACCGCAGCGTTCGGCACGAGGCCGGAATAACGGCACTTCAGGTTCCAGAACTTCTCGAATCCGATGTCTGCTCCGAACCCGGATTCAGTAATAACATAATCGCCCAGCTTGAGTGCAATCCGGTCAGCGATAATGGAGGATTGGCCGATGGCGATATTGGCGAACGGCCCGGCGTGGACAAAGACCGGTTGCCCCTCGATGGTCTGCATGAGATTCGGATTGAGCGCCTCCACCATCCACGCGGTCATCGCCCCGGCCACTTCGAGGTCTTCCGTTGTGACCGGTTTGCCTGAACGGTCGTGTGCAACGACGATCTTGCCCATACGCTCACGCATGTCTTTCAAATCGCTGGCAACGGACAGAATTGCCATCACTTCCGAGGAAACCGCTATTGCAAAGCCCGATTGCATCAGGAAACCGTCGTTTTTTCCCCCGATGCCGATGACGATATCGCGGAGTGCCTGAGCGCAAAAGTCGATGATCCATTTCATCTGGACACTGCGCGCATTGATGTCGAGGCGCTTGAGGTTGCGCTTGGCAAGTGTTTCGTCGCTGTAGTTGTATTCATGCTGCATGCGCGAGGTGAGGGCGACCATCGCGAGGTTGTGGGCATTCATGATGGCATTGATATCGCCCGTCAACCCGAGAGAAAACGGTGTCAGGGGGATGCACTGCGAAAGTCCGCCCCCTGCGGCAGAGCCCTTTATGTTCATGGTCGGGCCGCCGGACGGCTGCCGGATCGTGGCGATGACGTTCTTTCCGCGTTTGCCGAGACCCTGCGTGAGGCCGATGGTGGTTGTGGACTTCCCTTCTCCAAGGGGAGTCGGCGTAATCGCAGTCACATCGATATACTTGCCGTTCGGCCTGGACGACAACCGATCGAGCACCGACTTGAAGTCAATCTTGGCGATATAATGGCCATGCGGCAGCAGTTCGCGCTGCTGGAGTCCGAGTTTTTCCCCAAGCTCATAGACAGTCTTCATGTTTTTTTCGGCGGCTTCGGCAATCTGCCAGTCCGCATGTTTTGTCGGATCAAGCGGCATAGATTCCTCCGGAAAATAAATTATTGATCAGCGAACAAAGTTACCTGATTCAGGAAAGACGCAGAA
>JAAYUK010000082.1 GCA_012517735.1 Nitrospiraceae bacterium
GAGAGTATCAATGACAATTACATCAGGTTCTTCTTCAAGGGGGGCGGCGCCGCTATCGACCGGCGGCTCAGAAGGGTACGCCTCATTGCCGAAATTCTCAAACATATGGATTTCAACGTAAAGACGACGGACGATGTGGTTGAAGCCTCACTCATGAAATACAAGAAAGAAACGATTGAAGAGAAGCTCGAGATCATGGGCAAGTTTACAGTCTATACGAAACAGCTCGACATGGTCATGTATAATGACGCCATTACCGACGGATACATCAAGCAGTTCATCAAACAGCATATTCCGAAAAAATCGGGATAGCCTCTCTCTGCCGAGAAGCTATTCCCGGTCATTCACTTACTGAGCTGCTCCTTCAATGCTTTGTTCTCACGCTGTGTGCGCAGCCACTTGATGGCCTTCTCGATCGTGAAAATGATCTGCTCCTTCCGGAACGGTTTTGTAATGAAGTCGAAGGCGTTCTTGTCCATCGCTTCAGCGGCTGACTCGGCAGTAGCATATGCAGTAATGATGATGATCGGGATCTCCTCGTCAAAACTCCTTACCGCATTGAGCAGCTCGATTCCATCGAGCCCCGGCATCTTCAGATCGGTCAGCAGCACATCGAAACCGCCCTTTCTGGCCAATGCGAGCGCTTCAGCGGGATTATTGGTAGTAACAAACTCATAAGGGGTATTCGCCTTGATGATCATGCTCAAAAGCCTGAGCATGTCGGGCTCATCGTCAACAATCAGCAGCTTTTCAGGCATACATCCTCCTCGTTCTGAACCGGGACAGCGGGCAACGTAACGACAAAGGTCGTGCCGGTCACCGCCGACTCGTCAGCTGTTTTGGTATCAAAGGTTATGGAACCTCCATGATTGCTTATTATGCCATACGAAATGGACAGACCGAGACCGGTCCCCTCGCCGACCTTTTTGGTCGTGAAAAACGGGTCGAAGATCTTCGATCGAACCGACCGGGGAATGCCGGGACCGGTGTCTGTAAAAGAAACTTCGACACAGCTGTTGTCAGGTGCAAGACGTGTTCTGACCGTCAGCGTGCCGCCCGTTCCCTTCATGACCGCCGCTGCATTGGCGATCAGATTGAAAAAGACCTGCTGCAGCTCTCCCGGATCGCCCTTGATCATGGGAAGTCCCGCGGAAAAATCCTTTTCGACACTGATCTTGTTGATCGTCAGATTGTTCGTCACAACCGCAAGGACCGATTCGAGATTGGCATTGATATCGACATCCTGTTCCTTGTGTTCGGTAAAGCGCGCAAATCCGAGCAGGTTCTCGACAATACGCTTTGCATTCATCCCCTGACGCTCGATGGTCTTGAGGAGCTCATAATTTTCTGACTCCTTGGGAGTCTGATCGAGAAGCATCTCGGTAAACCCCAGGATAACCGCAAGCGGATTATTGATCTCATGAGCAACACCGGCTGCGAGCGTGCCGACTGACGCAAGCTTTTCGGTATGCGACATGCGCTGTTCCATTTTCTTGCGCTCGGTAATGTCGCGGCCAATGCCGAGGACGGCATAGGCAGCGCCGCTTTCATCGAGCAGGGCGCTGTAATTGATGTTCAGCCAGCGCTCTTCACCATCAACAAGGACCAGGCTGGTTACCGCTTCCTCCGAAATCTCGCGGGCGACGATCCGGGACACCACCGCCATCTGGACAGCGGCGCTCTCCGCATCGAAGAGCTCCGCTATGGGAAAAGGAACGAATCCCTCCTCCTCCTGCTTTTTGAAAAACAGCCATCCCCTGCTGTTCAGCGAAAGCACCCGCCCTTCGGCATCAAGGGTAAAAATGACATCCTTGGCATGTTCGATCAGCGACCGGTAGCGATATTCGGATTTCTGGAGTTCGCACGTCTTTTCGTCAACCTGCTGCTGAATGGTCTTCGACCAGCGCACAAGAATGCTGACGAGCGTCAAGCCGCCAAGAAGCGTTATCAGCACAGCAACCCCCTGCACCAGCGACTGGCGGAACGTAATGTCCCGGATGGCGCCTTCCACCTCACTGATCGGAGCCACAACCGCAACCGACCAGTGCCGGCCGGTGCCGTCGTGCGCCAAGGGAACGGGAGAATAGGCGATCAGCTTCTTCATTTCTCCCCGCTGTCCGCGGTGCCATCCGGAAATAAACCAGCTGGTGCCCTCCTTGCCGGTCAGCAGCATGGTTTTCTGAATCTCGTTGATACGCGAAAACGAGATCGCCGGATTCTTTTCTTTCCGCGCTTCCATGGCATTTTTCCCGATGAAATCAGATTCAGGATGATACAGGAACGTCCCTTTCTCATCAATGACCCAGGTGTACCCGCTTTTGCCCGAACGGAGCGCACCGGCAACCTTCTCGGTGAGGCGTGACGCATCGATGACGAAGAGAATCACTCCCGCAAAATCATTGGTCGCAACCGGATGCGCATCATCCACCGAAACCTGCCAGACCGGCATTGCCATGCGCAGCAATGTCTCATGCTTGCCGTTTACCGGCTGAATATCAATTTCGCTCATCCGGAGCTTGCCCTTCAGGTCAGGTCGACCGGCCTGCTCAAGACTCTCTCTGTCCAGCGCACTCGGCTCGACAATCTGCACCCCTGCTTCGCTGATTACATGCGTTTTCCCGGATTTCGTCTCCACATAGCGGATTTCACGCAGGCCGTCGTCCTGAAAACTCGTGAACACAATCTGGATTCGGCGATGCATTTGAATACGCTCTGAGTACTGGACTGCTGGAGAGAAGCTGAGCAGATTCAGCTCCCGCTTGAAATCCGCAATACTGTTTTCGATCATGCTGGCTGCATGCCGTGCGATAACAAGCTGCTGATTGTTGAAATCCTCAATTACCGTATCACGGACCGCCTCCGACGATATCCAGCCGAGAACCAGAATGACGCCGAGCATCACTGCAGTAACCAGAAGCGTCAGCAGTTTGTAATGGCGGGTATAAAAGGAAAATACCCGTTCGAGCATTGATAATCGATGCAACGCGGGGACGGGCGCAGAAACCTGACAGGTCGGCGGTGTGCGGTTCATACGGGATTATAGCGCAAACACGGCACGGGAATCCTGACGGAGGGGAAGAGCATCGCTCTCCCCCTCCGGACAATCAGGACGCGAGATTCGGCGCTGCACAAAATTCCATGCAGCTCTCTTTGACGATATATACACAACAAGGGGAATATTTGACGATGCGGGGAGCCTCGGCACCGAGCAGGAAGCGGGCCCCCTCTGAGGCGCCGCGGGCACCGATGACAAGAAGATTTGCCTTTTCCTGCTCTACATAGTCGACAATTGCCTCGGCAGGGGACGGCCCCTTGATGATACGCGCCTTGACGTTTTTGACTCCCTGCTGTTCCAAATAGGCAATGCCTCCTCGCAGCAGATTCTCGGCGCGCTGCGTAAATTCATCACGCGCGGTGTCCCGGTCCCCCGGCAACAAGCCGACCTCGAGATCCGAAAAATGCGCCTGCACATTGACGAGATGCACTTCGAGGTTTTCACGGTCCTTGCAGAGAAAGGATGCGGCAGCAAGACACATGTCGCTGTATTTTGAACCGTCTATCGCAACAACCACTTTCATTGGTCAGCCTCCTAAATCTCTTTCTTGACTTTCACCTTTTTGTGGACCGTAAGTCCCAAGCCTTCAAACAGATGGAACAGCGCATATCCCCACCAGATCGTATAGCCGACATAAAAAACGAGAAGAGCGGACATCATGCCAAGCCGATCCGTCACCTTCTGGGCCTGGATACCATAGAAATTATAGGCGGGTTCCACAACCTTCTTGTTCACCTCATTGATCATCTTCGCGTTCTCGAAATCCTTCGAAAGCTGGAGGGCCTTGTCGATTTTGGTGAGAAGCGTCCACCAGTTCTTCATCGCCTGCTTCTCATCATATCCATATGTTTCCTTGAGTTTCGCCCCATCATTCTTGTACATCAAATCGCCGTCCCGGATGACCACTTCGAGCATCTTGCCGACATCGCCGCTCACCTTCAGCTCGCCGCCGTTCAACTCGCTCTTGCCGCCGGCAATCGCCACAAGCTCGGCTGCCTTCTTTGCGTCGTCAGGCTTGTCGTATTTGACCGTTGCCTGTATCTGCTTGCCGACATACGATTCATTCTGCTTGCTGACTTTCGGCACGAAATACGCCGATCCTTTTGAGAGTTTGTTGAACATGTCGTCCGAAAATTCGAGACCGTTCATGCCTTTGCCGAAAATGGGCGACATGATGAGTCCGAAGAGCCCGAAAAAAGCGATTGCCATGACAACGCCGGTATTGAAATGTCGTTTATCGCGTATCAACATGGCCTATCCCTCCCTGAACGTCTTGATGTTTTTGATGAAGCTCCACAAAACCCACGCGACAAAGATCACAACAGTGATCCAGAACAGGTAATTGCCGACCACTTCGATCATGCCGACCAGGTCTTTCGGCCAGTTCAGATACCCCATATCCGTAAACTGCTTCGGCAGCGTCGAAAACCGGTTGATGAAACCGGCAAGAATTGTCACCACAAAGAACATCCTGATGGTCATGCCGCTGACGACCTTCGTCGTCAGCGCCCCGATCTGAATGCCAAAAAGCGAACCGAGCAGCATTCCCATCGCAAGCGTATAAAAGACAAAACCGTAAATCGCATATTGGGTGATTGCACCGTATCCTGCGGTAAACACGATCTGGAAGATGTCGGTTCCGACCGTAGTGAACGTCGAGATACCAAAGACATAGACAAACATCGGGAAGGTGATGAATCCTCCGCCGACGCCCATCATCGCCGATGCCATGCCGACCACAAAACCGCCTGCAGCGAGAATCCAGCCCGAGATACTCCTGCCTCCCGGCACCATGTCCTCGTCAAACTTGACCATCGGCGGCATGCTGATAGCCTGGAGTTTTCCGGCCACACCGGGCAGCTCGGTCGAGCTCGGCACCTTCGGCGCATCATGATCGCCATGGCCATGACCAGTCGGCTGCACGCCGGATTTTCTCTTCTTCAGGAAGTCCGAGATACCATACCAGCTCAGGAATCCAAGAATGGTCGCATAGATAATGCTGGTCACTGCATCACTGAGAATGGGATCTTTTTCATAAATGGTCTTCTGGATAAATCCCCCGGCAGTCGCACCGAGGATCGACCCGAACAGAAAGTAGACGGCAAGCTTCATGTTGACGTTGCCCATTTTCTTGTGCAGCACCGATCCCATGATCGCCTTTGCAAAGATATGGAACAGATCGGTTCCGACTGCGAGAATGCCCTTTACGCCTGCAGCCATCAGCGCCGGGGTGATGATGAAGCCGCCGCCCGCGCCAATACATCCCGTAATAAGGCCGGCACAAAAACCGACCGCAATCGAAACAAGAAACACGACAGGAGTGTAAAAGGAAGGTGCATACGCCTTTTTGCCGCCGAGCAGATCGGCAGCGTCGGCAATATACAGTGAAAAGACCGGCACGAGCGCTGCCATCGCGATCAGCACCAGCATGCGCTTTTTGCTGCGCAGAATGTTCATGGAGACTTCATAGTCCCACCGGGCATAGTGCATGGATGCCTGCATCATGCCCTCATACAGCTTCCTCGGAAAACTCATCGCACAACCTCCCTCAAAAATGGCTTTTTCAGGCGTTGCGGGTCATTCCCCCGATAACCACGCATCCTGCAGCACGCTCAGCATTCGATCCCCATGGTCGAAGACTCAAACGGCAAACAGACTTGTCAATCAAGATGCATGCCACATCTCCAAAGCCTTGATTCATGCGAGTGTTTACTCTTTCAGTCTTTTTAGTGCAACTTTCAGATGCACTAGCTGATTTTTCGTGCCGCCGAATAAATGGCTTAAAATAAGGATTTGCTAAAAGCCACGCTCTTTTTTTACATGCTACTTTTTGTTGCTTATGCAACTTAATATTGCGCTCAAAAAACACACTCCTTTTTCTCCTGTGACCAATCTTAGCACAGAAGGGGAGTGCATTCGGCATCATATTTTTTTATACGGGAATAAGCGAAAACAGCCACTGGCGCTGATCCAGCGCCCGCAAACAGGAGATACTTCTTACTTCTTACTTCTTACTTCTTACTTCTGTGCCTGATCCGGGCCCCGATCAGGGCACCCGCCACAACAGCGCCAAACGCGACCACAGCAACCAGCAGATACTCCATGACTTACTCCTTGCTTTCGTGCTTCAGAAGGCGCACATACGCACCGCGCAAAACATCCTGACGAATGGATGTCTGCGCAATGGCGTTTTCCCTGTCAGCGCGGAGAACCGTGCCGCGCCCGATTTCATGCCCGGCAGGATCGGCCACAACAACCTCCATGCCCTCGACCACGCCATGACTGAGTCCAAGCCCGAACCACACATCCGTTCCGGTGTCAGTCTTTTGCAACTGGAAGATTTCGGCACATCCTTCCCGGGCAAGCAATTGATCTATTCTGGTTGAAACGAGATACACCAGTCCAAAGATGATCCCGAGAACAGGCACGCACGCCAGCGATACAACCCACGGCCTGACATCAAATGTCCGCTGGATAAACGAAAGCGAACTCTGGCGAAGCGCTTCACTATCTTTAAACACCACCGCCCTGAAAGCGGCCCCAGGCACCCCCGGCTTATCCGTAGGCGCAAAGACGCGAAGGTCATAAGACCCCGGCGGGGCATCCGGAGCGGCGGAAATCTCACCGATCCACATGTTGCCGCCGAACCAGAATCCGGTCCGCAACTCCCTGATCGAGAGTGAGGCATAGTGCGATGCAGCCTCGATGCGAAGCTGGGAAACATCCTTGACCGAAGGGTCCAGCTGTCCTTCGACCGGCTCACTGGTCCCCGGCAAGAGCTTAACCGTAAAAAGCGGTTCACGAAAGCGGGAGACACAGCTGTCGAGAAGCGCAACAAACATGAGAATGCAGACAAGCGCCCCGATCTTGCCCAATACATTGCGTCCCCAGACTGCCTGACTATGATTCACCGCGCTCCTTCCTTGCCGCTGTTTATCCAAAAATAGTCATTAGCCCGGCTGGACAGGCCCGCAGCCTTGGGTCGAATCCAGTGACAATTGTGGATTTATCGCCCCGAAAGGCCTCGTTCCAAACCTCTTCCGCCATGATACCGAACCTGTCACGTTCCGGCACCGGAGAACACCGTGCTGAGGCTGATGTCCGGCCGGCCCAGCCCCTTTCATCTGATGACGTATTAGTATACCGAATATTTCCCGATCGACAAAAAAAGAAGGGATCGCCCCGCAGCGCCCTCGGGCTGTGCAGAACGATCCCCCTCGGGAGGTACAGCTACTTCTTGTAAATATCCGTTTTCGAGACGTTCATGAGACGGGAGGCCTTGCCCGGCTCCTTATAGTAAATCCTGACCTCGTCGCCCGCGTCCCAAGTGCTGTCCGGATAGGCAAAGTACTCATCCGGAACCGAGAACACGGTGTAGGTCTTCTGGCGGGCCGAGTAGATCGTGATCGTCTTCTTCTCACGATCGACAATCAGGTTCGGTTTCGCCTTTTCCGTCGCCTTGTCGAACACGAGCGGGTTGTTCCGTTCAATATTCTCCTTCTGCTCGATCAGCTTGTAATCGATCGTCTTGAAGTTCTGCTCTTTCGGATCGAAAATCACGATCTGGTTCTTCTTGGTATCGATCTTCATGCGGCCGCCCGGCTTCGGCTCAGGCCCCATTTCCGCCGGATCGGTCGGAATCGCGTAGGTCACCGGCGGGAGGCCATTGTAATTCGGCTGCTTGTTCGGATCGGTATTGGTATCGCGAATGAGCGTCACCGTCTTTTTCGCCTTGTCGAACGCAATCGTCCGGCCCTGATCCACCTTGCCGAACTCCTGCCCGCAGCCGGTCAGGAGAAAGACCGGAACCATGAGACATGTAACAATAAAGAGAAGTTTTCTCATCACGCAGTCCCCCTATGCCTTTCCGTTTTTCATCGCGATTTCGCGCCGGGCGCCCTGAAGCATTTTGACAAAAATATAGAGCGAAAGCGAGCTGACGACGATGAGGACCGTTGCCGTCGAAAGATCATCCATGAATGCCTTGATGCCGTCAATATATCTCGGGAGCAGTTTCATGATGATCGAGGCCATACATCCCAAAACCGCGATGCCGAAAGCGATTCTGATGCCATAGCCTTTTATGTACTTGGTGGCAACAGTACCGACCTGCGCACCCATGGCCGCGCCGATCAGCATGATAACCGCAGCGACGAGTTCGGTTCTTCCCTTGTATGTGTAAGTACCGGCACCATAGAGTCCGGAGATCATGACCTCAAAAAGGTCGGTTCCGACCGCGACATGTGTCGGGCAGCCAATGAAGTAGATAAGAGCGGGCATGCGGATGAGACCGCCGCCGATGCCGAGAATTCCCGCAAGCCAGCCCGTCATGAAGCTGACGAAGACCGGTGCCCAGATCGAGCAGGTGAATCCTGCCTGATTGAAGTGCATCATCGGCGGGATCTTGATCTTGTGAACGGTTTTGTGCCACTCAATACCCGTCGCCAGTTTGTCGATTTC
Source organism: Nitrospiraceae bacterium (assembly GCA_012517735.1). GTDB lineage: Bacteria > Nitrospirota > Thermodesulfovibrionia > Thermodesulfovibrionales > Dissulfurispiraceae > JAAYUK01. Next base: position 8,516 of record JAAYUK010000082.1, read on the forward strand.
CTGCCCCGCCGCCTTGGCAGCGCGCTCTTTCTCTTTGCGTTTTGCAACGTCATGGAACACCATCCATGCAATGAAGGTAAGCAGGCCGACATAGAGCCAGCGGACATACAGCTCAACCTTGCCTATTCTCTCAAACCACATGATCATCTGCGCGCCGATTTCAAAACCGACTATGGTTCCGACGAGCATGACAATACCGAGCTTATAGTCGACATTGCCGAACTTGCCGTGCCGCATGGTCGAAACCAGCGATTTGCCCGCCATGTGGGCAATGTCGGTACCGATCGCAAATGCCATCGGAAAGCCGAGAATATTGAGACCCGGGGTCACCATCCAGGCGCCGCCCATACCGAAAAAGCCGCCGATGATACCGACGCCGATACCCAGAATGATCAGGCCGGGCCAGAAGATCGTAACGCCCGAAATAGGCATCAACATGTAGAAAAAATCCATAACCGCCTCCCTGCCTTTCCCTTAGTGTTCCGCGAGGTCCCGCGATTTGAGATCGAGACCGATATGGTGCATGATAAAGTCGGCTGCTACGCCAAAAATCACTCCGATGATCGGAATCGCCACAACCGTAAGAAGTGCAAAATACAGGTGGCTGTCATTGTAGAGATTTGCAAACCATGCCTCCCACCCTGTTGTTTTCCGGGTATCGGCAACGATAACCACGGCCGATCCGCCGCCGCCCGCTGCAAACGCCAGCTGCGGGAGCATCATCAGGCCCAATACTGCACATGTGAACAGTTTACGCATTTTCCTTCCCTCCTTATGGAAACTTCGTTGCTATGCGAAGTACGCTGTTGAGCGCGCGTTCAACTTCTCACATCACCTGACGCAGTGCACCTCCTTTGCTCCCCCGCTGGAACCTGTCTGGTTATTTCCGGTAAACATACCATTCTTTTTCTTTTCCTTTCGGCTCATCCCCAGTACCCTGCTCAACGAATCCGCTCAAATTCATTCTGCACCTTGTACTTCCCCACCTTGCCGATCAGCTTCATGAAAGCGAGTGTGTTGTCGTCGCCGTCGATGAAGATCCGGTAGACCGCCACTGAACAGGTTCCGTCCTTGACCCCCAGGAACCCGGCATCATCGCCTTTCGCCTTCACGACATCCACCGACTGGACGACCTTGGCAATCCTGCGGGGAGTCCGCTCCTGAATGGCGTCGAAAAATGGCTGCTCGATCAGATCGGCCTGCTCGATTCCCGGAACAAGGTTCACGGAGACGTACAGATCTTCACAACAGACCGGCTCACCATTAATCATGCCGTGGCTCTGAACATGGAGAACCGGTCCGCCGTCATGGAGATACCGTTTTGCTTCGCCATTGACCTCCCCGACCGAGCGCCGCACGATCCGCCGCTGCAGCCGCACCCCGCCGCCAAAGGTGTCTTCCGCAAACCGCGTCCGGATCGTCATGCCCAGATGCGGAACCGAGCTTTTCACAAAGGTGCCCTTCCCCTGCTGCCGTTTCAGATACCCGTCGCGTACCAGATCGGTGATCGCCAGCCGCACCGTCGCCTTGCTTACACTGAACATGCGGCACAATTCATCCTCGGAAGGAATCAGCGCATTGATACCCCATTCACCCTTTTCTATCTTGCGCTTGACGATGTCATAGATCTGCACGTACAGCTTTTTCTGACTGTCACGATCAACACTTGTTTCGAGCATGTGCCTCTCCTTCCGCTCTGGAATCCAGCATACGCGGAAACATCTGATGTTTATCTCCTAAGCAAGGCAGATGCCAGAAACGTAACTCATTGATTTTTCAGTAGACCGGTCTTTATAAAGACCGGTAATACGAATGCTGAAGCAACTTAATGTTGCATGACGGGCGGCATTTTGAAAATTATTTCGCTAAAACAACGAGGGAGAGAGCAACATTGTGTTGCTTTGTGTGATTAGGTTGCAATTTTAAGCTGCTTGATCTTGCGCTGAAGCTGCTGACGGTAGATGCCGAGAATCTGTGCTGCCCGTGAAATATTGCCGCGCGCCTCCTGGAGAGCAGACCAGATCAGCTCCCGCTCGAATGAAGCGACCGCCTCGCGCATCTTGGGCGTCGCTGCCCGCTTGCGGGGAGCAGCCTGCTGAAGAAACGGCGGAAGACTCGACGGAAGGATCTCCGGTCCGGTGGAAAAAGAGACCGCCTGCTCGATAATGTTCTCGAGCTCCCGGACATTGCCCGGATACTGATAGTTCATGAGCATGTTCAAGGCATCATCCGAAATATTGCGGATCAGGATATCCTTGCGCTTTGGTCCGTGCTTCCGGATGAAGTGCTGCACCAGCAGCGGGACATCCTCCATGCGCTGCCGGAGCGGTGGCAGATGGATATTGATCACATTCAGGCGATAGTAGAGATCTTCACGAAAGGTGCCCTTTTTGCAAAGCGCTTTCAGATCGCGGTTGGTCGCGGCGATAAAACGCACATCCACATGATGGTGACGGCTCCCGCCGACCCGCATGAATTCGCCCTCCTGAATGACCCGGAGCACCTTGGTCTGGAAGAGCGGTGACACATCGCCAACCTCATCGAAAAAAACCGTACCGCCGTCGGCGAGTTCGAGTATGCCCTTTTTCGTATAATTCGCGCCCGTAAACGAACCCTTCTCAAAACCGAAGAGTTCCGATTCAAGCAGCGTATCGGGGATGGCGCTGCAGTTGATCGTCATGAACGACTTCAGCTTCCGGGGGCTCCAGCGGTGGATCGCACGCGCCACCGGTTCCTTGCCGGTGCCGCTCTCGCCGGTGATGAGAACGTTGCTCTCGGTCAGGGCGGCTTTCTTGACAAGTGAAAAGACCTCCTGCATGAGCGGACTGTTACCGATGATTTCATCGAATCCCTGGCTGTGGGTGAGAAATTTCCGCCGGTGCTTGCCGATGATCTGCTCGAGCGTCTTTCGTGTCAGCGCCTTCTCAACAACATCGCTTGCCCCCAGCTGCATCGCCTCGACCACAACAGCAACATCATGCACGGAAAATCCGATAACCGGGAGGCGCTGCCGCACCAGCTGTATGCTTTCCCTCCACGCATCATTGGAAAGATCGATGAACGCAATGTCATACTCGTCAAGCCTGCTGCCGGCCGGCTGGAGATCGCGCTGCCGATAGCCAACGATGGTACATTCCGCGCAATGCGGCTTCAGCAGACCTTCGATCGACTTGGAGTCAGATATGACCAGTATCCGTGGCATGGAGTTATTATAATGAATGCCGTACTCAAAGGAAAGGGTTCGCGAAATCACGGTAGCATTTGAAAATCAAGGATTGGTAAACTACCGCATGAAAACCAAAAGCAGACCGACACATAAAATTTTCATTCTCTCCGACGGCACCGGTCAGAGCGCAATCGATATCATGCGCGCAGCGCTGGTTCAATTTCGCGACCATCGCGTCACATTCACGGTATTTTCCCGTGTGGGATCCCGCGACAAGGTGCAGGAAATCCTCAGCCAGGCGCGGGAAAAACGGGCATTTGTGGCCTTCACCTTTGTCAAGCAGAGCATTCGCGATTTTGTTCACCAGTACTGTGTCCGCTACAAGATTCTGCACTATGACATTCTCGGACCGGTCATCCGGGGACTCTCCTCCTATCTCGGAGGCGCCCCTCTCGAAGAACCGACGCTGTTGCGAAAGACCGACGAGCGCTATTTCCAGAGAATTGAAGCGATCGAATTTTCGATTGTACACGACGACGGGAAAAGTCTTGAGCGGCTGGAGGCTGCCGATATCGTCATTGTGGGCCTGTCACGAACGTCAAAGACACCGACCTCGTTCTTTCTTGCACAACAAGGGTATAAAGTCGTCAATATTCCGATCACTCCTCCGCTGCCGCTGCCGGACACCCTGTTTGAAACGGATCAGGGAAAGATTGTCTGTCTCATGATGCAACCAGAGGTTCTCCAAAAGGTTCGTATAGCGCGACTGCATCATGTGCGTGCCGTGGACAACAGCTATATCGACCTCAAAAAAATCTATGATGAAATCGAGTATGTCGAGGAACTGCTCAGAAAACATCGGCAGTGGAAAGTGGTCGATACGACCAACAAGTCAGTTGAGGAGACTGCCCGCGAGATTATCGAGTATGTCATCGGCAAGGATGTCGTTGTGTTATAAGAGGCTTCGGGATTGCCGCCGTCTCAAGAAATTTTCCGGGAGGATTCATCATGACCATAACACTTTCGATTCAGGGAATGAGCTGTCAGCATTGTGTTCATCGCGTAAAAAAGGCGATCGATGCAGTTGCCGGAGTAAGCGGCAGTCAGGTAACCATGGGGAGCGCAATCGTTGATTTCGAACCTTCACAGGTTTCTGCCGATGCGCTGAAGAAAGCGGTCGAAGAAGCCGGCTATACGATTACAGCACCATAGTACAGAACGGCCCCGCCGAGAAGCGCGGGGCCGTTACCTGAAAATCCCGTCAGGGGATTCTTCTTACTTCTTACTTCTTACTTCTTACTTATTGCCGTATCTGCCCGCCGGTCTTTTCAGAGACATGGCTCACCAGCGCGGCATGAAGCGTATCGACCTCGTCATCGGTCAGCGTCCTGTCTGATGCGCGATAGCGCACGTTAAACGCCACGCTTTTCTTCCCGTTGCCGACCGAAGCCCCCTGATACACATCAAAAATCGCGGTTTCCTCGATCATATCCGAAGGGAACGAACGAACAAGATCAAGAATCATCGAGGATTCGAGTGCAGCATCCACAACCAGCGCCGTGTCACGTTCCACAAATGGAAAGCGGGCGATGGAACGGTAATGCACCGATGCCCCGATATGCGGAAGCAATGCCGAAAGGTCCAGTTCCAGCACCACGATAGAAGGTCTCTGCGCCTTGATCTCAAGGGCGTTGACCACCAGCGGAGAGAGCACGCCGATCGTGCCGATCCGCGTGCCGGCAATCATGATGTCGGCAGACTGTCCGGGATGAAGATACGGTTCAGCCGAGCGCCGGTACGTCACGCCGGCGACGCGCGTATCCGCAAAGCAGTCTTCCAGCGCCCCCTTCATGCGGTAAAAATCGTGGGTATCGTCCCGATAGAGGCTTTTCACCTTTTCGCGATAGATCAACGCAGCAAGGCATTCGCGTTCCTCAGGAAGCTGCTCCCCCTCCCGGGGCAGAAATATCCGTGCCTGCTCGAACAACTGAAACTCGCGGTTTCCCTGCGCAACATTGGTAATGAGGTTCCTGATCAGCGATGGCAGCATGCAGGTTCGCATGACCGTACCATCTTCGCTGAGGGGATTCTGGATGCGCACCCCTGCCCGCCTGATGTCTGACGCGGCAAGCCGCAGACGGTCAATATCTGCCTCGCCAATAAAACTGTAGTTGATCGTTTCGGTATATCCCGCAGCAAGGAATGCACTCCGCAGCTTCTGTTTCAGACGCATCATGCGCTGGGCATCGGTAAGCGCATCGTCATTGCCAAGGCGCATCCGCGGCAGTTCCGGTGCAATATTGTCGAACCCGAACAGACGGGCGATCTCTTCGATCACATCGACTTCCATCGTCATATCCCGGCGGAACGGCGGCGGCTTCACGACAAAACCGGTATCGGTCACTTCAGTGATTTCAAGCTCAAGCCCCTTGAGGCAGTCGAGAATCTGTGCATTGGCAAGCGACAATCCAAGCACCTGATTCACCCGCGCATACCGCACCGGAATCGGAGTGGAACACCATCGCTTGGGATAAATATCAAGCTTGCCGTACATTGATCCATGCGCAAGCTCCTTGATCAGCTGGGCCGCGCGGTCAAGCGCCTTTTTCATGATCTTGATATCCGTACCGCGCTCAAACCGGTATGACGCCTCAGTCTTCAGACCAAGGCGCTTGGAGGTACGCCGGATCGATCCCGGATCAAAATACGCACTCTCAATAAAGACATCGGTCGTGGCATCGGACACTTCGCTGTCGCTGCCGCCCATCACACCAGCTACGGCTACCGGCACCTTGCCGTCCCAGATAAGCAGCATGTCGGGAGCGATCCGGCGCTCGACACCATCCAGCGTCGTAAACGCAATCGGCTCTTTGGCCCCGAGCACCGTTGCCGGCGTACCCACCCTGATGCGGTGATCGTGCAGCTTGTTGAGATCAAAGGCATGAAGCGGGTGACCGAATTCCAGCAACACATAGTTCGTTACATCGACCACATTGTTGATCGAACGGATACCGCATTTTTCGAGCCGCTCTTGCATCCAGTCAGGAGACGGCCCGATTGTAACGGCGTGCACGATACGGCCTGCATACCGGTTGCAGAGATCACTATCAAGAATATCGATATTGAAATCGAGTTCCTTCGGTTCCGAAACAATGTTGAGATCAGGAAAAGTGACCTTGGTGCCGTATAAAGCCGCGACTTCCCGGGCAATGCCGATAATACTCAGGCAGTCGGGGCGGTTCGGGGTGACATTGACCTCAAACACGGTATCATCCCCAATGCGCTCCAGTGCTTCAACCTCAAAGCCGGCCATGGTCAGCCGATGAGCCAGCTGCTCAGGCGTTTCGGTTATCGTAACGAATTCTTTCAGCCAAAGATAGGGTATACGCATCTAGAATTGCCTCAAAAAACGAAGATCGTTTTCAAACAGAAGCCGGATGTCGTCAATGCGATACTTCAGCATTGTGATCCGCTCCACACCCATGCCAAATGCAAAACCGGTATAGAGTTCGGGATCAATACCGCCGAACTCGAGCACCTTCGGATTGACCATGCCGGCACCCATAACCTCAAGCCACCCGGAGCCCTTGCAGACCCGGCATCCCTTCGCATCGCACAGGATGCAGCCGATGTCGATCTCGGCGGACGGCTCGGTAAACGGGAAAAAACTCGGACGGAAACGCACCGGCACCTGCGGACCGAACATCTGGTGTACAAAAGAAACCAGCACCCCCTTGAGATTGCTGAAGGTAATATGGGTATCTACCACCAGTCCTTCGACCTGATGAAACATCGGCGTATGCGAAACATCGGCATCGCAGCGGTACACCTTGCCCGGGGCAATAAAGCGAAGCGGCGGCTTCTGCCGCTCCATGACCCGCACCTGCACCGGTGAGGTATGCGTGCGCAGTACCACATCGTCGCTGACATAAAAGGTATCCTGCATGTCGCGGGCAGGATGGTCCTTCGGAATATTGAGTGCTTCAAAGTTATAATGGTCGAGCTCCACTTCAGGGCCTTCCTCGACCGAAAAACCGAGACGGACAAAGATATCGATAATTTCATTGAGCACCGTGCTGATCGGGTGGGCTCTCCCGATGCCGGTCGTCTTGCCCGGCAGGGTAATATCGATCGATTCAGAAGCAAGGCGTTTCGCAAGTTCCTGATGGGTAAGCTCAACCTCTTTCGCCTCGCTCAGTGATTCGATGGCTTCCTTGAGCTCATTGATGCGCTTGCCGGCATGCGGACGTTCTTCTGCGGAGAGGGCTCCGAGCGTTTTGAGCTGGAGCGTGACCACACCTTTTTTCCCAAGATATTTCGCCTTCAGCTGGGCAAGTTCCTGCAGTGTCGTCACTGTTTGTAAATCAGCAAGATAAGACGCCTTCAGATCTTCACTCATAGTGATATTCCGGACTCCAGGTAAGAAAAAGCGCCTCCCCGGACACATGGCGCCCGGGAAGACGCGTCTCTTGTACGGTTATTAACCCTTGACCTGATCGACGATCGCCTTGAATGCGTTCATGTCGTGATACGCAAGGTCAGCCAGTGCGCGGCGATCGAGTGCAACATTCGCCTTTTTGAGACTGTTCATGAACTGACTGTATGTCAGACCGAGCGAACGGACTGCCGCATTGATACGCGCAATCCAGAGCGCCCGGAATTCACGCTTCTTGTTTTTGCGGTCCTTGTATGACGCAAGAAGCGCCTTGTTGACCTGCTCCTTTGCGTTTACATAGAGGCGGCTCTTGCCGCCTACATAGCCTTTTGCCTGGGCCAGGACTTTTTTGTGACGGCGGGCCGTCTTGAAACCACCACGTGCTCTCGGCATTGTTCCTCCTTCAACCGGTTTGGCAGTCCTTTGGGCCAAACGCGGAGTGTTGTCTCTCTTCCGCTCAGAAACGGAATGATAATGTTACTAAAAAACAGTGAGATACGTCAAATCCCACCATCCCGGCACTCCCTTGCTACTGGTACGGAAGCAGTCTCTTGATCCGGTATTCCAGAACCTCCGGCACCAGCGAGCTTCTGCGGAGACCACGGATACGCTTGGCAGTCTTGCCGGTCAGGAGATGACCCTTGAACGCCTTGTATCTGCGAATCTTGCCGCTGCCGGTTACGCTGAACCGTTTTGCGGCGCCTCTGTGTGTTTTCAGTTTCGGCATAATTCCCTCCTTTACACAAAATAAGAACTGCATGCGCATCCGGCTTGCAGCCGTGCTGCACAACAACGGCGGATGCGCTTCAGGTCCGGTTACTTGTTGCTCGGTGCAACAACCATGGTGATGTTGTTGCCTTCGTGCCGCGGCTGCTGCTCTATGGTAAACTTGCCCGGAAGCGTCTCCTTGATCTTCTCGAACACCCGCATGCCCAGTTCGGGACGGACATTCTCGCGACCACGGAAGAACATCGAAACCTTTGCCTTGTCGCCCTCATCGAGGAAACGCCGCATGTTTCTGATCTTCAGTTCAAGGTCGTGATCGGAAATCTGGGGTCTGATCTTCACCTCTTTGACATCGGTAGATTTCTTGTTCGAATGTTTCTTGCCCATCTGGTACTTGTACTTGCCGTAATCCATGATACGACAGACCGGCGGCTGGGCGGTCGCTGCTACTTCGACCAGATCGAACCCTTTGTCACGAGCCATCTGAAGCGCCTGCGCCGTCGGCATGATGCCGAGCTGGGTACCTTCGTCGTCGATCAGACGCACTTCGCGGACTCTGATTCCCTCATTCACTCTTACAATGTCCTTGCTGATACGATCACCTCCATGTGCGCGGGTAAGGGACGACGATTGCGTCCTTCCGCAAATTACTGTTTTTCCTGAATCATTTCCGTGAGGATACCGGCAAACTCCTCTATGGTATAGGGACCGATGTTTTCACCGTCCCGCTTGCGCACGGTGACCTTCCGTTCTTCGACTTCACGATCTCCGAGCAGGATGAGATAGGGAATCTTCGCCATGGTGGCCCGACGGATCTTGAACCCGATCTTTTCATTGTCCGTGTCAAGCGCAACCCGGATCCCCCGCTTCTGCAACTGTTCATGCACCTCTCGTGCAAATTCCTCGTGCCGCTCGGTGATGGTCAGAACAGAAACCTGAACCGGCGCAAGCCAGAGCGGAAACACGCCGGCATAGTGCTCGACCAGAACGCCCATGAACCGTTCGATCGAACCGAGCAGTGCACGATGGATCATGTACGGACGATGTTTCCTGCCGTCAGCGCCTGTATAGGTCATGTCGAAGCGTTCCGGCAGATTGAAGTCGAACTGAATGGTGCTGCACTGCCACTCGCGGCCGAGTGCATCCTTGATCTTGATGTCGATCTTCGGACCGTAGAATGCGCCGCCGCCTTCATCAACCTCATAGGCAATGCCGCTCCGTTTGACCGCGTCCTCAAGCGCAATCGTCGCAGCCTGCCACATCGCATCGTCACCGACCGATTTTCCGACCGGACGGGTTGCAAGATAGACCTTGAACTCCCGGAAGCCGAAGGACCGGAGCATGAAGAGACTGAATGCCAATACCTTGTCGATCTCTTCCGGCATCTGGTCAGGACGGCAGAAAAGATGCGCGTCATCCTGCGTGAACCCGCGTACCCGGAGCAGCCCATGGAGAACACCGCTCCGCTCATAGCGGTATACAGTTCCGAGTTCCGCCCAGCGCACCGGAAAATCACGATACGACCAGCCCCGGTTCTTGAACATCATGATATGGAACGGACAGTTCATCGGCTTCACATAATACGCCTGTTCATCGATGGCCATCGGGGCATACATGTTTTCATGGTAGAAGTCGAGATGCCCGCTCGTCTGCCAGAGGTTGGCACGGCCGATATGCGGTGAAACGACCAGTTCGTAGCCGTTTTTGTAATGCTCGTCACGCCAGAAGGTCTCGACAATGTGACGGAGGCGCGCGCCCTTCGGATGCCAGAGGATCAGGCCTGAGCCGACCTCCTCCTGCACGGAATACAGATCGAGCTCACGACCGAGGCGGCGGTGGTCGCGTTTTTCGATCTCTTCAAGCCGCTTCAGGTAGGCATCGAGTTCTTCTCTGGTCGGCCATGCGGTTCCATAGATGCGCTGCAGCATCTTGTTCTTCTCGTCACCGCGCCAGTAGGCCCCGGCGACGCTCAGGAGCTTGAACGCCTTGATGCGGCCGGTCCTCGGCAGATGCGGGCCCCGGCAGAGATCGACAAAGCCGTCTTCCTCATACAGTGAGACGGTGTCATCGGGAATCGCCTGGATCAGTTCGACCTTGTAGGTCTCTCCCATCCGTTCGAACAGCGCAATCGCTTCCGCCTTCGGCACCACACGGCAGACGAACGGAGCGCTCTTTTTGATGATCTCTTTCATCTTTGCTTCGATCTTCTGCAGATCTTCCGGCGTGAACGGTTCGGCGCGGTCAAAGTCATAATAGAAGCCGTCTTCGATCGCCGGACCGATCGCGACTTTTACCTCCGGGTAGAGCAGCTTCACTGCATGCGCCATGACATGCGAGGTGCTGTGGCGATACAGCTCAATGCCTTCGGGAGAAGAAAACGTTATGAGTTCGACGGTAGCGTCGGGCGCAGCCGTGTCGGCAGCGGAGAGGTCAGCAAGGTCACCGTTGATCTTGAGGGCGAACGCCCGTGATGCCTCGATATCCTTTTTGAGCTCAGCCGGCTCACGGTTCACAACCGTACCGTCAGGCAGGATCAGTTTAATGGTAATTCCTCCAGCGATGAAAGATAGATTGTTATCATAGCTGATTTCACCCTACCGGTTCAACAACTTACCGTCAACCATCCGGAGACGTCGTCCGCATCGTTGGGAGAGGGCATCATTGTGCGTCACAAAAATGACCGTAATGCCCCGCTCCCGGTTCAGGCGCTCAAACAGTTCGAACAGTTCCTCTCCGGTAGCGGTATCCAGATTACCGGTCGGCTCATCCGCCAACAGCACCTTCGGGTTGTTTACCAACGCGCGGGCAACGGCAACCCGCTGCTGCTCACCGCCGGAAAGTTCCCCCGGCTTGTGATGCAGACGGTTGCCCAGACCGAGCTGCTCAAGTAATTCCGTTGCCGACTGTTCAACCGCATCATTGCCGCCGGATCGTCGCAGACCGATCCGGCCCGGCATCATCACATTTTCGAGCGCCGTGAACTCCGGCAGAAGATGATGGAACTGAAAAACAAAACCGACCGCCCGGTTTCTGAACAGTGCGAGATCCTGCGTGGAAAGCGCGAACGGCTGCACTGCCGCCTGATCATTTCCCTGCCATGGAAGATGAAAGGTGATTGTTCCGGATGTCGGGGTATCGAGCGTACCGAGGATATGGAGAAAGGTGCTCTTGCCCGCCCCCGATGCGCCGACAATACTCACCATTTCTCCTGCTTCAAACACAATATCGACATCCTTCACCACCTGCACCTCACCCGCAGGCATGACAAAGGTCTTCGAGAGTCCTGCCACCGTTATGAGTGCTGACATAAACCCCTATTCATACTTCTTTTTTGCGCCGGTGTTCCGTCCGACGTTTTCTTTCCACCGTTCAGTATCTTCCTTGATATCGTCAGCCGTTTGGGCAGCCTTGATAAAATACTTTTTCACAAACACAGGGGCTTTCTCCGCCCACTCCCGGAACTGGTCGCCGCCGCTGAACGCCGCCATGATCAGGAATACGATTACAAGAATCAGTCCCAGACATCCTATGTTCCGAATGGTCTTCATCACTCATACCTCAACGGTTCTACAGGATTGAGCTTCGCCGCCTGCCAGGACGGGTAGATGGTTGAAAGAAAACTGATCACAATGGCCGAAACCGATACGACCGCGAAATCCAGCAGATTCACCTTGACCGGCAGTTTGCTCAGATAGTAAATGTCGGCCGGCAGTTCGATCAGCTTGTACTCATTCAGCACGTAGCAGAGAATCGATCCGAGCGTCAGGCCGATCAGCGTACCGACCAGCCCGATGAGAAGCCCTTGCAGCATGAAGATATGCATGATCTCCCGGTTGGTCGATCCCATGGATTTCAGAATCGCGATCTCCCGCTCTTTTTCGACCACATTCATCATGAGCGTGCTGACAATGTTGAATGAAGCGACCAGTATGATCAGGACGAGAATGACGAACATCGCCAGCTTCTCGAGCTTGAGCGCGGAAAAGAGATTGCGGTTCATCTGCATCCAGTCGCGCGCGTAATACGGGAAGCCGAGCTTCTCCTGCACCGTGGCATGCACGGTCTGGGCTTTATAGACATCCTTCAGCCGGAGTTCAATGCCGGTCACCTTCGTGCCGTAGCCGAAGAAATCCTGGGCCGACCTGAGATCAGTCAGCACCAGATTCGTATCATACTCGAACATGCCCATCTGAAAGATGTCCGCAACCACAAACTGCTTCACCTTCGGCAGCATGCCGAGCGGCCCGACCTCCCCCACCGGCGAGACGATGTTGATTGTATCGCCGGGAATAATGCCGAGAATCGCGGCAAGCTCATAGCCGATGACTATCCAGGGCTTCCCGTCTTTTTCTTTCAGATTATCGAGATTGCCGACCTTCAGTTTCTTGAGGATGTCGGTCGTCGCAAATTCCAGCTTGGGTTCAATGCCGCGCATGAATACCCCATGCGCACGTTTGCCGGACGAAACCATCACCTGCCCGAGCGCAAACGGCGCGGCAGACTGCACCTGCGGATCGCTCTTCATGATCTCCATGACCTTCGGATAATCCTCGACAGCCCCCTTATGCGTCATGACGACCGCATGGGCATTGGCTCCGAGAATCTTGTTCTGCAGGTCCTCGTGAAAACCGCTCATGACCGAGAGCACGACCAGAAGCGCCATGACTCCGACCGCCACCCCGCCGATCGAAACGGCCGTGTTGAACGAAACGCCGCCATGCCGTTTTTTGGACTTGAGATACCGGAGCGCGATAAAGAACTGGTAGGGAAGTTTCATACAAATTATAAAGGGAAAGAGCAAAGAGCAAACAAAGCGGATACCGTATCTTTTACCCTTGCGCTTTTCATTTCTCTATTGCGCTTCCGGCTTCATCTGCGGGAAGAGGATGACGTCCCGGATCGACTGGGAATTCGTCAGGAGCATGACAAGGCGGTCGATACCGATGCCTTCGCCAGCAGCCGGCGGCATGCCGTACTCGAGCGCCCGGACAAAGTCCTCATCCATCGCATGCGCCTCGTCATCGCCCTGCTGTTTCGCCTCGACCTGCTTTTCGAATCGCCGGCGCTGATCGAGCGGATCATTCAGCTCGGAAAACGCATTGGCAATCTCACGCGCAGCGATAAAGAGCTCGAAGCGCTCCGTTAATTCAGGATTCTCCGGCTTCCGCTTGGCGAGCGGAGAAAGCTCGACGGGGTAGTCGGTGATAAATGTCGGCTGCACCAGATACTGCTCGACAAACTCCTTGAATACTTCGTCAATGATCTTGGCATGCGACGAATCCTTCTTCACTTCGAGCTTCTGCTCCCACGCCCACTTGAGCGCAAAATCCCGATCCGTCATCACCGCATCCGGCACACCTTTCTGGCGGAGCGACTCTAGCATCGGAATGCGCGGCCACGGCGGGGTCAGATCAATGACATGATCGCCATACGGCACTTTCAGTGTGCCGAGCACCTTGTTCGCAATCGTGGCGAACAGCTCCTCCGTGAAATCCATCAGATAGCGATAATCCTTGTAGGCAACGTAGAACTCAAGCATCGTGAATTCCGGATTATGCTTGATCGAAATGCCTTCGTTGCGAAAGTTCTTGTTCAGCTCGAACACGCGGTCATACCCGCCTACCAGCAGCCGCTTCAGATAGAGTTCCGGCGCAATTCTGAGGAACAGATCGATGTCCAGCGCATTATGGTGCGTGGAAAACGGACGGGCTGCGGCGCCGCCCGGGATCTGGTGCATCATCGGGGTCTCGACCTCGATGAACCCCTTGGCTTCGAGAAAATCGCGAACCGCCTTGATGATGGCCGACCGCTTCTGGAAGGTCTCTTTTACCTGCGGATTGACAATAAGATCGACATACCGCTGGCGGTAGCGGAGCTCGACATCCTTCAGGCCATGCCACTTTTCGGGGAGCGGCAAAAGGGCTTTGGTCACCAGTACATATTCATTGACTTCGAGCGTCAGTTCATCGGTCCTGGTGCGGAACACCCGGCCCTTCACCCCGATGATATCGCCGATATCGAGCTTCTTGACCTGCGCATACTGATCGCCCAGCAGGTCTTTGCGGAAATAGAGCTGCAGTCTGCCGGTCGCGTCCTGAATATGCACAAAGGCGGCCTTGCCGAAGTCGCGCATGGCGACAATGCGCCCTGCAATTGAGGCAAATCGGTGCTCGGCCTCAAGCGCATCCTTGGTGACGGCATCATACGCTTCTCGAACAGCTGCGGTGGTGGTCTCGGGATCAAATCGGTTGCTGAACGGGTCATTGCCCGATTCGCGCAGCTCGGCAAGCTTCTTGTGGCGCTGCGCTACCAGTTCATTCATGTCATCCATAGCTCAAAAGTATACCCACCGGCCGTCCGCGAAGTCAACCGCTGCTTGACTAAAATGGCTGTTTCCTCTAGACTATTTGAACCATGAGAACGCCATTGATCGCTGCAAACTGGAAGATGAACAAAACGATTGCCGAGACCGCCGCGTTTTTCGACGCGTTTCTTCCGGTCGTCAGGGACGTCACTGATGTGGACATCATCATTGCCCCGCCGTTCACGTCGCTCGCCACTGCTGCGGAAAAGACCCGCAGTTCGTCGGTAAAAATTGCCGCACAGAATGCCTACTTTGAGGAAAAAGGCGCATTTACCGGAGAGATCTCCGCCGCCATGCTGATCGATGCGGGATGCGAAGCGGTTATTCTCGGCCACTCCGAACGCCGCCATATCCTGAAGGAGACGGACGAGGTCATCAACAAGAAGATCAAGGCAGCGCTTGCCCATGGGCTCGAAGTGCTGTTCTGCATCGGCGAACTGCTCGCCGAGCGCGAAGCGGGCAAGACGAATGACGTGCTCCGGACCCAGATAACCGCTGGACTGGCGGGAATTCCGTCAGAGGGGATCGTCGTCGCGTATGAACCGGTCTGGGCCATCGGCACCGGCAAAACGGCAACCCCGGAGATTGCGCAGGAAGCGCATGATTTTATCCGTTCGCTTCTTGCGGAAAAGTATGGTGATACGGCGCAGACCATACGCATCCTGTACGGCGGCAGCGTAACGCCGGAGAATGTAAAGGGTCTCATGGCATGCCCGGATATTGACGGCGCTCTGGTGGGCGGTGCCAGCCTCAAACCTGATAGTTTTGCACAGCTTGTGCGGTTCAATCGATAAGTTTCCGTTTACCGGATATTTTCAGGAGGAAAGATGGAAGTATTGCTACTCGTAATTCACGTCGTTTCTGCGCTGTTTCTGATCAGCGTCGTTCTGCTCCAGCGCGGAAAAGGCGCTGAAATGGGTGCTGCCTTCGGCGGTTCGAGCCAGACGCTCTTCGGCAGCCGCGGCCCGGCCGATTTTCTGAACAAACTGACGACCGCGGCAGCCGTCGTCTTCATGCTCAGCTCGCTGCTGCTGACCGTTGTGACCAGCAAGAGCGGATCGGTCATGGACAAGGCCCAGATTCCAACCCAACAGCAACAGGCCGCTCCGCAGCTTCCGCAGCAGCCGATTCAGCAGGCTCCCGTTCAGCCGCAGGGCAAATAGTCCGTGAGAGGCAGGAAACACGTCGTAGCACCGGCGTCTGTCTTCCTGCTTCTTTTTTTCGCTCTTTCCCTCTCCGGCTGCGCCAAAGAACCCGAAATAAAATATCCGAATACGATTACCCTCGGCACCCTGGGCGATGCCAAACGTCTTCTGCCGATGCTGGCATCGGATTCCGCCTCGAGCCAGGTGAGCGGCTTCGTGCACAACGGCCTCACCAAGTACGACAAGGATATCCGCATCAAGGGAGAGCTTGCCGAATCATGGGATATCAGCGCCGACGGGCTGACCATCACCTTTCATCTCCGTAAAGGGGTAAAATGGCACGATGGCAAACCGTTCACCGCGGATGATGTCGTTTTCACCTACGAGACTGTTATCAGTCCCAAAACACCGACCCCCTACGCGACCAATTATGGCCCGGTCAAGTCAGTTACAGCGCTTGACGCGCACACAGTCCGCGTGGTCTACTCCGAGCCGTATGCTCCGGCGCTGGAATCATGGGGCATGGGGATAATTCCAAAACACCTGCTTGAGGGGAAAGACATCGGAAAATCGGAACTGAACCGGGCTCCTGTCGGCACCGGCCCATACCGGCTGAAAGAATGGGTCACCGGACAGAAAATCGTACTGGAAGCGTATGACGGTTATTTCGAAGGCAGGCCGAACATCGACCGCGTCGTCATCCGCATCATACCCGACATGGCGACCATGTTTCTCGAACTGAAGTTCGGCGGCATCGACCTGATGAGCGTAACGCCTCCCCAGTTCAAACTCCAGATTCCGACCGACTTTTTCCGCCGGTACTTTGCAACGTATCAGTATCCCTCGTTCGGATATACCTACCTTGGCTACAACCTCAAGCATCCCCTGTTCAGCCAGTTGAAGGTCAGGCAGGCGCTTGCCCATGCCATCAACAAGGATGAGCTCATCGCCGGGGTCCTGCTCGGTCTCGGCTCCCCTTGCACCGGGCCTTTCCCGCAGGAGTCATGGGCGTTCAATCCGAACGTGCGCGATTATCCGTACGATCCGGCAAAAGCCCTCGCGCTGCTGGGAGAGCTCGGATGGAAAAAAAACAGCCAGGGAATGCTCGAAAAGGATGGCAAACCGTTTTCATTTACGGTCATCACCAATCAGGGCAATGAAGCCCGCCTCAAGACCGCCCAGATCCTGAAAGAACAGTTGAAGCGGGTCGGCATCGACATGAACATCAAGGTGCTGGAGTGGCAGGCGATGCTCAATGAATTTATCGACAAGCGCCGGTTTGAGGTGATCCTGATGGGATGGGGGCTTTCCCGTGATCCCGATCTTTATGATATCTGGCACTCGTCCAAAACAAAGGAAAAAGAATTCAATTTCATCTCATACCAAAATGATGAGGTTGACCGCCTGCTCATCGAAGGCCGTCAGACGTTCGATATCGAAAAAAGGAAAACGATCTATCATCGCATTCACGAAATCCTTGCCTATGAGCAGCCCTATGCATTTCTCTACGTACCCGATGCCCTGCCGGTGCTCCACAAGCGTTTCAAGGGGGTTGAAAAGGCTCCGCTCGGCATCTGGCACGACTTCATCCATTGGTACGTACCGAAAAACAGGGCAGAGTGGTATCAGTAGAGAGCTGGTTTATACCACGGCTTTTTTGTACTTCTTCCCGCTGATCTTTCTCTTTTGTCTTCGCCAGCTCAGTCCAGAAGCGGGATTGTAACCTCCCTGTAATCGCGCCTGTTTTAGCTACGGAAGCTTTTTCCACGGGAGAATCGTTACATTATCCCTGCTCATTTCCCGTTCTCCGCCGTATACGAGCGTTGCGGGCCGATCAGTCCTCCCCGCAAGTGCAGACCATTTCTGCAGGCCGGCAAAAAAGTCAGGAGCGACGGTCTGTCCTGACTTGATCTCTACCGGACTGAGCTCTGTACCTTCTTCCAGGACAAGATCGACCTCAAGCCCCTTGCTGTCGCGCCAGAAGAAAAGATTGGACGGCAAGCCGTTATTGAAACGCGCCTTCAGGAACTCCGTCACCACAAGATTCTCGAACAACGCACCCCTCTGGGCATGAAACGCCAGCTGGTCTTCTTCCCTGATGCCAAGCAGCCAGCCCGCCATGCCTGCGTCCACAAAGTACAGTTTAGGAGCTTTAACGAGCCGTTTATTGAAGTTGCGATGGTGGGGACGCAGCAGATAAATGATATAGCTTGCTTCGAGCACGGAAATCCATGAAGCGGCGGTGTTATGGGTAATTCCGCAGTCTCCTGCAAGCGACGAGAGGTTCAGGAGCTGGCCGACACGCGCTGCACACATCTTCACAAACCGCTGGAACGCTGAAAGATCCCGGACATTCACGAGCTGGCGAACATCACGCTCGATATAGGTGGTCATATAGCCGGCAAACCAGTCGCCGGGGGAGATATCCCGGTCATATAATGCAGGATAAAGCCCCCTGAAAAGAAGCGCATCGAGGGAAGATGGAAGACGCTTCGCCGCCTTCAGTTCGCTGACCGAGAACGGAAGGAGCTGCACGAGCCCAACCCTGCCCGCAAGAGACTGACTTATGCCCGACAGCAACCCGAACTGCTGGGAACCGGTCAGTACGAACATGCCAGGTTTCGCATGCGCATCGACATGCGTCTGGAGATATGAAAAGAGCTGGGGTGCCCGCTGTACTTCATCCAGGATGGCGCCGTCCGGAAGCCTCGACAGAAAGCCGCGCGGATCCTGTTCGGCAAGACTGCGGATGTCAGGATCTTCGAGCGACAGATACTCCTTGTCGGGAAAAGCCATTCTGGTCAATGTCGTCTTGCCAGACTGCCGCGGCCCCGTAATGGCCACTATGGGAAATCCTGCTGCAAGCCGCAACAGCCTCTGATGGGCCGCTCTGTTGATCATGGATTACCATAACTCCGACCAGAACAAATTGTCAATTTAATTTACAAATTGTACCGAAGATATCTTTGCGATGCGCTTCCCTGAACACCAGACTGAAAAAACGCCTGATCTCCCGATACCACTCGTTCAGCTTCTCTGCCTGATCCATCGCGCCTGCCATTGATTTATCCGAGAATTGTCATTAGTCTGGCAGGACAGGCAACGCCGCTCATTCTCGGACGGCATCCAGCCGTCCTCCGAGGTATTCGCCTCGCACATACATCCTGTATGTGCCGCTTCGCCGAATAAATCCGCTCTGTTGCCAGTCCAGCCAGACTTAGAGCGTTATTGGATCGAACCCAATGACAATTTTGGGTTTATCCCAGAGTTGTCATTAGCCCGGGCTGGGCAGGCAACGCTTTCGGTCGAATCCGAATGACCGTTTTGGGGCAAAGGACTTTCGCAGTAATCCGCCTGACATGCTGCAGGGATTTCCGGCCAATTAGCGATACAACAGATACTTCGACCGCAGCTCCAGGAACTCGTTCAGCGGACCCTGCCATTCCTTCGCGATGACGGAAGCACTCCGGCCCTGCCTGACCGCCTCGATCACCCGGCGGGAACCGACCATGCCGAGAGTGGCGTCAATGTTGAACTCCTTCGGGTAGAGTCTTTTCAACTCCCCAATTATCGCCACCCCGAGATAGGGGGCATCGAGCAGCTGACGGTTTACCAAGGTAATTCTTGCGCCGTTGCAGACACGGTTTTTGTAGCGGCTCTCTTTCGGGATAAAGCTCACCGGCGAAAACCGCACCCCGGGTATCTTGAGGCCGGAGAGAGCGGCGGTGAACTTGTGCGCGTTGATCCACGGGGCGCCAAGCACCTCAAAAGGCGAATCGGTTCCACGACCGACACTGATATTCGCGCCCTCTACCAGGGCGACCCCCGGATACAGAGTGGCCCCCGTGAGGCTTCGCAGATTCGGCGACGGGTTGATCCACTGCAAACCGGTCTCGTCAAACCAGTCGGCACGCCGGTAATCGATCATCCGGATCACCCGCAACCGTGCGCCGATCCTCAATTCGGCATTGAACAGTTCCGCAAGCTCTCCGACCGTCATGCCGTGCCTGACCGGCAGGGGAAAGTATGCGGTAAAAGAAGTGAGATTGGGGTCCAGAACCGGTCCCTGCACCATTGAAGCCGTGATCGGATTGGGCCGGTCGAGCACGAAAAACGCGATATCCTTTTGGGCTGCGGCTTCCATGGCATAACCCATCGTCGAGATATAGGTGTAAAACCTGACCCCGGCATCCTGTATGTCAAAAATGAGCGCGTCGAGACCTTCCAGCATCGCTTCGGTTGGCCGCCTGACCTCGCCATAAAGACTGTGCACCAACAGTCCCGAAGCCGTGTCCCGGGAAGAGGCCACCTTTGCATCTTCGGTACCCGAAAAGCCATGCTCAGGACTGAAGAGCGCCTTTACCGCAATACCGCCCTCACGAAGCAGATCAACGGTGCGCCTGCCCGATGCATCAACCCCGGTATGATTGGTTATCAGCCCGACCCGCAGCCCTTTGAGCTGCTCAAACCGGTCTTCAGCCAGCACATCAATTCCGGTCTTCACCCTGCCCTGCCGGACTCCCGATGCTGTCCCGGACGTTTTCAGATACGCAGCGACAAGAGGTCTCGATGCAAGAATATGATCGTTCGTGAGCGGTGCTGCCGCGTTTGCAACCACTGACTTGATGTCCGCCCGCAACGCCTTCACATTTCCGCCGTCCTTCGGGTGCAGGCGATTGGTCAGGATGATCACAAAACGATCCGTCACCGGATCGATCCAGAGTGATGTCCCGGTATACCCGAGATGTCCGTATGCGCCGACCGGCGCGAGTGCATCACGGTTCGCAACAAGAGGAGCCTCAAGGTCCCATCCGAGACCGCGCAATCGTGTCTTTCCGGCAGGAGCGTGCGGGATC
This sequence comes from Nitrospiraceae bacterium, assembly GCA_012517735.1. GTDB lineage: Bacteria > Nitrospirota > Thermodesulfovibrionia > Thermodesulfovibrionales > Dissulfurispiraceae > JAAYUK01. The sequence continues at coordinate 29,208 of JAAYUK010000082.1, forward strand.
GTCATCTGTTCGACACTCTCCTGCTTCAGAATCCGGACCGTGCCGAACGAACCGCCGTTCAGCATCATCCGCGCAAAAACCGCAAGATCATCAGCGGTTGAAAAGAGTCCGGCATGTCCGGCCACACCGCCCATTGCATGACAGGAGGGATCCTGCACCTCCCCGCAGAGCACCGCTCCGGCCCGCCTGCCGGTCGGAGCGATCCGGGCCTTCAATGCGCCGTCAGGCCGGAATCCGGTATCGTTCATGCCAAGCGGTCTGAAGATATGCTGCCTGCAATAGACATCGAGCCGCTGTCCGCTGACCCTTCTGACGATCTCGCCGAGGGCTTCGAAGTTGATGTCGCTGTACCGGTAGCTGCTTCCGGGCGGCGCTGTCGGCTTTTCTGCAATGATCTTCTGCATGGCCGCATCATAGCCGCTCCACCCGCGGGTCGATCCAAGATCGGCCCGAAGGCCGGAATAATGGGTGAGCAGATGCCTGATCGTAATGTCGTCCTTCCCGTTTTTTCTGAATGCAGGCCAATAAGCGGCTGCGGGAGCGTCGAGCCGGAGCTTTCCCTTTTCAACCAATTGCATCACCGCGGTGGAAGTCGCTACTACTTTTGTCAGCGACGCAAGGTCGAATATGGTGTCTTCGGTCATGCCCGCAACCACAGGCTCCACAGAACGGTTGCCGAAGGCCTTGCGGTAGATGATGCGGTCGCGGCTTCCAATAAGCACAACCGCGCCGGGAGTATGACCATCGCGAATGGCGCGTTCTATGAGAGGAACCAGAGCTGCCGCATGCTCCTCATGAAACGCCGAAGCGCTCAGCCTGACCTCGGCCGCCGATATGCCCGAAGCGCACCAGGAGACCAGGACCCATGCCAGCAGCCCCGCCGCACTCCTCACAAATGAACTGCCGCTGTGTGTCATCCCTTTTGCTGCGAACCGGATACGCCTTCCGCCTTCTGCGATGCCGGTTTCTTTTTCAAACCGTCCGCACTATAGATATTCCGCGGATTCCAGAGCATCCATCCGGACGAGCCGAAGTCCTCCGCCGCCGTGATCTGTTCCCGAATCTGCACGCCGGTGAAATGGCGGCGATCGAAGGCATAATCCCGGAATGCCTGCAGCCATGGCCGGAAACGGACAGACGGCAGATTCGTCCGCTCCTTCGCCCGTTCGAGCGTCAGGTAGACGATTTTACCGGAATTCGCCACCGGATTCCGGTATCCAGGAATGCCGAACTGGAACCCCGACGGATACAGCATGAGCGAAATATAGTCGACTGACGGAGCTACTGCATCGAGTTTCTGCCCGATGTCCGTGTCATTCTGGTTCCAGGCAACATACCCGAAGATGTCGGCCGAGATGAACACGTTATAGGGCTGCAGCTTCTTCTTCGCCTCGGCAAGAAATCCGGCGATATGTTTTACCCGGTTCTCCTCCGTATTCGGAACACCAAACACAAGGCCCTTGTGGTCAGGGAATCTGACATAATCGAACTGTATCTCATCAAACCCCATCTGCGCAGCCTCGATCGCGACGGCGATCGCGTAGTCCCACACCTCTTTTTTCGAAGGATCAACCCAGATCAGCCGCTCCCGGTCCCGCCATACAGCACCGTTCGCCGTCCTGACGGCCAGTTCAGGCTTCGCCGTGCCGAGCAGATCGTCCTTGAACACGACAATGCGGGCAGTCGTATAAATGCCGCGCTCCTTGAGCGACTGGACCGTCTCTTTCATGTCCCTGACGGTAATCACCTTCTGCGCGCCGATTTCTCCCGCAAGCGGAACTGCGCTCTTGTAAGGAATCAGGCCACGGTCGCCCTTCACATCGATAACCAGCGCATTCAGTTCGGTCTCCTCGATGAGATTCAGCGCCGCCTCGCGAAGTGTTCTGCTGCCGATACCGTACACCGTCAGGTAGAGCGCCTTCGGCGTCACCGGCTTCAGTCTCAGCTCGATCGGCCCGCCCTTCTGCGGGTCGTTCATGACCAGTTCCGTACGGGAATAGCCATGCGCCCGCGCGGCAACCTTGCCGATCCCAGGCTGCATGGTGAATCCGCCGTGGTCGTCCGTCAGGACCACTTCGCTCCCATTGAGCGTCACAATCGCTCCCTTGATCGGTTTGCCCTCGGCATCGACCACCTTGCCGCTCATCAGGGCAGCGGGAGCAGTACGCTGCGGGACGGACGGAGCAGAGGGTGCGGTCGGAGCCGATTGATTGCACGCCATCAGTGCAACAGTCATGGTGAAAAACGTCACCATTCGTAGTGTCCACCGTATCATCATTGATTACCCTTTCCGGCTTTTGGCTGTTCCGGCTTCGGCTTCGCCACAATCCATTCGAACGCCTTCCCTTTGTTTGCATTGGTCAGCAGAAACCTCGGAAGCTTCATGATCGAATCAGCACCGGTCACCTGTCGCCGGTCGATGGTGAAGGCAGCCACATAACCCGCCTCCGCTGCCTTGGCACAGAGCCAGTCGTCGTAAATGCCGAACGGCCACGAGATCATATCCACCGTTGCCCCAAGCTCCTTTTCGAGCCGTGACTTTGACTTGCGGAGCTGCATGTCGACCGATTTCTCATACTCCTGCTGACTCATTTTCTTCCGGTCCTGCTTAAAGTTCGCATGCCAGTAGGTATGCGACTGGATATCGAACAGACCGCTCTTTTTCACCTCGCGAAGCTGATCCCAGGTCATTGCATACGATGCGTTGGAGATCGCCGATGGGTACACAAAAAGCGTCACAGGGATGCGGTATTTCTTGACGAGCGGAAACATCTCCGTATACACCGTTTTATGGGCATCGTCAATTGTAATAACCACCGATTTCGGCGGAAGCGGAGGCCCTTTGCGAAGCTGATAATCAACCAGTTTCCTGAGCGGGATTACCACATAGCCGTTCGCCTTCAGATATTCGAGATGCGATACAAAAACCGGCGTCGTGACCGTCATACTGTCCGCAACCGTCGGCCCGAAACGGTGATAGAGCAGAATCGGAACTGATTCAGACGAGTTCTGTGCATGAACTGACGGCGGCATGACCGCGTTGAGCAGAACCACAAGAAGAGCTGCAGCAAATAACTTCAGTACATATTTCATGGGAGACTCTCCCGTTAATCCAGAGTGAGCTGCACGTGCATCCACAGCTTTTGTTTCATATTACTCCTAAATTGAATCTCTCTGCAAAAATCATTCTTTATGAGGATTTCCAGCGGTCAAACTCGGGGGGAAGCAGCGCAAGAAGCTTTTTTGGCTGCATGCTGAAAAGATCGTATGTCATGTCGAGCTGATTGACCACATCAACAAAGCGACGCAGCGCCCCGGCCGTTTTCCCCCGCCCTGCTCCCGTCTTCGGACGGCTGTGGCGCACATCATAGTACAATTCAGTCGCAACATTGATGATCACAGGGTTGGTGATAAAGCCCTGTCTCCCCGCAAGCTCATGATGGAACGAATTCTCGTGAGGAAGTGCTGAACAGAGCAGCAGCGCCGCATCCATTCCGTACAAATGGTAAACCTGATAGGCGCCTTCCAGCAAGTGACGATGACGATACCGGTAGCCGCTGCTCAGGATATGGCGATAGTCCATGCCGGGCCGCCGCGTCCGGTCGCTTCCCGGCGGACATACCTGATCAAAAAACCAGAGCGAAAGCCAGCTCCAGAGTCCGGTATTGCCCGCTATGAGGTGATAAGGCGTATCCCCGAACACATCGGCCATGTACTCGCAAAAATCGATGCGGAACCTGAATTTTCTTTGCTCGATTTCCAGGGGAACGGGGAACGCAGCGCTCTGTCTCTCATCGAAGAGAATATCCCGCGGCAGCGATCCGGTTTGACCGCTGCGGAGCTGATTCAGATAGGTTCGAAATGCCTCGATCCCTGCGGTGTTCAGCATCCGGATCTGATGAACGGTCATTTCTCCTCCCCCGCACTGCCGCCGAACCGGTCACAGACCCGCCATTTCCGGCAAAAAGCAAGGACAGCGTTGCCGATCCAGAACTCCTTGTCCTGTTCGGTGGTCAAAACAGTGCGCGCAGGCAGCGGGCTTACGCCCGGAAGATCTTCAACAAAACGAATCCAGTGGCTCTGCCAATCATCCGGATCGCACTCGTCATCATCATAGTTTTCCCTAATGAGAATGTGCCTGAGTATCTGCCGGACAATCTCCGGATAGACCAGCGAAAAGAAATGCGTGTCGCTCCGGACGATCTCCCGGATTCCTTCAATCGCCGCATTCACCTGCAATATCGGCCTCGCGTCCGAAAGATCGAGCTGCCATACCAGATCACCCAATTCGACGAATTCGACCGGAAGCAGACAGAGCCGGTCATGTGGCTCTGCAACATCGAGCCGCGGCACGATCCGGTCCACAGACGCAATGATGCGACCGTCAAGGACCACTTTGACCCGGAAAAGCGGGATACCGCCCGGCGACAACTGTTCAAGAACGGTCCTGTCCGGTGCTGTCGGATTGCCGGCGCAGCCGTACGGAAAACGCATCAGCGATGCGCCGCGATATGCCTCCACAAACACTTCGGCTTCGGGGGGCAAATGCAGTCCCTTCAGGCTCAATGAGGCCTCGAACGAAAAGCTCCCCGCTCCGACTCCGGAGAGCTGAAAAGAGACGGCTGAACGTGGAATCTTCCGGCGTCCCGTGTAATTGAATTTTCGTATCATGGAACCAACGCCTCAATGAGGTCTGCGCGAACGATGATATCCCGGTTCGGATCAAAACCGGTCAGTTCAAGTGAAAAAGCTTCAGCGGCAGCTTCGGCGTAAATCCGGTTGCGGACGACTCTGTGAATCCTGACGTTCCGGGGCTTGATGGCGAGCGGCGGCTTGTCGAGTTCGAAATCAAGCGGGCTGTATCTGGCAAAGGGATCCCCGCGGCGGATGAGATAGGCGGCAGAGAGCATAAAATAACGGGTCGGCAGCGGTCGGGTTCTGTCGCCGGAGACCCGGAAACCGGTCTTCACCGGCACAACAAGCAGATAGCGCCCCTGTCCATACCCGGCAGCGTCCATGGCATCCGAACCGCCTTGTCCTTCCCTTCCTTTCTTCTGCCCACCTTCCGGGGCCGACGGCTGGGCGGGTACCGTGACAAAAAACAGATCCCGGAGCAGAGACTCGTCCTTGCCCTTCGGGGGCGCCGACAGAATGCGCACCAGTTCCCGCGGGCTGTTCTTGACAAAGCGCAATGCGGAAGCGCCCCGGACATATTTACCGCGGAACTTCGGGGAACGTTCCTGCCACTCCGTATGCGCCGGATTTTCGGCATCCCCGAGCATGGCGGACAACACAGGATCATCGACAACGACCAGAGCCCTGACCCCCTTGGTCCGGAGCGACTTCACGCCTGCTATGGTGATGCCGTCACGGACGAAATGATCTTCGGGCTGCTCCAGGCTCTCATCACGTTGCAGATATACGGAAAAGGAGGCCTCCTGGCCGCCATGATGCGGCCGCTGGACTTTCATCGGCACGCGGACGGCAATCGGTTGGCCGGCTTCAAATGCCGCACGCGTTGCCGCAAGACGTTCCTCCGGAACGAGGGACTCGTCCCATTCAGCGGCGCGAGCCGGATTCGGCGGACGGAGAACAACATGATCTTCGCGGTTCAGACCGTGGACCCATTGCGACATCGCAAGCAGGGCCCGCAGTCTCTTCTTGTTCATGTGAGTCTGCTCGATTTCAAGCTGTTCAAGGAGCGAATCAACGGTATCGCGTGAAATGATCCTGGGCTTGAGGTCCCCCTGGATCACCTCAACAGCAAGGGTTCCCCCGACAATCGGGAAGAAATAATGGATAAGCACCGAAGCAATCAGTCGGAGCGCCGTGATGGACGGATCCGGATACGGCACGACGACCGAAAGTCCGGGTTTTTCGGCGCGATCAACCGAAAAGTCGGCACAAAACCTCCGCAGGGTGTCGGCGTCTTGCACCGGCAGTGCAAAATCGCCCTCAAACAGACCGTACCATCCATAAGGATAGTATTTGCGTCCGTTGAGCACATGCGTCTTCAGGGTAGCCTGTCCCATGAGCAGCCGACTGCCGTCGCTGCGGCGGGTGCTTATGCCAAGAAAAGCGTTCATCCGCGATGCTGCCTGATATACCGTCTTGCCGAGACCCCATCTGCCCCGATCGCTTTCCGTCTTGCCGGAGCGGCCGACGTTTCTCCAGAAATAGAAGAAGTCGTTTTTGGCACCGTACCGCTCAAGATCGCTGTCGACACGAAAGTCGCCCTCAAGCCCCCGTGTCCCAAAGTCCTCGATGACCAGGTAAGGCATGGGATCATGCAGCGACGGCTGAAACGACAGTCCGTTCTGTTCGGCGGCCAAATGCGGGGAAAGCGATGCAAAATAGCGCTCAAAGAGCGATGCATTGCCATGGCTACGGCCGACGATACGAAAGCGCACGGTCACCGTTTCGCCGGGCACTGCCGCATCGAGCGAATTTTGAATGACTTCACGCACAAGGGCATCGGTGATACTGTCAAGATGATCAGTGGTGAAAAATTCGCCCGCAATCGGATCAGCATTCATCTCACCGCGGGACATCACCCTGAATTTCCAGTACGGAGTCATGATCCTCTATTAAAGCTGTTTTCGCAAATGCTGTAAAGAGTTGCACAGGCGAAAAAGCTTGGAGCTCTCGATGGTCACCGTGAACGCACCTGTCCCAAAATTTCGTCTCAGTGAGCATCAAAGCCCCTGTGGTCGCTCAAGATTGTCTTTGGATCACCCAGACCGTCTCCCGTTGCGAAAAATGGTATCAGAACCCAATCGCCTTACCCTTGCGGCTGCGTGTACGGTATACTTTCTCAAGAGACTTGTATGCCCTTTCCTGAAGACACTATCCTCCATACTCTGATCGAAGCACTGAAAGCCGATCGCCTGACCGGACCCGGCATCACTGCGCATGAATTCATCCCGCCGCGCGAGGCGGTGTATGAAGATATGGTACTGCATCCGCAGATTGCTGAAGCGCTCAAAGCTCAGGGGATCGAAAAGTTCTACCGGCATCAGGCGGAGGCAATCGACCACATCCGCTGCGGCGAGCATGTCGTGGTCATGACGCCGACCGCAAGCGGCAAGAGCCTGATCTATAACATTCCGGTCATCGAAACCATCCTCCAGAATCCTGAAGCAAAAGCACTCTACATCTTCCCGCTCAAAGGGCTCGAGCAGGACCAGCTCCGAGCGCTGAACGGCCTCTTCGACGCGGTACTGGGGCCGGTTGCCAAAGTGGGGCGCAAAGAACCATTGCAGCGAGCCGAGGTGTATGATGGCGATACGAAACCCTATCGGCGCTCGCGGATACGGGAGGAAATGCCGAACGTCATCTTCACGAATCCCGACATGCTCCACCACGCCATCAACCCGTTTCATAAAAAATGGGAACCGTTTTTCAGAAACCTGAAGTATATCGTTATTGACGAAGTGCACGCCTATCGCGGCGTCTTCGGCTCGCATGTCAGCCATGTCATCCGGCGTCTTCGGCGCATCTGCACCTGCTGGGGAGCAACGCCGCTTTTCATCGCCTGTTCCGCAACCATCGCCAACCCGAAAGAATTCACCGAAACACTTATCGGCAAATCGTTTGTGGTCGTCGACCAGACCGGCGCGCCGCAGTCGGGCAAACACTTCCTCTGCATCAGCCCGATCGACAGCCCTTACTCGGAAGCCACGCGCATATTCACCCAATGCATAAAAGCCGGCCTGCGGACCATCGTCTTTACCAAAGCACGGAAGATAACCGAGCTGATCTACACTTGGACAGTCCAGCGAGCACCGTTGATTGCCGACCGGATCAGCCCGTACCGCGCCGGATTTCTGCCGTCAGAGCGCCGCGAGATCGAACAGAAACTCTTCAGCGGTGAACTGATGGGCGTCATCTCGACCAGCGCGCTTGAGCTTGGCGTGGACATCGGCGGGCTCGACGTCTGCATCCTCTGCGGCTATCCCGGTTCCATCGCAAGCATGTGGCAGCGCGCCGGACGAGTGGGACGCGGAGACCGCGAATCGCTCGTCGTAATGATTGCGTTGAAAGACGCTCTTGACCATTATCTGGTATCGCACCCCGAAATGCTCTTCTCCAAGCCGCATGAGTCTGCCTCGTGCGATCCCGGCAATGAACGCATCCTCAAGCAACACCTCGTCTGCGCCGCCGGTGAACAGTGGCTCACCATTGATGATCCGGTCTACAGCGGCTACATCGGCGAGCCGGTTTTCGACGAACTGATCGCAGAACGGGCGCTGGTGGCCGGCAGGCGGGGAGACATCTGGTTTTCGGGCATCAGAAATCCGCAGAATACCGTCGGCATCCGCAGCGTCGGCAGGCCGCTCCGCATCTACGACGAACGCGGCCAACTGATCGGCGAACTCGACGGCCGTCGTATCTACCGCGACGGCTTCCCCGGCGCCATTTACCTGCACCGTGGCAGACAGTATCGTATTACACGCCTCAATATCGAAGATAACGAGTCCTCCTGCAAGGAAGTCAATGTTGAGTACTACACGCAGGCACTCTCCAATGAACATGCCGAGGTAGTCGATGTCCTCGCACAATTTCCGTCGCTGCTCAGTAAAGATGTCAGCATCATGCACGGGAAAGTAAGAATCACCTATCAGGTTGTGGGGTATGATAAAAAACACCTTTATCACGGCACCAGGCTCGAACGTCTCAGTGTTGACATGCCTGAATATGTATTTGAAACCGAGGGTATCTGGATGACGATCAACCGCGGGCTCGGAGAGGAGATAGTCGAACGCGGATTCGACCTTGCGGGCACGCTCCACGCTGCCGAGCATGTGACGATCAATGCCATTCCCCTCTTCGCCCTCTGCGACAAGGGAGACATCGGAGGCATCAGCTATCCGCTCTACCCTGAGATGAAGTCTCCAGCAATTTTCATTTACGACGGCTACGACGGCGGCATCGGCCTTACCAAACGGGTGCTCGACGTGCCGCGCGAATGGATATCGGCCGCCATAGAACTGCTGCGCACCTGCGACTGCGACGACGGCTGCCCCTCCTGTGTGCAGGACGCCCAGTGCGGCTCCGGCAACGACCCGCTCGACAAAAAAGGGGCCATCTGGTTTCTCGAAAAACTGCTGGAGACGTGAGACAAGTCGGCGGATGACAAGACATGACCTTACCCTCAAATACTCACAGGCTGCTGAAAAAGTCCCTCCTCGGATCAACGAGGTCAATTTGGGGGATGTTCCGACATGGATTGCTCCGAGTTTTTCGATCCCTGAGCCTCTGAGAGAGCCGTTTTTCGCAGTGCATTTTGCACAAAGATTTTTCAGCAGCCTGTTAGATACGTTCCGGGAGGCGATTGACTCGCTTCATCGGTTGGCAGACAATCTGGAGGCAGAACTCGGACGGAAGATACGTATGCTCAATATTGGCGGTGGCCTCGCAGGATGGTACTTGCCCGAAATGCCGCCTCCGAGCATCGCCGACCTATCCCTCGTTGGGGACACTATGTGCCTCATCACGAAGGTCGTCATGGTGAAACGCGATGATAACAGCGCCATTGCGGTCATGGATGTAGGATACGACCAGCTCATCTACCACCGCCCCTTCCATGTGCGCACATCCGAGCACGAGGATCTTCCTAATACGGGAAACGATGCTGTTGCAGGACCGCTTTGCTTCTCAGGCGACATTATTCGAAGCGCAACAACACTCAACGGCGTCAAACGGGGAGACTACCTCTATCTGCCCTTTGTCGGTGCATATTGTTATGCCGCTTCAAATCACTTCAACAGGCGACAATACGGTGGGATGGTCGTGTGAGATGGACACCGCATCTCTGCCTGTAATCGCGCAGAGGACTTTCGCATGAACTCGATCTTTTTAACCGACTTGATCCAGAAGGGGAACGCAAGTGAGCCATGACGTCATTTGAAAAATGGAAAAGAAGAGATGCCCAACAAACTCCTGCAGGCGACGTCCTGAAGGACTGCGTTCGAGAGTCTCGTTCTTTCCCTCCTCTGCGCGTGCCTTGACAGCATAGCTACAGCACGATTCAACCCAAAAGTCATTGGATTCGACCGAAAGCGCTCCGAGCTGGCTGGGCTTGCAACAGGGCGGATTTCTCCGGCAAAGCGGCACTTTCAGGACGTATGTGCATGGCGAATACCCCGCAGGACGGCTGGATGCCGTCCGACAAACGGAATCCCCAAAAATGTCAATGACTTTTCGGGGCGGTATTTGAGCGGCGTTGCCTGTCCTGCCGGGCTAATGACAATTTTCGGTTAAAGAAAGAATGTCCTTGGCATGACTATTACTGAAAAGACATTCACATAAAATCATTGACATGCCTGAATCTGATCCGAGCTGCTATGCACTAACGCATTCATCAGTAATCCGAATGAAGCTCCCGGCATACATTCAGGAGGTAGGTGTTGTCCGCTTCGTTGCGGACCGTGATCCGATGATAGCCGCGTCCGTTCAATCCGGTCATGTTCCCCAGATCAGCAGTAAGAATACCATGGGATGCAAAGGCATCACTCAGCTTGCTGCCGGTCAGACCAGCATGTCTCACCATTAGGGTATTGGTGTCAGACGACAGGCACCTAAAGACTGACATTCCCCGGAAGCCTTCTTGCAGGGTATCCCGACGCATGCGGTTTATCCGTCGGGAATCGTTCACGTAATCCTGGTCAACAAAGGCCATTTGGGCCAGATAGAGTGAAAACCAGGTAACCGGAAAATAGGGGCAGTAAACCTGCAGCCCGGTCCTGATATCAGCAGAGGAGCAGATCAAGTAGCCTACCCTGATGCTGGGCAGGCCGTAGATCTTTGAAAACGTGCGCAGCACCATCAGGTTAGGATACTCTCCTGCATAGCGGGCACAGGATACAACGCGGTCATCCTGATCCGTGTATTCACCGTAAGCCTCATCCACCACCACACAACAGCCCTGCTTCTTTGCCGCATCCAACAGCGGCAAAAGCTCTTCCTGTGGAATCAGCTGACCAGTTGGGTTAACCGGGTTGCTGATCCAGAGCAGCCGGGGACCGGCAGCAAGCTGAGCAATCAAAGCAGTCGTTGTATCGGCGGTCCAGCGGTATTGATCCTCTTCCTTAAGCTGCACCTGCACAGCAATAGCGCCGAGTCGTGAGGCGTATTCTTCATACAGATTGAAATTGGGTACCGGCAGGAGGTAATGATCTCCGTCAACAAGAAAGGCACGGGCAACCAAGTCGATGATTGCATCGAGCCCGGTACCAAGCAGAAACCAGTCTGGATGCACCCCATACAGCTCGGACAATTTTTTCTTTAGCATCCGGTAATGATTGTCCGGATATTCATCCAGCTTGCTGACCGCCAGTTCCCCCATATCGACATAGTTGAGCAGCTCTCTGATCAGCGGTGAAAAACCGTCGCAGTTCTTGCCAATGTCAAATCGATAGACCTGTTCAATACCGTAGCGTGCCTTCAGCCGCTCAATCAACTGGGCTTCGTCGGTCTCCTTATCAAGGTAGCCACCCACGCGCACCTTGAGCGCCTGCTGCGTCGTCGCGTTCAGAAATTGTTTCAGACCATCCATAACCACAGACCTCACTCCCGCTCCAGGAGATAATAGTTCTGCCGTTGCCCCTGCAGTTGACCTCTGATCAGAGTCCGGCAGCGATAGCCGCGCTGGTTGATATACTCACTGAACAGCAGTCTGGTCTCCTGACGCATGGCAATGGCAGCATTTCTGTCAGACTGTTTCAATGCCTGCAGGTCGGCAGGTATCTGCACCAGAACCTGGTCTGCATCCGGCATGTAGCCGTTTCGGGCAACCGGCAGCAGTCCCAGCACCGTTGAAAGTTCTGGTGCCTTGTGACTTCCGTCAAGGCATGCCTGAGTCCGTGGCAGCAAAAGATCCTGTTCAACCAGAAAGCGGTCAACAGGCATACCGCTGTTCATCTGATCCTCAACAACAAAACAGTCCGACTTATAGGCGACCACACATGCGCCAAAACGGTTCAGGTAGAGGTGAGCGTTTCTCCCCTCCAGCGGTTCATAGGTCCAGACAAGCTTCACCACATCATGGGATCTGTACCACTGAAGCGCCTGCCTGTGAAAATCAAGACCGATACCGGCATCACGGTATTCCGGCAGCATGCCCAGCATATGCCAGTACAGGCAGCCGGCAGATCTGGTCGGCAAATATATTGCTAACCCGACCATCCGGTCTCCGTCAAAAGCGCCCATGACCAGCCCCATCGGGGGTGACTCCATGCTCAATACCTTAAGGGTGATCAGAGAATCACAGCCGTCAGGGCTTAATCCCCATATTTTAGCCTGTAGTTCAATACAAGTCTGGAGTTCTTTTTCAGTGGTTATGCTACGAAAGGTGATTGATGCCATGTTCCAGTCCTTTCCTGATTATCCCAAAATTGTCATTGGATTCGACCGAAACCGCTCAGACTGCCAATAGCCGACCCCAAAGTACTCAAGCAGTAAAAAGTTTCTTTCACACGCTGCCAAAAAGTGGCCAATCGGGATCAATGTGCTGTCGCCTGATTCGATTGCGCGGCTTCTTCCTTGCGCATTCTTATCACCGCGGACCGATCATCCCGATCCCGGAGCAACCAGTACACGATACCGAGTACAAGTGTTGCGCCAGCGAGTGCTGCGATCGTTTCCGCTCCCGTTTTGCTGCTGTCGAGAATGATGAATTTACGGCTGATCGCAAGCAGCGCGATCAGAATGACCGTCTTGACTTCGACAATGCTGTCCTTTCTCAAGGCGACACGAAGGATCGAATGTTTGAACTCCAGGGCGATCAGCAGCGTCATGATCGTCCCGAACAGTGACTGAAACACTCCGTAGTCAAGGACATCCACGGCGCCGACGATGAGCAACGGTAGTATCCGCATGATAAGCTGAACGAGCGCCATGATGATCACAATAGCGATGATCCCGCTCAATAGAATGGCGACAACCTGCTCAAAGCGTTCGTATAACGTCATCACTCCCCATTGTTCGCGAATCAGCTTGAAATCGCTGCTTTTTCTATTCTCAACGGCTCCCATGGTTACCTCCTCTGCTGCGTACTGTTTTACGATACTACCCGAATGTCTTTTGTTTCAACACCGCAAGGATACCGTCCAGAAATGAAAATGAGAAGACAGCGCCCGTTTTCTGTGGCCATTTCCGTATTTGTGCTGTTCGCTGCCTTGCCGTGTTCGCCGGTCGTTTTCCTGCCGGTGTCGAATCCTTCCCACCTGATGTATAATAAAAGTCATTATCTCAATCAGGGAGAGATCGTGTATACATTGAAATCGCTCTGTATGTGCCTCACCATCATGCTTTTTGCCGTTATCGCTTGCTCTGAACAAAAACCGCAACCGCAGCAACAACAACCCGTTCAAAAGGAGACAAAAAAGATGTCTGAGAAACGTGCTATTATCACCACCAAGTTCGGCGATATCGAACTGAAGTTCCTGCCTGATGTTGCTCCGGGTCATGTGCAGAATTTCATTGACCTTGCCCAGAAGGGCTTTTATGATGGAACCACCTTTCATCGTGTGATTCCCGGCTTCATGATCCAGGGTGGCGACCCGAATTCGAAGGATGCCGACAAGTCGAAACATGGCATGGGAGGCCCGGGCTACACGATCAAGGCGGAGTTCAATGCAACGCCGCACAAGCGCGGTGTGCTCTCGATGGCTCGCGCAGGCCACCCGGACAGCGCTGGCTCGCAGTTCTTTATCTGTGTTGCCGATGCTCCATTCCTCGATCGCCAGTACACCGCATTCGGAGAAGTCGTGAAGGGAATGGAAATTGCCGACAAGATCGTGAGCGAGCCGCGCGACTCCAACGACAATCCGAAAGAACGCGTGGAGATGAAGGTAAAAATCGTCGACGCCCAGTAGTCTGTATTCTGAAAACGAAACAGGCCAGCCGCATTCGGGCTGGCCTGTTTCGTATGGCAAAAGGGATTGCTACTACGGCCCGCCGAACAGTTCCCGCTTTGTTTCGAGCGGTTGCGGCTCGATAACGCGCATCAATAATACCGGCACGGTGGCATGCGTCACAACCTTTTCCGCGACACTGCCGAGCACCCAGGCGACCTCTCCCCTGCCATGGGTAGCCATGGCGATAAGGTCACACCCTTTCTCCGCAGCACAGATGAGGATCTCCTGAGCCGGCATGCCTTCCCGATATTCGAACTCGACCGGAATGCCTTTTGCCTTGATGGCAGCAGCGATGGGCTCCATTTTCTCCAGCGCGGTCTTTTTCAGCGCTTCCATGGTTTCTTCAACAAACCGCGGAGCGGCTTCAATCATTGCTGCCATGCTCGAGAAGTTTCCGACCGTCAGCAGGACCACAGCCGCCTGCTGGCTTTTCGCGAGGTCCTCTACTTGAGGGAGAATACTGGCCGCAAGCTCGGACCCGTCGAGCGGTACCAGGATTTTTTTGAACATGACTCACTCCTTTCTGGCATTTTGTGCATGTTTTTCACGACATCGACCACTTCCTACCCTGAGTATACTGCGAAACAGACACTTTGCAAAGTTGTCATAACGACCGGTCATTACATTATTCTGCTCGCTATTCCCGTGGTATAATACATTTTTTCTGCCTCCGGCCTGGTTACGGTTCGGGCATATCTGCGCGGTAAGGAGTCGTTCCATGTCCCAGTTGCTGCACATCATCATCGTCGTTGTCTACGTGCTCATCATGCTCGGCGTCGGTTACTGGTGCATGCGGCGGACGAAGTCGGTCGGCGACTTCTTTCTCGGCGGCCGGACACTTGGACCGTGGATGAGCGCGTTTGCCTACGGGACCACCTATTTTTCGGCCGTGCTCTTTATCGGCTATGCCGGCAAGCTTGGATGGGGATTCGGCATCCATACGCTCTGGATCGTTCTCGGCAATACCCTGATCGGGACCTTCCTCGCATGGAAGCTCCTTGCAAGCCGAACCCGTATCATGACAACCCGGCTCAATGCCCTGACCATGCCCGAGTTTCTCCATGCCCGCTACGACAGCAAGGGGCTGCAGATCATCTCGTCGCTCGCAATCTTCATCTTTCTGGTCCCCTATTCCGCTTCGGTCTATATGGGTCTCAGTTATCTGTTCGAAAAAACGCTCGGCCTCCAGTACAATGAGGCGCTGATATTTCTGGCTGCGCTTACCGGCGTATATCTGGTCATGGGCGGTTATCTCGCAGTGGCGGTGAGCGATTTCATCCGGGGCATCGTCGAATTTGCCGGGGTCCTGCTCATGGTATTTCTTCTGGCGCAGTGGCAGGGCGGCTTTGTTCACACCGCGACCCAGCTGCTCGGCGATCCTGCGGTCATGGCACCCGGGCTTATCAAACCGGTGCCGCTCGGCCCTGCCGAGTGGCAGATTCTCGTGCCGGGATCGGTCTTTCTGATATCGCTCGTCCTGATCACCAGCTTCGGCCCCATGGCTATGCCGCAGATGGTGCAGAAGTTTTATTCCATCCGGAGCGTAGCGGACGTAAGACGGGCGATGACTGTCGCCGGCATCTTCGCGCTCTTCATGTCATTCGGCGCTTACTACAGCGGCGCGCTTACCCACCTCTACTATCCGGCCGGTCTGCCACAGGGCATTTTCGAGAACGGCAGGCCGAACCTTGACCTGCTCATGCCGCACTTCATTACGACCATGCTGCCGCACGGCTTCGTGCTGGTCATTCTGCTCCTCGTCTTTTCGGCCTCCATGTCGAGTCTTTCCTCGCTGGTGCTCGTTTCGAGTTCTGCAATTGCAATCGATCTTTACGGGGCTTTCATCAACCGCCACACCAACCAGAAGCAGACCATGATCCTCATGCGCCTGCTCTGTGCGGTCTTTGTCGCGCTTTCGCTCATTCTCGCCATGGTCAAAGTGGATGTCATCGTCAATCTCATGGTCATGTCGTGGGGAGCACTGGCCGGGGTATTCCTGGCACCGTATATCTACGGACTTTTCTGGAAGCGGACAACCAGACAGGGGG
The DNA here is from genome assembly GCA_012517735.1 of Nitrospiraceae bacterium. Taxonomy (GTDB): domain Bacteria; phylum Nitrospirota; class Thermodesulfovibrionia; order Thermodesulfovibrionales; family Dissulfurispiraceae; genus JAAYUK01. The sequence goes on from JAAYUK010000082.1 coordinate 45,175, forward strand.
CATATGCCGGGATTGTCTCAGGACTGCTCTCCGCGTTTTCCCTGTTTCTCCTGTGGGGGAAAAACGGCATCCCGGTCGCCGGAGCCATCACCATGTTCCTGCCGATGCTGGTTGTTCCGGTCGTCAGCCTCTTTACGCAACCTCCTCCGCAAACACTCATCGATCAGGCATTCGGCGGATATGACCGGACCGGAGATGTTCAGTCTGAGGAGAACCGGTAACGTCAGCGCCGAAAGTCTTTTTTGCAGCCTTCTCTTCATTGACAGTGCTGGAACGATGCGTTACACTCTTCTGAAGGGGAGAGGATGATCGACGAAAAAGAGAAAATGCGTCAAATACTGTCGCTGGGCCTTGAGCTTGCGCAGGTACGCGATGTTGACATCCTGCTGGAACGCATATTGAGTGTGGCCCGGGCATTTGTCAATGCAGATGCCGGGTCTATCTATATCCGCGAGGGAGAGACCCTCAAGTTCAGCTACACGCAGAACGATACCTTCCAGAAACAGCTTGCCCCCGGACAGAAGCTCATCTATTCGACATTCACCGTGCCGATCAACAACGCATCGCTCGCTGGCTACGTTGCCAATACAGGCACCATGCTGAACATTCCCGATGTCTATGAACTTCCGGATACGGTTCCCTATGCGTTTAACCGGGGATATGACGAGCTGACCAGATACCGTACCCAATCGGTGCTGACCTTCCCGCTCAAGAACAACCGGGGAGCGGTGATCGGCGTCCTGCAGCTGATCAACGCATGCGACCCGGCGGGTACCGTTGTTCCGTTTGCGCCTGAAGATGAACCGTTCATCATGCACTTCGCCGGCAATGCCGCGATCGCCATCGAGCGGGCCATGATGACCCGCGCCATGATTCTCCGCATGATCAGCATGGCGGAACTGCGCGATCCCAAAGAGACCGGAGCTCATGTCAACCGCGTTGCCGCCTACTCGATCGAAATTTATGAACGGTGGGCCCGCTCACGCGGAGTTGCTGAAAGTGAAATCACGCAGAATCGCGATGTGCTCCGCATGGCGGCCATGCTGCACGACGTCGGCAAGGTTGCGATTGCCGATGCCATTCTGAAAAAACCGGGCAGGCTGGACGACGCGGAATATGCAGTGATGAAAAACCACACCTGGCTGGGAGCACGTCTCTTTTCCGACACCTTCTCCGATTTCGACCAGGCGGCGGCGGCGGTCGCGCTGAACCACCACGAACGTTGGGACGGCAACGGCTACCCGGGACATGTCAATCCGCTCAACGGTGAGGTGCTGGCCACCGGTCAGGGCACTCCTGGAAAAAAAGGCGAAGAAATACCGCTCTTTGGGCGTATTGTAGCGATTGCCGATGTGTATGACGCGCTCTCATCAAGGCGTGCGTACAAAGAATCCTGGGACGAAGGCCGTGTGCTCGAAACCCTCCGGCAGGAGGCAGGCAGACAATTCGATCCCGAACTCATTGAAGCCTTTTTTGCGTCCTTTGACACCATCCGCTCCATCGCAGACCGTTACCCCAGCGCCTGAACACTGGGCGCATCACGAGAACGCACCAGCTCCCGCACGGTTACCCGACAAAACAATTCCACAACCAGTGATCATTTCTGGGAAAAAAACGGCAAGGGCCCTGCAGCCCTTGCCGCCGGAAACGACGATGTCCTACTTGCCGGTTGCCTGCTTCGCCGCTGTGGCCCCGGCAATACGCCCGAAGGTGATCGTTTCGGAAATCGAATTGCCTCCCAGCCGGTTTGCCCCATGCACCCCGCCGGTCACTTCTCCAGCCGCATAGAGATGCGGAACCGGCGCGCCGTCCTTGTTGATCACTCTCGTCAGGGTATCAATCTTCAGACCGCCCATGGTGTAATGAATCCCCGGCTTGACCTCAATTGCGTAGAACTTCGGCGTACGGATCGCACGCGGCAGGTCCGGACGCTTGAACTCGGCATCATTCTTGGCATCGAATGCAGCATTGTAGGCATCGACACTCGCCTTCAGGGCATCTGCCGGAACGCCCATGGCCTTGGCAAGTTCCTCAACGGTGGCTCCTTCCTTGACCAGATCGAGATGGAAATACCCATCGATCTGCTTCAGGCTTTTGCGAATCGAGTCATCAAAAACCAGAAATGCGGACTTGCCGGTCTGTTTGAGGATAGCCGCCGAAGCAGCGTCGCGGGTCGTCAGTTCGTTCACAAAGCGCTTGCCTTCCCTGTTGATGAGGATAGCACCGTTTCCGCGCACCGCTTCGGTAATAAGAATACGGCTGCCTGCGGCAACGGTCGGATGAATCTGTATCTCCTTCATGTCGATCAGCTGGCCGCCCGCTGCTTCACCGAGCTTCATGCCTTCTCCCTGCGCTCCCGGCTGATTGGACGTGGTCATGCCGGCAAATTCAGGCTTGAAAGCCTCGACCATTTGAGCGTTTGCGGAAAAACCGCCCGCGGCAATAACAACCGCTTTTGCCTCAATCACATAGAGCCCCCGGTGCTTGCCCTCAACCTGCACGCCGGTGACCTTGCCGTCAGCATCGCGCAAAAGCTCTACCACCTTGCTGTTTACCCTGATATCGATTTTGCGGTCTTCAGCATTTTTGCGAAGGACGCCGATGAGATGAGCCCCGATGACGGAACCGCCTGTCGGACGATGTATCCGGTTCACGCTCGCACCGCCAAACCTCCCCACATCGCTCAGGTCAGCCCCAAGAGAGGTAAGCCACTCCACCGATTCAGCCGATTTTTCAGCCAGTATCCTGACCAGCTCCGGGTTGTTGATATTCTTGCCGCCCTTCATGGTGTCCGTGAACATGAGGTCGGTGCTGTCCTTGATATTCTTTTTCGCCTGAAACTGCGTATTCGCAGCGTTCATGCCGCCTGCGGACAGCATGCTGTTGCCGCCGGTAATCGGCATCTTTTCGAGCAGAATCACGTTCGCACCGGCGTCATGGGCAGTAATTGCCGCGGTAAATCCTGCTGCTCCTGCACCGATAACAACCACATCGGCACGATCGCGCGTCGGGTCTTTCCGTACGATCTTCCGCTCAATGCCGGTTTTTGCAGTGCTTCCCGGAATTTTCATATCGAACGTATGACAGTTGAGACAATACGGTTTCGAGGCAACATGCCCATGGTGGCAGGCGGTACAGTTGATCTGGCCAAGATGCGACTTGTGCGCATTGATGTCGTGTTTCGACTTTGCGCCAAGGTCGGCAAGGCTTCCGTGGCAGGATGCACACTGAGCATTGACCCCGGATTCGTTATCGTCAACCTTCATGCTCTCGCCATGACAGGACTTGCAGTTCTGCCCTTTCGCCTTGTGCAGATCCGCAAGCGAGGGACCGGTCTGGTCCGGCGGTGCAGCCTCAAGGCTCCATACAGGCAATCCGATCAATACCGCCAGAAGGAAAACCAGAAAACACTTTCTCACCGATCTCATTGACCACTCCTTTTTTCTTTTCATCATAGTAGAAAACAGCCCTGTTTTCAACCTCTCGACGTCGTGGCTGCGTCATTCCCAGGGGATATCGTCAGGCAGCGACGGAATGATGCGCTTGCCCGATTCACGCAGCTGCGACGCGTGATCCTCTGCCCCCATCGACTGCAACGCTCCGGTGGTACTACCCGCTTCCCGGGCATCGACAACGGGACCGTGCGACTCCCCGGTAATCTGCATATCAACCGATGCGACCGGGAGTTTCGCGGTTGCATCGACCAACGAGTCGAAGCCCGGCATGACGTCCTGATATCGTGAGGACAGATTGACAACGAAGTGACAACTCTCGACTGAACCCCGCAGCAGCGCTTCCAGGGCGCGCTCGCCCCGATCCCGGCCGAACGATACTGCATAGGGATTGCCGCCGCTGAAATACAGATTCAGGAGATATTTCGCCCCCGACAGTTTGAAGCATAACATGCCGGTTCTGCTCTGCAGACGGACCATCTTCAGGACGTCACCCACCGTATGCACGCTCACGTTCCCCCGCCTTCGCATCGGCCGAAGAAATCATGTCTCCTGGCCGGGATCATCGCAATCCTACAGTTTCAGGAAAAACGCTCCGATAAGGTAGCCGATCACCGTAGCGGTGCCGACTCCGATAAGACCCGGAATCATAAAGCTGTGATTCAGCAAATACTTGCCGATGCGGGTCGTGCCGGTCCGGTCAAAGTTGATGGCCGACAGGTCGCTCGGATAAAAACAGAAGAAGAAATACGCATAACAGGCCGGGATCATGCCGATGAGCAGATTGATCGGAATGCCGAGGACAAAACCGACCGGCACCATGATTACCAGCGTTGCTGCCTGACTCTTGACAAAAGCGGAAACGCAGAACATGGCGACTGCGAACAACCATGAATACTGGGTCACCATTGCCTTCATATTCTCAACGAGGGTCTTTTTGTGCGCATCGATAAAGGTATCGCTCATCCAGGCAATACCCATGATTGCGATAACTGCCACCATACCGGCAGTAAAAACCGACGATGATGCTATTTTCGCAACCTTGACCCGGCTGTATAGCAGGATCAGAGCACCGGCCGACAGCATGACGATCTGGACAATCGTGGTCATGGAAACAGCCTTGCCGTCAATGACCGGCGCCAGCTTGAATGATGCAATAAGCACAATAGCTATGACGCCGGCAAAAAAGAGCAGTACCGAACGTTTGGCTTTCGCTGAAATGCCGTGATCCAGCAATGTCACGCTCTCATCGAGCTGGGCGCGGAAAGCAGGATCCTTCATGCGCTCCTGAAACTCGGGATCCTTGTCGAGATCCTTGCCGCGATTGAGACTCCAGAGTGCGGCAATCAGGACGCCGATAAAGGTTGCCGGAACAGTTACCCCGAGAATATGAAAAAGTGTGACCGTGTAGCCTGCCTTGAGCGACATGGCAAGGAAACTGGTTACCGCTGCCGCGATCGGACTGGCGGTAATGCCCATCTGCGATGCAATCGAAGAGACGGCCATGGCGCGCTCAGGACGTATACCGGTTTTATACGCAACATCGGCAATAATCGGCTGCAACATGTACACCGCATGTCCGGTTCCGACCGCCATGGTCAGAAAATAGGAACAGAACGGGGCCAGAAAGACAATATTGCGCGGATGCCTGCGAAGCAGCTTCTCCGCCAGCTGAACCATATACGTCAGGCCGCCGGCCGCATGCAGCGTCGCTGATGCGGCGACAACTGCCACAATGATAAGCATGACATCGATGGGAGGAGAGCCGGGCTTCATCCCAAAAGCAAAGGTGAAGATCGTAACCCCGGCGCCGCCGATAAGTCCGAGACCGACACCGCCGACCCTGATGCCGACATAGATTGCAAACAGCAGTATGGCAAAATGTACCCAAAACATGGATAGACCTCCTTTTTTTCAGCAACTGCGCTCGTGCCGGAGCGCGTAAATGCCGGAAACATTTGCACCAGACATGCCAGGAGGATGCTTTGCGATAACC
>JAAYUK010000083.1 GCA_012517735.1 Nitrospiraceae bacterium
CTCCTGAGCCTGCATGAGGATGGTTCGGGTCGAGAACTTCCCCATATACATGGTGGTGATCGCTGCAAGCACCGCAAGAACGGCGGTTGTCAGCGCCAGCCAGGTGACCCATTTCTCTTTTTTTTCGTCCGTTTTGCTCATGGGATATCTATTATAGCGAAGGGATGAAGCTGCTCGCAACCAGATGGTATACTATATGCATTCAAAATGTTTTGCTGACATGGATAGAAGCATGTCATGGGACAGAAGGGGCACAATGGATGAGGGGAAAGAGCTCAAGAACCATTGATTTCGTGTGGCGGGCTATGTCGGCAGATCCACTGCAGGTGCGGTTCGAGCAGGATAGTGCCGCTCATTTCCGAACACAGGCTCGTTACCGGTTGCTGCCGGGGGCGAGAGCGATCCGAGCCGCCGGAGCCGCTCGCGGCCGGTTCGATAGCGTCAGGATATTGACTTTTAAGAGCTTTTTACGTCAGCAGGCTGGTCTGACAGTGTGACAATGCGTTATGGAGGCTGAACGGTCATGAACAAAACAGCAGGAAGTGTGGTTGCCAGTATGCTTGCGCTGCTCATCATGGCGGCTCCTGCAGGGGCGAAAATCGAGCAGGCGGACCGCATTGTGGTGATCAAGCACAAACGCATACTGATGCTCATGCAGAATGGCGAGATCATAAAATCCTATCGGATTGCGCTTGGCGGTAATCCCAACGGCCATAAGGTCAGGGCCGGAGACAAGCGTACGCCTGAGGGACAGTACATAATCGATGCGCGCAATCCGAACAGTTCCTACCACCTTTCCCTGAGAATATCCTATCCGGGACCTGCAGACCTCGAAAATGCGGAGCGTCTTGGGGTGTCGCCCGGCGGCAGTATCATGATTCATGGTCAAAAGCCGCAGTATGCCCACTTGGGGAAGATGCACCGGCTGGAAGACTGGACGGAAGGCTGTATCGCCGTTACCAATCGCGAGATTGAAGAAATCTGGAAACTCGTGCCTGACGGCACACCGATCGAGATCAAGAAATAAGCTGCAGGCGGACGATCAGTTCATCAGGTCGAAAAGATTTTGGGCGAGCGCTGGATCAAGCGGACTCAGCCTGAGATACTCAATCATTGCCGAGCTCTTGTCTCCGTTCAGGTAGTGCGCAACACCGAGATTGAAATGCGCTGACGCACTCCGGGGATCGATCTCGACCGCTTTTTTGAGGACCTCAATTGCCTGCCGGAATTCCCCCATGATCAGCCAGGCTGCTCCGATCTTGACCTGAATCGACAACGAGTCGGGTTTCAGCCGGAGGGCATTTTCATACGCGGATATCGCCTCGCGATAGCGGCCGGCGTGGTATGATGCGATGCCGAGACCGAGAGCAGCTTCATACGAGCCGGGATCGAGCTGGGCGGCTCTTTTCCATGCAGCGATTGCCCGTTCCGGGAGATGGGCCGCATCACATGCCCTGGCCAGTTCAATCCATGCGGCGGGATTGGCCGGTTCGGTATCGGCCCGCTTCTGGGCTGCAATGACCGGAGCCGGATCCATCTGCACTTCCTGCCGGGGAGTCCCCTGCAACAGCGCATCGATCATCCGGTTTTTTCGCGCCTGTTTTTTATAGAGATCACGCTGTTCGCGAATCGTCTCCCAGGGAACTACGGTTCCGGCTCCGGAACTGCTGTTCGTACCGATGCCGACAAGCTCGCCGCGGTCATTCAGAACAGCTCCGCCGGTCAGGCGCTCAGGGAATGTCGTCACAACCTGAACTGAGTCGCGTTGCTGTTTTTTCGTTTTCTTTTTCGTTTTTTTCTGCGGTTTTGTCGGGAGCGGGAGGATCCGCGAATTGCTCCCGTCGCGACCGGCGAGCCACAGGCTGGAAGCGGATGCGCTCTTTTGTGCAGGAGCAGCCATCGGCAGTCCTTCGGCCGGTATCCGGAGAATGGCTGTGTTGTTTGCCCGGTTGCAGCCGAGGACATCGAGCACCGGCATATCGTTGCCCTCAGCGGTTAGCACCCGGAATGAGCTTCGGGTTTCCGTAAGCCAGGAAATGACCGCGCTGCAGGTTGTGGCAACAAGTCCATCGCGGTCGATAACCGTACCGCTCACGGTTTTTACTGCGTGCTGGTTGCGATCCTTGACGATAATGGAGACAACGGCATCCTTTTTCTGGAGCACCGGCAGGGGGGGAGCGGCAAGCAGGGGCGATGCGAAGCCTATGCAGAATACGATTGCGCATAGCAGCAGCAACGGCCGGGCGTAGGGAATACGGATTTTATGGTGCGGTAATGAACTCATACACGAAACACAGTATTATAAAATGTATCGGGCAGCGTCTGCACGCTGCCGGCAAAGATCCGTTTGCACCGAGGTGCGATGCTGTTCAGAAAGATACTGAAACTTGCCGCTCTTCTTGCTGTCTGCCTGATCATCCTTGTGGTCGGAGTCCTGGTCAATCTTGCCGGTATCCTGTTTCCGCGTCAGCGTTCGCGAGCCTGTGCGTGGGTGCAGCAGATGTGGGCGCGCATGATGTGTTCCGTTCTCGGCATGAAAATATTTTTTCGTGGTGTGCAGGAGCGTCCTGGCGACGGAAGAGGCCTGTTTGTTGTGAGTAATCATATCAGCTATCTCGACATTATTGTGCTCGCGGCCGTCTTTCCGGCGGCATTTCTTTCCAAGCACGAGGTGCGCAGGTGGCCGCTGTTCGGCTGGCTTGCGTCGCTTGCCGGGACGGTCTATGTCGACCGGGCGGCAAAGCGCTCTGCCCTTGCCGCCATGGAAGACATTGAAGAACATCTGGCACATGGTGTCCATGTGATTGTGTTTCCCGAGGGGACCACTTCCGACGGATGCGGGGTGCTTCCATTCAAAAGCACATTTTTTGATCTGCCCGCCCGCCTGATGGTGCCGGTTTTGCCGGTAGCCGTCAGGTATCTCGGAATTGACGGGGCATTGCTTCCCGGCGACAAGCCTTCTCCGGTTGCCTGGTATGGTGACGCCTCGCTGGCTGCATCGTTATGGATGGTGCTTGGTTTTACCCGTATCGAAGTCCGGGTCACCTGTGCCCAGTCTCTAGTGGCTGCTTCCCGGACTGACCGGAAAGAGCTCGCCCGTCAGGCGCAGGCTCGGGTTGGTGAGGCATACTGGACGCTTCTGGATGAATGATTGTTTTTTCAGGTATTCTACAAGAACATATGCCTCGTAACCGTTATACCCCATTTCTCTGGGCAGGCATTTTGGTGTTTTTTTTCACGGCAATAGTGCTGCTTGCCTCGCCTGCACGGGGAGCAGATCCAACTTCGCCGGCGAAAAAGAAAAAACAGATTCTGGTGCTGAACTCCTATCACAAGGGGCTGAGCTGGACCGATAATATTGTCCGGGGAATCGAGTCCATATTTCCGGCTGACAGCTATGACTATGAGGTCGACTTCGAATATATGGATACGAAGCGACATTTTCATCCCGAGTATTTCAAACAACTTGCCCGGACGTACAAGCTGAAATATGAAGACAGTCCGTTCGATGTCATCATCGCTGCGGATAACGACGCATTTAATTTTGCCCGTCAGTATCGTTCCGAGCTTTTCCCGAATGTCCCGCTGATTTTTACCGGTATCAACAATTTTACCGATGAAATGATAAAAGGACAGAAGCGGGTGACCGGTGTTGTTGAGGAAACCGACGTGCAGAGTACGATTGACATTGCCCTCAAGCTCCATCCCTATACGCGGGAAATTGTGGTCATCAATGATCGGACCACGACCGGCGTTGCCATGAAAAAGGAAGTCCTCAAGGTGATGCCGGCGTTCCAGAATCGGGTGCAGTTCACCTTTTTTGATGATTTCGATATCCCGGAGCTGAAGGACCGAATCCGGAAGATCCCATACGACAGCATCATTCTGCTTCTGGTGGTCAACCGCGACCGGACTGGCAATTTCTTCGCCTATGAGGAGAGCCTCGCCGTGATCTATCAGGAAGCGACCGTCCCGATTTACAGTGTGTGGGATTTTTATCTCGGTCGGGGCATCATCGGCGGAATGCTCACCAGCGCCTACGCTCAGGGGAAAACAGCTGCCGAACTGGCCTTGCGGATTCTTGAGGGCGAAGCGGTCGAAAACATACCGATCGTGCGCAAGAGCCCCAACCAGTACATGTTCGATTACCGGGAGCTTCAGCGGTTCCGGGTGCGTCAGGCGCAGCTGCCGCAGGAGAGTATCGTTCTCAACACGCCGGATACGTTTTATGCCCAGAACAAAATGCTCATCTGGGGTATCGTTGCAACCATCGTTTTTCTGTCGGTGATCATTGTGATCCTCATGGCGAATATCGTCGAGCGCCGAAAGATCGAACAGGCGTTGCGGGAGTCGGAGGAGAAGTATCGCGACCTTTATGACAATGCGCCAGACATGTATCATTCTGTTGACGCCGATGGGGTTATTGTTGAATGCAATGAAACCGAGGCGCGCATGCTCGGCTATGAAAAAAGTGATCTCATCGGCCGTCCGATTTCGGATATTTTTTCACAGGCTTCCCGGGAGATTCATGCGCGTGATTTTGAGAGCATTAAAATGCAGCCGGTCGTGCTGGGGCTTGAGCGTGAAATCGTACGAAAGGACGGGACTACGTTCCCTGCAAGCCTGAACGTTTTCGTCGAGCTCGATAAAAACGGTGCGATGCTCAAGACCCGGACGATCATGCGTGACATGACCGAGCGCAAGCGTGTTGAGGAGCAGTTGCGCAATTCCCGGGAACTGCTCAGAAATCTTTCTGCCCATCTGCAATCCGTTCGTGAGGAAGAGCGCCGCCAGATTGCCAGCGAGATTCACGATGAGCTTGGGCAGATCCTGACTGCGTTGAAACTTGACCTTTCGTGGCTCAAGCGTCGGCTCCAGCGCGATGACAGCGATCTGATCTCGAGCGTGCAGCCCATGATCAATCTGGTCGACAAGACCATTGAAGTGGTACAGCGCATTTCATCGGAGCTTCGTCCCGGCGTGCTCGACTATCTCGGCCTGATTGCGGCTATCGAATGGCAGGCAGAAGAGTTTCGCAAGCGCGCGGGTATCAAATGCAACCTTTCCGTTGATGTCGAGGAGCTGCCGCTTGACCAAAACCGCTCCACGGCGGTATTCCGTATATTCCAGGAGACCCTGACGAACGTGATCCGCCACTCGGGTGCAACCCAGGTTGATGTCATGGTCGGCATCCAGTGCAACTCCATCGTGCTGCAGGTGCAGGATAACGGCAAAGGCATTACGGAGGATCAGCTGACAAGTCCGACATCGTTCGGTATCATCGGTATCCGCGAACGGGTGCGTTTCCTTGGTGGCGAAGTGAGGTTTCGCGGGGTGCCCGGCCTCGGTACGACTGTGCTGGTGAACATTCCGCTTACCGAAGAGGAGGTAGAGCGTCTATGATCAAGATTCTGATTGCCGATGACCACGCCATCTTCCGCCATGGACTGCGGCAGATCCTCGAGGAAAATCCGGATATGTTCGTCGGCGGGGAGGCAAGCAACGGACAGGATGTCCTCGATCAGGTCTGGAGGAGTGACTTCGACCTGCTGCTGCTCGATATCAACATGCCTGGCATGAGCGGACTGGAAGCCCTCAAGCAGCTGAAAACGCAGAAGCCGAAACTGAAAGTCCTGGTTCTGAGCATGTATCCGGAAGAACAGTATGCAATCAGGGCGCTCAAGGCCGGTGCTTCAGGTTACATAACCAAGGCGAGCGCGTCGGAGGAGCTGATCGAGGCGATCCGTAAGGTTTCGCAGGGGGGGAAGTATGTCAGTGCGTCCCTTGCAGAAAAACTGCTTTTTGATTTTGAGGCAGATGCAGACCGGCCTTTGCATGAGCTTCTTTCCGACCGGGAATATGAAGTGCTCTGCATGATTGCTTCAGGGAAAACCGTCAGCCATATTGCCGAGGAACTCTGCCTGAGCGTCAAGACGGTCAGTACCCATCGTGTCCGGATTCTCGAAAAGATGCGCATGAAAAACAATGCGGAACTGACCAATTACGCAATCAAGCAGAAGCTGATCGACATCTCTGACTAACTTTCGTTCAGGATCGAATTGAGGGCATGGTAAATCGTGCGGTTGAGCGCCTGTTTTTTTTCGGCATCGTTCCGGAGAATAGCCATGGTTTCCTCGCGGCTTTTTCCGCGCCGTTTCGGGGTGCTGGTAATCAGGGCTTCATAGGAATCGGCAACGGTTACAATCTGACTTAAAATCGTTATTTCCTTCCCGCTCAGGCCGAGCGGATATCCGCTTCCATCGAGACGTTCGTGGTGCTGTCCTATGATATCGCAGACATGAGGCGGCAGGCATCCGAGCGCACGGGCAAACCGTTCGCCTTCGGCGACATGGGTGCAGTAGAGCCGGTATTCATCGATGGTGAGGTCTCCCTGTTTGTTTATGACGGCATACGAAATCAGGAACTTGCCGATGTCATGCAGCAGTGCGCCTGCCGCAAGCTGACGAAGAATCCCAGGGTCGAGACCGAGACGGATACCGAGCAGGACAGAGAAAATACAAACGTTAACAGAATGAACGCTGACATAGGAATCGACATTCCTGATCTCGAGCAGATCCTTCATTTCGGAAGCCGGACTTTCCGCATAGCGTTCGATATGACTGACGAGGTCGCCGGTTTCCCTGAGCAGGGTGTCCAGAAGCGCCCGATTTTCCCGATCGTGCAGATAGGTGCTGAAGAGACCGCGAAGAAGTTCCTGCTTGATCTGAATAATCCTTTTTTCGGTGCTGGTTTCGTGCCGGAGATCAAGCAACCGCTGCAGATACGCCTGATACTTTGCAACATCTTCGCTGCGCACGACGATATCCGCATTCAGCTCCATCAGTCCATTCAGGGCATCCTTGGTCAGCGTGCCGCTGGCAAGCGGAATCCCTCCGAACACGGGATACCGCATGCCGCCAAGTTCAAAGTCAACCGGAATCAGCGGCGACAGTAATGTTTTGTCAATGTACCCATGCCTTCTTTTATACTCTGAATAATCGATGAACAGGACCGAGTCGTCCTTGACCATGCGGTTCATTTTTTCAGCGTGCCGGAGGTACTCCGTAAAGTTGAGATTGTTCGCCGTTTTGATGTAGAAACGGGAGAGCCCCTGCCTGACGATCATCGACATGGCGAAGCGGTTGAAGATGAAGCCTTTGTCGAAGAGAGATTTTTTTATTCCGCAATCATCCGTAAAGACCTCGAAGGGAACGGCATGCCCCTCAGCGAACTTGTCGAGGGTGATCGGTATGTACTCTTCCTTATCGTCAATGACATATACTCTCATGACCGGTTCGGCCCTTTTCTTTCATTATATCGCACTGTGTGGGGCACGGGGCAGGCAAGGGAACATGTTCATGATGGAGGGAGGGACCGGCATGTCTTCATGATGATGAATGAAGATCGTCAGTGGGCTGTTCGGCCGATCATCATCAGCCGGTCGATGCGTTTTTTCAGCGAAGGATGCGTGGCAAACCAGCTCTCCTCTGCATCATCTTCAAGATCGGCAGCCTCGGGCGATGCAATGCAGAGATGGGCACTAGCCGGCTTGATCGACGCGGTCGGTCCGCTTGCCCTGCCGATCTTGATCAGTGCATGGGCCAGCCCGTCAGGATTGCGGGTGAACTGGGCAGACGAGGCATCTGCAAGGTATTCGCGTTCGCGGCTTACCATGAGGGTCATCAGTTTTGTCGCAATCGGGGCAAGCAGAACTGTAATCAGCCAGATCACCATGATGATCAGGCCGATTTTCGAGTCGCGGCTGTCGCCGTCTTCGAGATCGAGACGAATCCGCGAACGTGCGACGAATTCCGAAATCAGCGCAGCGAACCCTACCAGAACCGTCAGTGCCGTCATGAGACGCGTATCATCATTTTTCAGATGGGCGATTTCATGGGCGACGACCCCCTGCAGCTCGTCGCGGTTCAATACCTTGAGCAGCCCCGAGGTGACGGCAATGTGGTAGTCGCCTTGTTTCATGCCGACTGCCAGAGCATTCGGATCGGGATCGGGAATGATCCAGACCTGCGGCACCGGCATGGATGAGGCGATGCTCATCTCCTCAACGATATTCACCAGAGCCAATTCTTCGGGAGATCGTTTTTTATCCGCAGGCCTTGCAAGCATGGCATGCAGCACGTTGCCGGAGGCATGGGAAAGGCTCCACCATGCGAGACCCGCGCCGGTCAAACCGACGATGACGGTAAAGACCGGCGTAAAGGGTTTCTTCTTCTTTTGCGCACTGCCGTAACGTGATGTCGTGTTTCCGGAATTGCCGCCCAGAAAATAGATTGACAGGTCCAGCCCCAGCCCGAGCCAGATGAAGAAGAGGACGAAGCAGACCACAATGATCTTTGTCTTTTTTCTGTTCTGCGCTTGCAGATCGAAAAATGTTGCCATGACCCCTGGGAGGCGACTATTGGTTCAGTGAGAGATCGACGGCTGGCACCGCACGATCAGCTTCTTCCGTGATCTCCCAGAGCTGCGCGGGCGATGCCCCGGCAATTCCTGCAACCAGAACGGTCGGAAACTGTTTCTGCGCAACATTGTATTCAGTCGCGGTATCGTTATATGCCTGACGCGCAAAGGCGACCTTGTTCTCGGTTGACGCAAGTTCCTCCTGCAGCTGACTGATGTTGCCGGTCGCCTTCAGATCCGGATACGCCTCAACAATGGCCATGAATTTGGTAAGCGCCGCCGTCAGGGCTCCTTCAGCGGAGGCGACGGTACCGGCGTTTGCCGGAGATGCTCCTGCCGCTGCCGTGACTGCGGCATTGCGCGCTGAGATGACCGCTTGGAGTGTTTCTTTCTCAAATTGCATGGCTCCCTTTACGGCATTGATCAGGTTGGGAATCAGGTCGTGCCTGCGCTTGAGCTGCACATCGATCTGTTTCCATGCATTATCTGTCTGTCCTTTCAGGGCAATGAGGCGGTTATAGGCTGCGACCATGGCTACCGCAACAGCGACAATCAGGGCGAGCACGATGAGCACGGCTATGAGCATGGGATCCTCCTTCAGATTACTGAAACTATAGTACGTCAAATGGCGCCAAAGCGCAACGGCGGATGCACGTGGAAAATCGGGGCATGGCCTGCGCAACCATTATCTGCTATCATGTGACTATGATCGGCTGATAGAGCACGGGAAAGCGAGGTGGAGATGTCCATGGACCATGCCATGCCATTAAGCAAAGGAATCATTATCAATCTTGACCGGCTGCCTGTCGATGAGTGGGGGCGGATATTTGATGCGACGGGAGGGAGCCGGCCCATCTTCAAGATCGGTACGACCATCCAGAAGAAATCCATCGAGATCCTGTCGGAGATCCGGAATCATGGTGAGATGATGATCGATACCCGCCTTGGAGAGTATCTGCCCGATGTTGATGAATGCATCGAAATGTACAAGCCGTATGACCCGTGGGCCATCACATTCCAGTGCGGCAACGATTTTGTCATGCGTCAGGCGCACTTTCACAGGATAACGACAACCGCGGTTGCGTCGGTGCGGGTTGTCGGAACGGATGAGGAGTGCCGACGCAGAAACGGAGCGACCTGCAACGAGGTCATTCTTCAGCTGGTCAGGGAGGCGTATCGTCAGGGGTTGACCAGAATTCTCTGTTCCATGAGGGAGCTTTCCGTTATCCGTACGGACACGATTTCTGAAGCACTTGAGTTTATCGTGTATGGCAATTATCCGCTCTGGAATATGGACCCGGGAGCAGCTGACGCTCTTCCGGTCGCAACGCCCGCAGATGCGCTCAGGATGGGAGCCGACTTTATCATTATCGGATCGCCGGTAACCGTGGCCAGAAGCGTGACGGATCCGGTCGGTCTGGTGATCGAGGCGTATCAGGAGTTTCAGAAATTCTTTGTGGAAGAGACTTCCTGATCCTGTAGTGCTCTTGCAGGTGCGGGTAGAAAAGGGGCAGTGCCAGGCGGCATGCCCCTTCACCGTATGGAATAAATAAGGGCCGACTTATTTTGAGAGATCGCCGACGATCTGATCCGCCAGCTTGAAGCCGTTGCCGATGCAGTCGTTCACCGCAACTCCGCGCATGGCATTTCCGCCAAGATAGAGCCCCTTGTGTTTTGCCGCAGCTGCATCGAGCATTTCGAGTTTTCGGTAATGCCCCACATGGTATTGCGGTATCGCTTTTTCCCACCGGTAGATCCGGACCAGTTCAGGATCAGCCTTCACATCCGCAATCGCCGCAAGCTCCGAGAGCGACAATTCGATCAGCTGATCATCCGGCAGCATGGCCCGTTCCTGCGCACGCATGCCCCCGATCATGACACGAAGCAGCACGCGATCTTCCGGTGCGCGGTTGGTAAAGATGCTTGTGTCGAAAAGCGTGCCGAGAATCTTTCGTTTTTCTTTGGCGGGGATCAGGAAACCAAAAAGGTTAAGGTCCCGGGTGATCTGTTCGCGGCGATACCCGAAAGCGACAACTGAAAGGGCGGGATACGGAATATCATCCAGCATTTTCGCAATGTCGGCATCCATCTCCTTCACCGCAGCAGCGGTATCATGCGCAGGGGAGGTAAAGACCACAACATCGGTTTCAGCCTGAGTCCCATCTGCAAAGTGCAGGGTATATCCTGTGCCTTTTTTGTCAACGCCGCTGACACGTTTGCCGG
This sequence comes from Nitrospiraceae bacterium, assembly GCA_012517735.1. GTDB lineage: Bacteria > Nitrospirota > Thermodesulfovibrionia > Thermodesulfovibrionales > Dissulfurispiraceae > JAAYUK01. The sequence goes on from JAAYUK010000083.1 coordinate 10,642, forward strand.
TAACCAGGCGTGGACCGAGAATCCCGGCGAGCGTTTCGACGAGGCTGTACATGCCTTTTTCGAACGACATGAGCGTGCCTCCCGGCCCGGCTTCGACCTTGCCGCCGCCTCCGGACTTCTTCTTCTCCTTCGCAATTGCCATAAAGCCCTTGATCAGCCCGCCATGGTTCTGCTCAAGATCGTACACCTTGCCGAAGCAGCTCCTGATACTCATCTTCTCGGGGTCGCCCGCATAGATGCCCGATGCCATCGGATCGAGCAGCTTTTCGTAAAACTCAGACCCCACACGGCGCACGGCGAAGTCCCGCAGCGTTTCGTCGTCATAAACTTTTTTCGGCACGAGATATTCGCTCATCATGCGGAGACGCCCCCCGACGCTCAGAAAATTTGAGAGAAAGAACTTTGCCGGATCGGTCGGAATCCTCCGGAGCGCCCCATCGAAGTAGATATATCGTATGCGTGCATTGTCGTTGCTTCTGATCGGCGGCAGATTGATTTTTTGCGCCAGTTCAAGGGTGGCGGGCTTGTTGTCGAGGAAGCCGTTGACCCCGGCCTCACACAGATAGTGCCCCACCTTTTCGGTATAGATTTTTCCGCCGGGCCGGTGTTCGGCTTCGTACACGGTCACGTCCAGCGACGGGTTCTTGTCGAGCAGGGCGTAAGCGAGGGAGAGTCCGGAGATACCACCACCAGCGATCGCGATTCGTGTGCTCATGTCGTCCTTTCTGTTTTTCTGATGAAGTGCATGAGGCGGAAATGCCTCAGGTATAGATCATTTTTCGGGTCATGCCGCCGTCAACCACAAAATTGGCACCGGTGATGAAGCCGGCTTCCGGCGATATCAGGTAGCAGACCAGCGAGGCGATGTCTTCCGGGGTGCCGACGCGTCCGACGGGATGCTGTCGGCCTTCGGCCTCGGTGATGCCGGGCATTTTTCTGAACTGTTTCTTTTTCCATGGGCTGACTTCAATCCAGCCTGGGCTGATGCAGTTGACGCGTACCTTTGGCCCCAGACTGATCGCCAGTGAGTGGGTCAGCGCTGCGATACCACCTTTTGAGGCGGAATAAGCCTCGGTGTCAGGTTCTGACATCAGGGTTCGGGTTGAAGCCATATTGATAATTGATCCGTTCCGACGGGCGAGATGCGGAGCCGCATGCTTTGAACAGAGAAAGGTGCCGGTCAGGTTTGTGGCAATGACGCGGTTCCACTCCTCGATCGAGAGGTTTGCTATCGGCCGGTTTGCAGCAATCCCCGCATTATTCATCAGCACATCAAGCCTGCCGAACGTGTTTATTGTTGTTTCCATCAGGGCTTTGACCGATGCCTCATCAGTCACATCGGCAGGGACGTAGAGGACCGTGCCGAGATCAGCGTATTCGCTTTCGACTTCGCGGGCAGCTTCCTCGTCTATTTCCGCGATAACGACCGTCATTCCAGCAGAAAGCAGGCGTTGTGCAACAGCCTTTCCGATGCCCTGGCCTCCTCCGGTGATGATTGCCACCTTTTTCCCGTCATTGTCTATAGCCATTGCCGCTCCTTTGCTGCTCCCTGCACGATATCGGCAAGCGCAGCGATAAATGCAGGCGCTGTGTTCAGCGAAGGCATCCGTTTCATGGTGATGCCGAGACTGTGCGCCAGCTCCTGGTATTCGATATCGATTTCAAACAGCGTCTCTATGTGATCAGAAACAAAACTGATCGGGACAATCAGAATATCCCTCACTCCATTTCGTGCAAGCTGTTTCAGCATGGATTCCGTTGATGGTTCAAGCCATTTCACCGGCCCGCTCCGCGATTGAAATGAAAGATGCCAGCTCACCGGAACTTTGTTCACAATGGCAGCAATCGTTTCTTGCGTTTGTTTCAGATAGGGATCTCCTCTTTTTATGAACGACTGGGGCAGGCTGTGCGCGCTGAAAAGAACCGTTGGCTGGGCGGCAAACTGCTCCAGCGCTTCACGAATGCGCGCAGCCATGGCGTCAATATAGAGCGGGTGACGATGCCATGAGCCGACGGTTATGGAAGAGCACTCGGGATAGCGTTCCAGTGCTCCCAGAAATATCCGGAGCGATGAGCCGGACGTTGCAACCGAATATTGCGGATACAGACTGAGCGCAATGAATCGTCGCGCTCCCTGCTCGTAGAGGTCAGCCATTGTATCTTGAATGTACGGGTGCCAGTATCGCATACCAACCCCTACGAGGAAATGCGGTGCCCTTTTCCCGCTATTCAGCTGTTCTTCAAGTGCTTTGGCCTGCGCACGAGAAATCGGCAAAATGGGAGACGCTCCACCAATTTTTGCATAGGCGGCAATGGTCTTCGGTGCCCGACGGCGGACAATCAGCGCAGCAATATATTTCTGGAGCGGTTTCGGGCCGAGCTTGATGATCTCCCGGTCAGAAAAGAGGTTCAGCAGGAACGGCTTGACAGCTTCCGGAGAATCAGGTCCGCCGAGGTTCAGCAGAATAACGCCAATCATGTCTTTAAGCATAACGGATTCAGAACAGGAGCCGCAACCGGACACGGCAGTGATGAGTGATCAGTAATGGATAATGAGGAAAGGATGAATCATAAGCCCATGTGGATTGGAAAGTGCTCATCGCCTTTGTCGTTACTCATTACTGTTATCTTTCGTTCCCCATCGTCGAAAAAGGTCATGGCCGATGCCGAACTGGTCGAGCCACTTGCCGACCATGAAGTCTATCATCTGATCGAGATTGTCCGGCCGGGGATAGAACCCCGGAACGGGTGGCGCTATCTTTACTCCGATCCGGCTTAATTTCAGCATGTTCTCGATATGAATCGGACTGAACGGCATTTCCCGGGGAGCAAGCAGCAAGGGCCGTCCTTCCTTGATAGTGACATCTGCTGCACGCTCGATCAGATTGTTTGCGTATCCTGAGGCAATGCCGGCGAGGGTTTTCATGGAGCACGGCACAACAAACATGCCGTGATGCTGAAAGGAACCGCTGGCAGCAGGAGCGTGCATATTGCCGTCTTCAAAAAAGCAGATCCGGTCAGTTGCGAAGTGGGAACCTATCTTCTCTGCCGGATCGTCCGCCCAGTAGAGGCCCGTTTCTTCAGCAATGATCGGGAAGGTGTTGTGCGAGATGAGCAGATGCACTTGCGCGTGCTTCAGCAGTTCTCCGAGCAGTCTTATGCCGAAGATCGGACCGCTTGCCCCAGTTATGGCCAGCACATAACGCTTCATCGTTTTATTATACCGCGATTCCGTTACTGACGGCACAGGATTTGCACTGTTCAAATGCAGTGATTGTTGCTCACGCAAATGCGTGACGGATCCGCAAACGCCTTGCCGGAAGGGGGGAGGCATGAATATCGTTATCTTTTTGATTGTATGTGTTTTTTTAGTTGTTCCGCTGGTGCTTCTGAATCAGGATGATGGATTGAATAGCGTCATCCTCTCGACAGGCAAGGCTCAGCATGTCATTCCGCCGACAGATCCGGGCGTTCGGCGTGCGGAGGGATCTGGTTCTGAAGTCAGCACAAAGGAAGAAGCGCGGCAGCGTCGGCACCAGCTGATTATGGAAGTTGCGGAAGCTTTGAGAAAATAGGAAATACGGAGGCAGGACGACGAATTCAGGGCCGCAGCCCTTGCGCGAAAGGAGGAGAGGGCGCAGTCTTCTGACGCTGCAACCCCTGAATTCCGACTCCTGCCGTAACTATGAGGCTGTTTGCAGCGTTATGGCCGGATTGAGCGGGTCTTTGTGTTGATGCTTTTGCCGTTCACTGATCACTCGTTACTTGTCACCGTATTCAATGCGCTTCCGCCCAGTTCTTGCCCCATCCCATATCAACTTTGAGCGGTACGGAGAGCTTCATCGCACCTTCCATTTCGCGACAAACCAGTTTTTGCATAAGTTCAAGCTCATCTTCGGGAACCTCAAAAAGCAGCTCGTCATGGATCTGGAGCACCATGCGCGACCGGAGCTTCCTTGTTCTGATCAGATCATGAATCCGGATCATCGCAATTTTGATAAGATCCGCAGCAGTTCCCTGCAACGGCGTATTGGTTGCGATTCGCTCTGCTGCCTGACGTGCCGTGATGTTTGCACTATTGATATCAGGTATCTGCCGCTTTCTTCCATGCATGGTCAGAACATAGCCCTGTTGCCGGGCAGTCTCGAGCGTCTGGTCAAGATATGCCTTGACACCGCTGTGGGTGGCGAAATAGTGCTGTATGAATTCAGCAGCATCTTTTGGTGAAATCCCCAGTGCCTGAGAAAGTCCAAACGCACTCATGCCGTAAATGACGCCGAAGTTGATTGTTTTTGCAAAACGCCGTTCGTCGCCGCTGATCTCCGGCATTGCCTTGTGGAAGAGTTCGGATGCGGTGCGCGCATGGACGTCGACATCGTCCCGAAACGCTTGCATCAGTCCCTTGTCGCGGCTTAAATGAGCAAGAATGCGCAGCTCAATCTGCGAATAGTCCGCAGACAGAAGCAGATGTCCCTTTTCCGCAATGAAGGTTTCGCGGATACGGGTGCCCCATTCTGTGCGGATTGGAATGTTCTGGAGGTTCGGCTCACTGCTGCTCAGACGGCCTGTTGCGGTCACTGTCTGGTTGAACGAGGTGTGTACTCTGCCGGTTGCGGGTTGCACCAGCTGCGGCAGCGCATCGATATAGGTTGTCTTCAGCTTGTACAGGGTGCGGTAGTTCAGAATCTGCGCCGGCAGTTCATGGGTGAGCGCAAGTTCTTCAAGCACCTCAACGGCCGTAGAAAAACCGGTCTTTGTTTTTTTCCCGGGCTTCAGTCCCAGGTCTTCAAACAGAACTTTTGCGAGCTGCTTGGGAGAGTTGATGTTGAATTCCTGTCCAGCAAGTCCGTAAATCGACGACTGAAGAGTATCGAGTTCCCGCTGCAGTTCTTCTGAAAGAGTGCTCAACCGCTTGATATCGATCTTGACACCGTACGATTCAATGTCGGCCAGCACGCTGATGAGTGGCATTTCTATCGTGAAATACAAATCCGAAAGTTTTTCATCCTCAAGCAGCGGGAACAGCGTGTTTTTCAGCTCCATCGCAAGCGCTGCGTCTTCTGCTGCATAGGGCACTGCTTCAGCAAGCGGAACTTCGGCGAAAGAGGCGCGCTTGCCGAGTACTTCGAGAAACGGTTTTTTCCGGTGCTGCAAATATTCGAGCCCGGTATCTTCAAGGCTGTGGTTCGGTTTGCCGGGATTCAACAGGTACGCGGCGACCATGGTGTCGAAGAGCGGTCCGGCGACATTGATGCCTTCCCGACGGAGCATGAGAATGTCGAATTTCAGGTTATGACCGATCTTGGCAACAGAGGGATCCTCCATCACCGGCTTCAGGATTGCAGGTGCCTCCGGCAGGTTCGGGCCATGAACATGCCGGATCGGAATGTAGACCGCGCTGCCCCGCTCGCGGCAGAGCGAAATGCCGACAATGTCGTCGGCAAACGGATTGTTTCCGGTCGTCTCGACATCGAATGCAAGCTCGCTCAGTGAGTGGCGTGCAGTCCCAACCGTCGCATGAGTTTTCTCCGGTGGTTCCTGCGGGGGGTCAAAAAGCGATCCCTGCTTCATGCAGTGCCCCCGAGAAAGCGGTTCAGCTCGTCAGGTTCGGTAATTGCCGTGTATGTTGCACGCGGTTTGTGGCTTTCAGCAGGAATAATCTTGAGCAGCGTTCTGAAGCCGAACTCGGTGAAGAGTTCAAGCAGAGCACGCCAGTCGGGCTCCCGGACGGCAAGTTCTTTCGGGGTTGCATTCAGCGGTACATTGGCATTGATTGTCGCGAGCGTCCTGCTCATATGCACTGCGTCGATCTGTTCCCGGATCAGGGCGGCTATGCGTGGTGTTGCATACTGTTCCGGATTTTCGAGGAGCGCCTCAAGGCTTCCGGCTTTCTGGATCAGATCCTTTGCGATCTTCTCGCCGATTCCTTTAACGCCCGGAATATTGTCGGACGTATCGCCCATGAGCGCCATCACTTCCGGCACCCGCGAAGGCTCAACACCGAAGCGTTCGACGACGCCCGCAGCATCGATCACGACATCCTTCATTGCATCGTATATCTTCACCCGGTCGGTCACTGCCTGCATCATATCCTTGTCAGCCGTCAGGATGAAGACATTCGCCTTCAATGCTTCGCACTGCCGCGCAAGCGTGGCGATGATGTCGTCAGCCTCATGCCCCGGCATTTCGAAAGTCGGTATCCGGAACGCGGCAATCACTTCCTTGATGCGTGGAATCTGGAGAATCAGATCACCCGGCGTTTCAGGCCGGTGAGCCTTGTACTGCGCAAACATTCGGTGGCGGTCGGTCGGCTCTTTCGAATCAAAGGCGATGGCGATGGCATCCGGTTTTTTCTCTTTCAGAATCTTCAGGATCATCGTCGTAAAGCCGTAAATGGCATTTGTCGGGAAACCCTGCGCATTGGTCAGCGTCTTGATTGCGTGAAACGCCCGGTAAAAGTAAGAATTGCCGTCAATGAGATATACGTTCATGGAAAATTATACCCCAAACGTCCCCTCACTGTCGGATTGGTTGGGATAGTATGGTAATCTTTCTGAAGGTCCGACTGCTTGCTGTCATGTGCAACTGCGGCCCTGCAGGTCTGTTTTGTGTGCGGTAAAATAGCCTGGCGACAGAAAAGAAGGAGATTTTTTCCATGAACCTTGCTGATTTTTTCAGACGCGTGCCGTCCATAACTGCGGCTGAAGCGCATAAAATTGTCGAATCCGAAAAGCCCGACAGCTTTACCCTGCTGGATGTCAGGCAGCCGACTGAATATGAAAATGGTCATATCCCTGGCGCTCATCTTATCCCGCTCAGCGAGCTGCAGGGACGTCTCGGAGAACTTGATAAGGAGAAAAAGACCATCGTTTACTGCCGCTCTGGAAACCGAAGCCGCTCAGGATCCGAGATTCTGCTGACCGCCGGATTCCGGGAAGTCCTGAACATGGAGGGCGGGATTACCGCATGGCGTGGCATCACGGCTGCCGGCTCGCCGGAGGCCGTCATGTTCTGCGTTCCACAGTCGCTTGAAGCGACTGAACTGTTGACCATGGCTTGGGCGTTTGAAACCGGTACACTTGAGTTTCTTCGGAGTCTTGAGGGGAGTGCATCCGGAGATGAAAAAAAACTGCTTGCGGATTTGATTCACGACAAGGAGACAGCCCGCGAGACACTTAAAACGTGTTGCAGCGAGATCAAGGGCATTTCCCCAGAGCGTTTTGTTGAATGCTCCGGGGCTCACTGCGAAGGCATAATGGTCGGTTGCATCAAAGTTGCAGAAGCTATCAGGTGGGCACAGGGAAAGAACACCGCGGAGATTCTTGAACTGCTGCTCGCCCTGAGCGCAAGTGCGTACGATTATTATCTCCGACTTGCCCGCGCCGCGGATCGCGATGATGTCCGCGCTGTTTTTGCCGCTCTTTCCGCTCGGGAGCGGGCCAATATCACACTTGCGGCAAAGGTGCTGGAGATGGTGCTGTAGGAAATAATATGTGTGTACGGTACAGCATTGCTGTCCGGAGAGAGTGACTTTACACGACAGGTGCCATGATATCCAAACAGGATGCATCTTTGGTCAACTCCATTGGCTGGCGGTTTGAAAATACGTATGCGCGACTGCCCGAATATTTTTTCGTCCGGGTGCAGCCTGCGGCTGTTCAGGCGCCTGCCGTTGTCGTGTTGAATCATGCGCTGGCGAAGACACTCGGTCTCAATACGCGACGCTTGTCGGACTCTGACGCGGCGGCACTTTTTTCCGGGCAGATCATTCCGGCAGGAGCTGACCCATTGGCACAGGCATACGCGGGACATCAATTCGGGAGCTTCACCATGTTGGGCGATGGGCGGGCGATTCTTTTAGGAGAACATCGCACCCCGGACGGGCGCTTGGTGGATGTGCAGTTCAAGGGTTCAGGACAGACACCGTTCAGCCGCAGGGGTGACGGACGAGCAGCGCTTGGCCCGATGCTGCGCGAATACCTCATCAGCGAGGCTATGCACAGTCTCGGGATTCCGACGACTCGGTCGCTTGCGGTGGTGTTGACCGGAGAGCCGGTGTATCGTGACAGGGTGCTGCGCGGTGCTGTTCTGACGCGGGTTGCTGCAAGTCATGTCCGGGTAGGAACATTCGAGTTCCTGGCGGCGCAGCAGAATGTCGAAGGTATCCGTATCCTTGTTGCATATGCGATAGATCGCCTGTACCCGGAGCTGAAAGAGCAGCGCAATCAGCCGTTGGCATTGCTGGATGCTGTGGCCGCCCGACAGGCGGAGCTGGTTGCCGCGTGGCAGTGCGTGGGCTTTATCCATGGCGTTATGAACACCGACAACATGGCGCTGTCCGGAGAAACGATCGATTACGGGCCGTGCGCATTCATGGATCGATATGATCCTGATACGGTTTTCAGCTCGATTGATCACATGGGGCGGTATGCCTATGGACAACAGCCTCGGATTGCACAGTGGAATCTGGCGAAATTTGCGGAGACGCTGCTGCCGGTCTTGGCCCCAGATTGGGACGATGCGATTGCATTGGCTCAGGAGGTTATACGGGAGTTCCCAGCACGATTTGAACGGGCATGGTTGTCGGCAATGCGCCGAAAACTCGGTTTGGCGACGAATCAGCCTGAGGACAAGGCTTTGATTGACGGACTGCTGGATTGGATGCATCATGCCAAAGCTGATTTTACGAATACATTTCGGGGATTGGCTACAGGGGCGGCGCTCGGAGAGAACGATGAGCGGTTCATGCAGTGGCACCGACAGTGGTCAGGACGCCTGCAAGCCGAGGGTACTTCGCTCGGTTCTGCTCAGAATCGTATGCGGACGGCCAATCCGGCGGTTATTCCTCGAAATCATAAGGTCGAAGAGGCCCTGAGCGGTGCGGAAATGAACAATATGGAGCCGATGATGGCGTTGCTTGAAGCTGTCGGGAGGCCTTTCGAGGATGGGGCGCATCATGGTGGATTTCGGGAGCCCGCCCCTGAGGGTGCTGAGCCATATCAGACTTTTTGCGGGACATAGAGAAAGCCCAAATTGTCAAAATGGGGGAACTCCTGGCAAAAAAATACTTGACAGATACCCGAAAAGGTGGTACAAATAAATCAAAGAAAGACTTCCGGAAAAGTGGTGGTCTTGCTCCTTAACAAGCTCGGCAGAAAGGTTGTAAAGTCTCTAGACGTAAGGTTTCAGACGTTAGAGTCTCAAGTCGTATGTCGTGAAGATGTGAAAACCGCCGAGCTGAAGAAGTAGAGGAAGCAAGCACCACTTTTTTTACGCCTGACGGTGCAATTATTGCACCTTTTCCTCAAAATCACCTGCCCCCACGTTCGTTTTGAAAACTGTTTTCAAATGATGAAGCGCCCCCTCTTAAGGTCTGTGGAGAAAACGATAAAAAACATAGGGGCCAATCAGTACCCACAGGGGGATGAAAATCCAGACCTGCCCGCTGAACACATCATATGCATGGAACAGTTCGTTCCATGACTTGCCTGCAAAGCAGCCGATACCGAACTCGAATGTCAGCGTCATCAAAAGCCATACGCTCCCGATAATCCATGCCTGACGCGCAGAGATGATCGGTCGGCGTCTTGTGAGCACACGGAAGAAAACAGCGAAGCAGAGCAGGAGGGCGAGTGTCGAAATCTGGTGCGCAGCAAGTGCACCTACGTATGGTTTATACGTAAAGTCCCGAATGGCGCCGTTGACAATCGCAATCACCATCATGCCAAACCAGGCCAGAAAATAGTACATCGACATGAGCGGACGATTCCCTGGGCTTATGCTTCCTGGAGAATCTTCACGTCAACCCTGAGGACCATGTTTCTGGTTGCTTCTTTATATGCAATCATATGCGGCGTTTCCAGATGCGCCAAGAGCGCGGCAACGCTCTCCCATTTTTCAATGACGGTGACAACGGAAGGCTGACGCTGCTGCACCGGGATGTCAGTCTTTGCATCGATTGCCGGCACATACTCAATGCAGCCTTGCTCGGCCCTGACGTTCGGGATGTTCGCCTTGAAGATGTCGAGAAATGCATCGAGGCTGTCTTCCTTTACCTGAATTGATGCAAGAACATGAATCATGAGCCCTCATTATGGTGCTCTCCGACCGCCCTTTCACGGTACCATTTCCGCAAATCGCGCGCACGGTCGAGGAGCGGTTTTTCGATAAAACGATAGCTGATGAGGCACCAGACGACCGCAGAGACCAGCAACCCCAAAAGAAACAGCATATGATGCGAACCTGGGTTGAGTCCGGCGATGCGCCAGAGCTTGGCGAAGATCAGAAAAACAACAAAGTGTGCAAGGTATAGGGAATAGGACGCATTTCCGATGGCGACGAGCCATTTCTTTGCCATCCATTTTCCGCAAAGCTCGATGCCGACCATGCCATAAACCAGCAAGACTCCCGGTAGACCGAAGAGCAGCACTCTCCACCACGGCTGACCGAACACGCCCCGTGCAAATGGTTCGTTGGTAAGAAAAATGATAACCGGAATACAGGCCAGCAGGAGTCCGGCGACGGCTATCATCCTCGGCAGATAGAGATGCCTGCGCTCTGCCGCAAGTGCGACCAGACTGCCTGCAATGAATTCAAAGGTATAAGGACTGAATACTATTTCAGCGGTTGGCCCGTTTGACCATCCGGACAGGTCGACTGCGGCGATTACCGCAGCCCAGGCAAGCAGAAAAAAAGGCATATGCTGCTCGCGAATGCAGGTCAGAATGACGGTAAAGACACCATAGAAATAGATCTCGTGGCGGAGAGTCCATCCGACATTGAGAAGTGGTTGGGCATCGTCCGGAATCAGCAGAAAAGAGGCGAGCAGATCAACCCGGTTCTCTTTGAGGGTGGCAAGGGTGTTAGGCTGCAGGAAATAGAGTACGAGCAGAACGATGCTGTAGAACCAGTAGAGCGGGTAAATGCGGGTTGCCCGCTTGTACAGAAAATCGGTTCCGGCTGCAACCCCGGGTGTGTATCCTTTCGTGACCCATACCATGATGAAGCCGCTGATCACGAAAAAAAGATCAACGCCGCCGGTTCCCGCAAGAAACCATTCAGGAAGTACCGGCGGTGCTGTGCTCAAGCGGGGCTCCAGGTGCATCAGATGGAAAAAAACGACCAGAAGGGCTGCAACTGCCCGTAATGCCTGCAGGTTATTAATCATACGTTGCTTGACGTCTGGCGTGCTTTCCAGAACTGACGCAGATGCCGCGACTTTTCGAGAAGCGGTTTTTCAATATAGCGATAGCTGATCAGCCCCCACACAATGCAGCCGCCGAACATCATGGCCAGGAAGACTGTTTGCGCAAGAGCTCCTGAAACCGCAAGCTTGACCCAAACGCGGCCGAGGACCGACGCAACAAGCACATGGGTAAGGTAGAGTGAATACGAGGCGTCGCCGATCGCAATCAGCCATCGCGGCGCAATCCAGCGCCCCGCCATTTCGAGGCCGACGCTCCCGTAAACGATCAATGCCCCCGGCAGTCCGAAGAAGAAGAGACGCCACCACGGATTTTCAAAAACCATGAGCGCGATCTTCTCGCTCCAGGCGAAAAAGACAAAGGGGATGGCAAACATCGCTCCGCCGACGATCATGGCCGGAACGAGCAGTTTCAGGTATCGCTGGTTGCACGCAAAAGCCACAAAGGTGCCGAGAATGAATTCGAAGGTATACGGATGAAAGATGAGCGAGAAGGTGGCATTCTGTTCTCCGAGGGTAAACCAGCCGACCAGAACAATGAAGCCCCAGCATACGACTGCTATCGGAAGGGTTTTCTCCTGCACAAAGACCAGGAAGAGACCGAAAACCAGGTAAAAATACATTTCATGGCGGAGCGACCATCCCACGTTGATCAGCGGCATCAACGTGTCGGGCAGCAGCAGAAATGACGAGAAAATATTCACCTGATTGTTCTGCACGGCGTTGACCAGATTTGGCGCAAAGAAGTAAACGACCAGAACCGCCGCGCTGTATATCCAGTAGAGCGGATAGATACGGGAAACCCGCTTGTACAGAAAGCTGCCGGATGCCGCAGGCGAGGGAGAGTAGCCGCGCGTAACACTCACCATGATGAACCCGCTGATCACAAAGAAAAGATCAACACCGCTGCCCCCGAAAAAGAACATGCGGGGAAGCAAGGCATCGGCCGGTGCATATTTCTGCTCCAGAATCATGACATGGCTCAACAGCACCAGCAGTGCGGCAACTGCGCGAAGCGCCTGAAGATTGAGGATGGTTTTCTTTTCACTCATACCAGTATCTGTGGGATCTGCGGCACGGGAGGGCCGAAAGAACTCTTTGGAGTATATCGCGGACGGTTGTATCAAGTAAAGACAGCCTTTCCGTCCGCTTTCCCGGAACGCTGAACCAATGGATTATACAATGGAGGCAAGGTGCATGTTATCACGGCACCAGCGCTGGTCAAAAATTATGACGGCTTCACCGCAGTCAACGGCGTTGATTTTGCCATTCCCCCGGAGGGTGTTTCGGCTTTTTCGGGCTGAACGGAGCCGGAAAGACAACGGTCATGAGGATGATTTTCTGCTTTCTTACGCAGAGATCGGGCAGTCTGCATGTCTTCGACATACCGGTTGGCGAAATGCCGACCGAAATCAAAGCCAGACTTAGGGTGATACCGCTGGCTCTTCGACCGTGGGGCGCCGATTTACGATCATGACGGCACCTTTGCCGGATATACCGGCAGCTGCATCGACATAACGGAACAGATCGAAGCGCGGGAAGCCCTCCGCAAGGCACAGGAAGAAGAACTCCGCCAACTTAAGGGGCTGATCCCGATCTGTGCGTGGTGCAAAAAGGTCCGTGACGACCAGGGATATTGGACCCAGGTAGAAGTCTATGTCGCCGGACATTCCAAGGCTGATTTCAGTCACGGTATCTGTCCGGAGTGCGAAAAGAAGATCAAACTCTGACCGCAAAAAAGGGGCTGAACCTTTCGGCCCAGCCCCCTTGGTCCATTAGCGAGTCTCGTTTCTACTTGCCACCCTTTGCGATGCTCAGCTTCTTGGTGACCTTCTGCCACATCTGCGAGTTGCCCTCATCGTCCTTCTTGCCGTACGGCAGGTACCAGAGTTCGACCTCGACCGTTATGTCATTGCTGATGATGGTGCGGGCAAGCTTGCCGTCCTTTTTGCTTTCCTTGTAAAGCGGAATCGAGAAGGTTTCCTTCACGGTTCTCAGTGGCGGCAGGCTGGTGTCCTTCAGAAGACCGCTCTTCTCATATGGCCCTCTGCCCATCTTGTCGCCGCGGCCAAACTGCTGCGGAATCGGCATGTAAATTTTTTCCTGCTGATTGATGATCTTGCCGTCAGGCGTCTTCGTGGTCACATACAGGACCACCCGGTTCGGTGTGGGTCAGCCGTCCGGAATCGCATGGCCAGCCTTGTTTTTCAGTTCGACGATAACGGTTGCTGCAGGCGTTGTGGTTGCAACATCTCGCCACTGGAATGCCTCAGCATAGACGTGCATATCCAAGGCCATCTTTGCCATTTCCGGCGACCGGTAGCTCTGCATGTTGTGGCCGAGTTTCGACTTCTTGATGTGGCACTCCTGACAGGTTTCACGTTCGCCTTCAGGGATGTAGGCGAAGTTGTATGAGCCATACAGGGTTGCGCACTGCGTCGGGTTGTCCTGGGCAAAATTCGGTCCCTGGCCGTGGCACTGGCCGCAGAGGATCGACTCGCCCATGATCTTGGACTGCTTCATCTTCGGGAAATCAGGAGACGGGTGTTCACCATTCTTGAAACCGTATACAACGTTCTTTTCCGGATATCCGTCCACCCATTTGTGGACAATGGCGTTTCTCTGATGGCAGACGAGGCAGTTGATGTTCAGTGACTGGAGCTTCATGGCCGCCGCATCATCCGTCTCTTTGAACGCATACACATTTTTCATGATCTCCTGGGCAACACTGTCCTCAGCTTCCGCAAGCTGAGGCAGATGGCAGGAGGCACAGACCATCAGATGCTCTACCTTCATATCCTCAGGTTTTTTCACCCCCGAGTAAGGCCAATCCTTGTGTCCGTTTTCAACGGTTGTTTTAAGAGTCGCAGCGGTACGGCCGACTTCAGCCGGTCCGAAAATCGAGCGGGCATGGAGCGACTTCTCCCACTCTGCATAAATTTCAGCATGACAGTCCTTGCACGAAGAAGAATCGTACATCTTGACGAGCTCATCGATCGTCTTTGCTTTTTTTCCGGCAGGAGCAGCCGCAAATGCTGTCAGCGCAAAGCCGACGAGAATGAGAATAACGAGTACTTTGACGAACTTCATTGCATCCTCCTTTCGGGATAGTTTTGCAAACAGCGCTACAGCGTCGGACTTCCACCTCCCTTCGGGAAGATATTGCGGAACGATGAATAAACAGGCAAGACAGATCAATAATTACTCTTTATATAGCATATAAGACATTTGGCGAGCAAAAGGACGCGGCTATGGAGAGTATAGAAATAGTCGAAACTAAACCGGATGCACTGTTTTCAGGACAAAGGAAGGATCGGCAAAGCGGTCATTTGCCTTGATGAGCAACCACTCCTTCTCCGTGCCTTTCATGCGGACGAGCGTAAAGCGACCGTTCAATTTTTTGCCCTGGACGACAAATGCGATCCGCCCGGCACGAACGCTGCCGCTGACGAGATCATACGTTCCGTGGTCCCAGATATACACGTGTCCGGCACCGTAATGATTCTCGGGAATGACCCCCTCAAACGAAGCATAGGAGAGCGGATGATCTTCAACATGAATGGCAAGGCGCTTGTCATGCGGGTTCATGGACGGCCCTTTCGGCACAGCCCACGATGCCAGAATGCCATCCATTTCGAGGCGAACGTCGAAATGGAGACGGCTGGCGTGATGTTCATGCACGACAAAAGCCGGCATGCTGTCCTCACGCGCTAGCGGGAGGTCTTTCTGCAGCCTGACGGAGATTTCGGAGCCATTTTCGTTGAAATGTAGCTTTCGTACATTTCGGCCCCAAAACCAAGGCAGACTTCGCAAAACAGCCTGGTCAGCAAGCGCTTTTCACCCAGCTCATTCTCCTCCGCAAGGCGGATCGGGAAAAGCCGGTTGTCGGGGGTCTCGCAGGCATTACAGATTTCACAGAGTTTTTCCATGAAGAGAGTATAAATCAGACCGAAGGGTTTCTCAAAGGACAGAAATCCTCGACCACTACCCCCCGCCGCATCGCCACAAGCCGGCCCGCAATTTTTTCGGCCTGATGGCGATCATGAGTTGTCATAATGATTGTTGTTGCGGTCTGCCGGTCGAGCGCCATGATCAGATCCTCGATAAATGCCGTATGCTCTTCGTCGACCGAGGCGGTCGGCTCATCCAGAAACAGCACATCGGGCTTCAATGCAAGCGCACGGGCAATGCCCAGTCTCTGGGATTCTCCGCTCGACAGGGTTCGCGCATCCTGCCGGACTTTATGGATCAATCCTACGGAAACGAGCGCCTCCTCCACCCGTTCAGAGACAAAAGGAGCATTTGCTCCCCGGATCCGAAGACCGTAGGCTGCATTGTCAAACACCGATCCCCTGAATACGGTTGTCTTCGGAAAAACCAGTGTCATCCGGCGACGAAGAGCCAGGTCCTGCTGCAGTTCGTTTCCTGCGTCAGTAAAGCGAATGCTGCCCGCATCAGGTGCTTCGAGCATTGCACATACCCGCAGCAGGGTAGACTTGCCACAGCCATTTGGCCCCATGATGAGTGTAGTGGTGCCTGCCTCAAAGGTATGGGTAAAAGGACCAAGAACTGTTTCGCCGTTGTACGTCCGGACGACATTTTCAAGAATGACGGAAAGGCTCATGACGCTCTCCTGCCCTGGTGTTGCAGGACAGACAACACCCCATTGATGACGAGGGAGATCGTGATCAGTACGATGCCGAGGGCAAGTGCCAGTTCGAAATTCCCCTTGTCTGCTTCCATGGCGATCGTAGTCGTCATAACCCGGGTAGTTCCGGCAATGTTGCCGCCGACAATCAGGATTGCCCCGACTTCAGCGGCGAGACGGCCATATCCCGCAACCAGTGCTGCAATGATGCCGGTGCGCGCTTCGCAAACAACCATGCGATCAGCCTGACGTGGCGTTGCACCAAGCGTCAGCGCCGTCAGCCGCACCTGCGGATCGACACCGGCAACAGCAGCCTGTACGAGCGATGCAACGATCGGGAAGGCGAGAATGATCTGGGCAATGACCATGGCTGTCGGCGTATAGAGGAGCGCAAGACTTCCGAAAGGGCCGCTTCGGGAGAGAAACAGGAAGACAAACAGACCCACAACGACCGGCGGCAGGCCGACACAGGTATTGACGATGCTCAGCAGCAACCGTCGAAAAGGAAACTGTTTCAATCCCAGAGCAACCCCAAACGGAATCGCGGCAAACGATGCGACGCACAGCGCACCGAGCGAAACTTCCAGCGACAGGAGTACAATCGCCAGAAGCTCCGCATCAAGCGCTTTTATGAGGTAAAAAGCCTGGGTAAATCCTTCAAAAATATAATCCATATCCAAAAATCGTGAAAGGTGATGCGTAATGAGTCATCAGCAAAGCCGTAAAGCGTGAAGGGTGATGCGTGATGAGTGCCCGGGAAAACCAAAAGCCGTGATGAGTAATGCGTAATGGGTGATCGGTAAAACCAATGCCTGTCATTTCGCAA
>JAAYUK010000007.1 GCA_012517735.1 Nitrospiraceae bacterium
GTTACTCACCCGTGCGCCACTAATCTATTGAATGTATTGCTACATCCAATAAACCCGTTCGACTTGCATGTGTTAAGCACGCCGCCAGCGTTCGTTCTGAGCCAGGATCAAACTCTCATATAGATCCTGTTTAAAACTCATCAACTGCAAAAAACTTGCTTGGCATGTTCTATCCGGAGTTTTCAAAGAACAAAAAGCCTTACAGCACCTACTTGCTCCTCTGCTCGGCTGATCAGTATGACCCATCTTGGGGTCGTTTGTCAACACCTCAGCTCTGCGGAGCTTCCGGTACTGCAAGTGAACTGTGCATCAAAGATCAACTGAATCGTCTTTAGCTTACCAGCCGCCGAGAAAATTGTCAACCCCCTCCTGCTTCAGACCCTTAACATATTGTGATATTTGACTATTTGCCGCAAAACCCGTATTCTTATCAGATGCTTTTGTTTCTGATCCAACGCTCTGTTCTCAAGGAGCTGGTCATATCGTTCATCATGTCGCTGTTATTTCTCAATTTCACGCTCATGATGGAGAAGCTGCTCCGCCTGAGTCGTTTGTTATCGGGGGTAGGCGTGTCAGCTGATGATATGGCACGCATCGTATTATACTTGCAGCCGCAGATCCTGATTCTTACCATTCCCATGGCTCTTCTCCTGTCAATCCTGCTCACCTATGGCAGGCTGAACGCGGACAATGAACTCATCATATTAAGGAGTTGCGGCATGTCCTTCCGGCAGATAGCAAAGCCGGTTGTCTTTCTCGGCATCGGGTGTTTTTTTCTGAGCCTGCTCATGAGTTTTTACCTCGGTCCCCGCGGCGCCGAAGCGCTCCGCCAGAAAGTCACTGAAATCCTGACCGTCCGGGCGCCCATGACGATTGAAGAAGGTGTATTCAACACCTCATTCAAAGACATCGTCCTCCTGGTAAAGAGCAAACCGACCCCCGATTCACTATCCGGCATCTTTATCGTTGATGAGCGGAAAAAAGATGAGCAGAAAGTTGTTTTCGCGCAAAGCGGGCAGATCATGAAGGATCAGGAGTCGCTCAGCTTTCTCCTTACGCAAGGCAGAGTGTACCTCACCAAGAAAGATGCGGTCACAGAACTGCTTTTCGGCGCTTATCAGTTCAAGCTGACACCGTCAGTAGAGCAGGCAAGCCGGAAAAACAGCGAACTTACTCCGTTCGATCTTTTGCGGGAGGCGCGGGAAAAGCCGATGTTCGCGATGGGATACATCCTTGAGTTTCACCGGAGACTTTCGATGCCTGCCGTCTGCCTCATCGTGATTTTTCTGGGTACGTCACTTGCCCTCATTGCGGGAAAATCCGGAAGACTGGGCGGACTCACCATAGGTCTTCTGATCTTTGCCGTATACTACACCCTGTTACTCTATGGGGAAAAGCTTGCTCAGGCCGGCACGGTGCCCCATGTTGTCGGGGCGTGGTTATCCTTTGCCATCCTCAGCGTCGTTTCGCTGGTTGTCTTTGAGCGGGTGAACCGACGATGATTCTTGTCCAGAAAATGTATATCCGCGACTTTCTCAAAACGCTCTGCATTTTGACGCTCGGCCTTGCGCTCATATTCAGCATTATCGGACTCACAGACAAGGCGGAAGAGTTCATTCCGCACAAACCCCCGGCGCAGATGCTCGCTCTGTATGCTCTCTATTCGCTTCCAAAGTTTGTGCAGTACATGCTTCCCATGGCGGTTCTGCTCAGCAGTCTGTTCGTCTTCTCCCAGGCAATACGCCGTCGCGAGATAATCGTGATCAAGGCTGCTGGAGGCAAAATGCAATCCCTGCTCCGGCCCTTCGTCGTGCTGGGCGTCTTACTGACCATGGCCGGATTTCTGCTGGGCGAGGTGCTCGTGCCCTACAGTGCAAAAAACATGCGTTCGATCGCAAACCAGATCACCAAAAAAGAAAAAAACATCACCTTCAAGGAAGGTACGCTGTATATGCGCTCCCGGGACGGTTCCGTTGTCCGGGTCGGACTCTATATGCCCGACAGCGACTCCTATCGTTCCATAACCATATTCCGCTTTGCTCATGACGGGCTTCTGGAGCGCATTGACGCCGCTGCTGCAACATGGAAAGAGGATCACTGGAAACTCAACAACGTAAGCAGGCTTTCCATCGCTACGGGCAAAACGACGTTTGTCCCGGAAATGACCTATGAAGGCATCGAATCGCCCGCAACGTTCCAGGACGGTGTCTGGAAGGTCGAGGAAATGTCGCTCATGGAACTCCTCTCGTTCAAAAACCGGCTTCAGGAGGCCGGCTATAAGAACATACGGCTCCTCACTGATATCAGTTCACGCGCGGCGTACCCTGTTATCAACCTGTTCATGCTCCTGCTCGGCATATCGCTCTCGGTCGGCGGGGACCAACGCCTTCTCCAGCTCCGCATTCTTCAGGGCGTTCAGTCGCACGCAGGCATTGTTTCCGCCGGAATCGGCCTGATCATCAGTCTTGCATACTGGCTCGGCTATTCGTTTTTTCTCTCTCTGGGATATGCTGGAACGTTGCCGCCGACGCTTGCGCCATGGATCATTCCGGTCATTTTTTCGGGCATTTCCGCGTATCTTTTCATCAATATTCCCGAGTAGATCAAATCAAAAGGCGCCTTCGATATGTTCTATCAGCATCTCGCCGGTTCCAGCGTTGATGCTGATGACGTCGAAGCGCACCGGCAATTCCTGCCCGATTTTCTTGAGATACAAAAGCGCGATGCGCCGCAATCGCTCCTGTTTGCGCCCGTCAACCGCCTCAAACGGCTGGCCAAAGGTCCGTGAGACTCGCGCTTTCACCTCGACAAACACCAGCGTTCCCCGGTCCTGCGCAATAATATCAACTTCTCCACATGCAGCCTTGTAGTTCCGGGCAACGATGCGATAGTGCTTGCCCTGGAGGAAACGCACTGCTGCGTCTTCCGCCTGCATGCCGAACTGGCGGGTACTCATGCAGAACCGCCTTCTTCCCTGCTTGCACCGACAATCACCCGGGTTCCTGTCAAACGCTGTAACAGGGCAGGAATGCCCTGCACATCACGAATATCTTTTTGGCAAAGGTTTTTCAGCGCCTCGCGCATTGGTGCATACCCCTCCCAGAGTCCGTTCAGCAATGCCCCGATCTGGGACTGGAGCATCTCTCCTTTTTCGTCCCAATCAAGCAGTAGAACAACAGAGTCATGCACAGCGTGTATCCCCTCAGCAAACTCATAGAAACCGCCTCGCCCGTGAAGCGTCAGTATTTCGCCATCCAGCCCCAGATCACGCAATGCCTCGCGATCCCGTCGCCCTTCGACCAGAATAGGAACTCCGCCGGCGTTGATTGCAAATAGGCGCTCCAGCACCATGCGGAGCTTGTCCGCACGTACAACGTCATGGCTCAATTCACCGCATCCGTACAGCGTTTCGGCATGCTCAAACTGAAGCTGTCTGACAGTCACATCCCTTTTTCGCTGACTCCGATTCCCCATATTCAAAAAAAGAGCCGCCTGAAAAACCAGGCGACTCTTCATCAGCTCCTCAGACTAGAGAATATGCGCAAACCGCTCGCGAAACTCTTCCGGCTTCAATCCCACCGTCTTTGCCAGATGCGCAAGCGCCTTACCTTCAAAATCCTCCTTTTCCAGGCGTATCATGTACTTTCTGGCCACTTCATAATTGATGGACTGTATGTCGACCGTACGGACTCTGACCCGGCCTGTCGAATAATCCATCATCTCGACAAAGGGGATCGGCCGCATATGCCCCTCTTCGACCACAATGACCGCTCCTGTCCCCCCGCGCAGCAGAAAGCGTACTGCTCCATAGCCAAGACTGCGGGTGTAATCGATATCAAACGGAATCGGATGAGCTGCGCGCAGCTCGTAGCCCACATTCTTGTCGACAATCGTCATTTTGATTCCGAGCGATTCGAGCGTCTGGCCGACAAAAATTTTCAGGATTCTCCCCAGCAGGATCTCGGAGAGACGCAAACGCCCCGTCTCATCAAGCTGGCATGATTCATACTTCAGCAATTCCTCCTGATCAAGCAGATCGGTAAGTCCTTCGGCAAGAATGACAACGCCATGATCCCTCCCCATGGAGAGGCGCTTGATAACAGATCCTGCAATAACATCGCCGATACTGCGAAGAGGCATTCTTCCCGCCTTGAACTCCTCAGGAATGAGCGTTATGGTAGCCCCGGCCGCCTTGCCGATACCGAGGGCAAGATGACCCGCATGACGTCCCATCGTGGTAATGATGTACCAGCGACCGGTTGTTTTGGCATCCTCCATGATATTGCTCACAATAAATGTACCGACATGACGGGCCGTCTGATACCCGAATGTCGACACCCCTCCCGGAAGGGGGATATCGTTGTCGATGGTTTTTGGGACATGCGCAACGCTGATGGATCCACGCCCTTCCTTTTCGATCCAGTTTGCCATAAACAGCGTGCCTTCCCCGCCGATCGTAACCAAATGCCTGATGCCGATTTTCTTCAGCGTTGCCATCAGGACCTTGAACTTCTCGCGAGCCTTGTCGGGGTAATCACGCGAGGTGCGGAGGATCGAGCCTCCTTCCGTATGCAGTCTGCTCACATCCGCAATGGTGAGCGGCATGGCACATGTCGCATCACCGTCGAACAGCCGTTTGAATCCTCCGACAATGCCGACGACCTGACGTCCCTCATTGATCGCCTCAATCGTTGCCGAGCTGATGACGCCATTGATGCCCGGCGCCGGCCCGCCTCCCACGATTATGCCGACTATCTCTTTTTTGCTGCTCATCGGGCCTCCTTATGTATTTGGAATGGTCACCATCAGGCTCAACAAACGCAGTTCAACAGCCGATTGCCCTATTATAGCCCAGAATACGGCAGGAAAGATGAAGGAAATAACCGCACAGGAAAACTACCGGCGAAGGAGTTCGATCATCTCATCGGTTGCCGGCGCAACCTCAATGGTACGGCGCACTGGACCCGCCACGCAGGTCACCGTCACAATGGCCTTTTTTCTTGCCGCCGAGTAACGGGCAGTCAGCGCGGCAGCCGCCTGCATCGCTTCCTCATCGGGAGTGCCGATAACCGAGGCGAGAGGGCTACCATACCCTTCGACAAAGAAACGGGGAGCGCCGCGCGGAATCATGGCGCCAAGCTCGGCATTGTCCCGTGCGTCGCGTCCGACAATGACTGTGGCCCCCGACGGCAGACGGAAATGCCGGCCGATCCGCAACAGACTGATTTCCTCACGCGATGCATCAGGGCATTCCCGCAGCAACTGTCGCAGTCTGAGCGAATAAATCGGATCGGTCAACAGGCATCCGCCGGCCGGCTGCGGATATTCGTCCAGGCCAAACTCCCGGGCAAGCGCAATCTGGGGCTTTCGCGACCGCCCATGAAAGGCATACAACTGCTCACGGTCCACCATTCCATCCCGCTCGGGGATGGTCGGATTCATCAGCTTCGCGCTCAGCGGGCGAAGAACCCGTCCCTTGAGTTCCGACTCACGATCAAGAACCGGCAGCGTATCACGCCGCTGGCTCATCGGTCGCTGAAAAAGCACTTCTCCCGTAATCACGAAGTCAGCCCCGACTTCGGCAAGCAGGTTTCTTGCTTCACGCAGCATGAGAATTTTGCAGTCGAGACAGGGGTTCATGTTTTTCCCGTATCCGAACCTGGGCTGTCTGACGATATCGAGGAACTGGGGGGTGATATCGCGGGTGATCAGATCGAATCCATGGCGCTGCGCCGCAGTGCGTCCGGCCTCCCGAAAAGATTCCGCCTGATAACAGCCGAAGCCGGTCAGGAATGTTATGGCGGTAACCGGAATCCCCTGCTTGAGCATGACGAGAATTGCGAGAATACTGTCGAGTCCGCCGGAATAGAGCGCTAGCGCTTTTGCCATGGTAATCCTCCGCTGAAGGCGGGAGAATCAGAAAGCAGACGCCTTCAGTGCAGCGGTGAGACGCTCCAGCGACACCGTCGCCGTACCGACCTCCCCGACCACAATTCCGGCAGCGTGGTTTGCTATCACGGTCGCTTGTTCCAGGGTTGCCCCGGCAGCATAGGAAAGCGCAAAGGTTGCGATGACCGTATCACCCGCTCCAGTTACGTCATACACCTTCTTTGCGACCGTCGGGAAGTGTTCAACCGTCACCCCGCGGGTTCCCGGCATTTTTTTGAACAGACTCATGCCGTCCTCGCTCCGCGTGATCAATACCGAAGAACAGCCGAGACGGGAAATCAGCGCCCGTCCCGCCTTCAGCAGACTTTTTTCATCGTGAATCTCGATACCGGAGCCTTGCGAGGCCTCCACCAGATTCGGCGTGATCAGAGAGACATTTTTATAGAAATGGAAGTGTCCGACTTTCGGATCAACCGCCACAAACGTGCTGTTCTGCCTCGCATGCTTCATGATCGCACTGACAATCGCGGCGGAGATAACCCCTTTTTTGTAATCGGAAACAATGACCGCATCATGCGCGGGCACCGCTTTCTTCAGGTATGCCATGAGACCGGCGAGACTTTTTCCGTCTATCCTGGTACGATCCTCCCGGTCGAACCGCACGACCTGCTGGTTATGCGCGATTACCCGCGTTTTGACCGTCGTCGGCCGTTTGTCCTCAAAAATGCCGTCAGTTGCAATTCCGCTTTCCGCAAGCAAATCCTGCAGAACCTGGCCTGCCGTTCCCTTGCCGATAATACCTGCAACCGTAGCCTTGCCGCCAAGCGCGATAATATTGTTCGCGACATTGGCGGAACCACCAAGCAGGAACGATTCACTCACCACATCGACAATCGGTACCGGAGCCTCCGGTGAAATACGACTCACCTTGCCGAAAAGATAGCGGTCGAGAATGAGGTCGCCCACGATGAGCACTTTTCTGTTCTTCAATGCCTTGACTATCTGGAAAGAGGTCATGAAATTGAGCATACCCGACCATTTTTTCAAAAAGCAAATCCGTTTGACTTTCTTCGGCTGGATTGGCTACATTTAAGCGTTTGTACAAGGGAGGATGCATGGAACATACCGCATGGCAACTGATATTACAGGCGGGCCTGGTCGTCAAGCTCGTGCTGATCACGTTGATCCTGTTTTCGGTCGTATCGTGGGCGATCATTTTCTACAAGCTGGTGCATTTCCGGAAAGCCGACAAGGAAACCGCCGATTTTCTCCGGCTCTACAGCACCCTGAAAGAGCCAGCGGATCTTTTCACCGCATCAAAAAAATACCTTACGAGTCCGCTCGCCATGCTCTTCAGGAACGTATATGCGGAAAAAACCTATACGGACAAGGACGAACTTCGTCGCATGCTGAAACGTTTCAATGTGCTGGAAGAAGCCAAGCTGGAACGGTATCTCAACTTTCTTGCCACGACCGGCTCTACCACCCCGTTCATTGGACTCTTCGGTACGGTCTGGGGCATCATGAATGCCTTCCGGAGCATCGGCAGCGCCGGTTCTGCCTCGCTTGCAGTCGTTGCGCCCGGCATTGCGGAAGCGCTTATTACGACGGCGGTCGGTCTGGTGGCCGCGATTCCGGCGGTTGTTGCGTACAACTACTATCTGAGCCGTGCAAACCGGATGATGGTGCAGCTGGAAGACTTCCGCGAAGAACTGGTCGATTACATTCACCACTGACCGATGAAAACATCCCGGCATAGATCTGTAATGTCAGAGATCAACGTCACGCCGCTCGTGGACGTCATGCTCGTCCTGCTGATCATTTTCATGGTAACCGCGCCGTTGCTGCAGCAAGGCATCGATGTCAACCTTCCCAAGGCGAAAGGCCGTGGGCTCGACAATGAAGAGCGCGTAACGATCGTCATCAAAAAAGACAAACAGTTTTTCCTGAATGAAACGCAGATCTCCCGGGAAGGACTGGTCCAGAAACTCGGCGCGATCAGCAAGCAGAACCCTCAGGTATTTCTCAAGGCGGACAAGGATGTTCCCTACGGCCTCGTGGTCGAAATCATGGGAGAGATCAAGGAGGCGGGGATCGAGAAGCTCGGCATGATTACGGAACCGGGCATTTCGCTGAAATGAACCAGCCTTTTTTCAGTCGTGCACTCGGATTCTCCCTTGCTTTGCACATCTCCATCGTCGTGATCGCCTTTCTTGTCGCCAGCTTCTCTCCTGCCCGAAAAATTGCTCCAAACTATGTAGTCACGCTCGTTGCCCCTCCAGGTGATGCCGGTACAACAGCCTCAGTTTCCGCAGCGCCTGAAGCGGCACCGGCACCCGCTGAAACCAAACCTGAAACAAAAACAAAACCGGAACCGGTTCCGCAAAAGAAAAGCGAGCCTGCACCAGTTGCTCCCAAAAGAACCAAGCAGGAAAAGCTTGCGGACGAGCAGCTCCTGAGCGACCGTGTTGCAGCGCTCAAAGCGAAGAAACGAATCGAAGAAATGGTCGCCCAGCGCCGCACTGCTGAAGTCAGCAAGTCAAAGGCAACGGGCACAGGCCCTGCTGCCAAAGGAGGCAAGCCGGGCGGCGGTGATTATGTTTCCCTGGTAACAACCAAAATTCATCGGAACTGGATTTATCCCGAATCGAGTCCTCAAAATCTTGAAATGATCGTTCTTCTGCGTGTCCGGAAAGACGGCACCGCTTCGGTCGAGCGTGTTATCAAGGGATCGGGCAATCCGCTCTTCGACCGCTCCGTCCAGAGAGCCATATCCAAGTCAAACCCGTTTCCGCCGCCGCCGCAGGAGATGGAAATACAAGCGACCTTTTCTCCGTGAATCGCTGGCGACAGTCAGTGTTTGGTTTTTTTGGTATCCGGAAATAAAGCGAGGTTTTCTCCATGATAAAAAAAAGTCTTCTTGTCCGAGTGCTGATTGTTGCCGGCTTGTGCTGCCTTTTCGCTGCAGACGGTCTGCAGGTCGCGCGGCCTGCATATGCCGATAAAGTCTTCATCGACATCACGTCGCCATCAACCCGAAAGCTGCCGGTTGCCATACAGCCATTCGTCGGCAATGCAGAGGTATCGAATATCGTCAAGTCGGACCTGACCCTGAGCGGCCTTTTTGAATGCCTGCCCGATGCAGCCCAGATCGAACAGACCTCGCAACCTTTCAACGTCAACAACTGGCGCGGCCTTGGGGTTGAACTGGTGGTAAAAGGCCGGATAACGAGCGGCCTGAACATGATCGTTACGGCGCACGACGTTGCAGACGGCCGGGAAGTGCTGCGCAAGGAATACTCCGCCTCATCGCAGAATCTCATACGCCCCCTTGCTCACTCGATAGCGAACGATATCTACCGCGTCCTGACCGGTCAGCAAGGCATTTTCCGCACCAAACTGGCGTTTGTCGGCGAGGCGGGCGGACGCAGGGAAATATATACCTCCGACTGGGACGGGCAGCGAATGAATGCGTCCGGCATTTCCGGCGGGGTGCTCCTGAAACCGAGATGGTCGCCGGACGGCTCAAAGCTGCTTTACTCAGCAGAGCGCTTGCGGCAGTGGGATATCTTCGTCCTCGATATTGCAGCCATGCGGGAACGACATGTCCCTACCACGCATGGTCTGAAGATTGCGGGAACCTTTTTCCCCGACAGCAGACAGTTTGTTTTTGCCTCATCGCGCGGCGGGGGCTCAGACATCTTCGTCATCGACAGTGCAGGCTCTCACGTCAGAAAGATCATTTCATCCCCCTGGATCGACACCTCTCCCGCAGCGTCTCCTGACGGCAAAAGCATCCTCTTCGTCTCCAACCGTTCCGGCGGTCCCCAGATTTTCCTTGCCGGCAGCGACGGCTCAAATATCAGACGGGTGACTTATCAGGGGAACTACAACACCTCTCCAGCGTGGGCGCCTGCCGGTGACCGGCTGGTGTATTCGAGCATGGTCGGAGGACGGCATCAGATATTCGTCATGAAACTCGACGGTTCGGAAGTCCGTCAATTGACCGATCGCGGCAATAATGAAGAACCGGCTTTTTCGCCGGA
>JAAYUK010000084.1 GCA_012517735.1 Nitrospiraceae bacterium
ATCAGCAACAGCGCTTGGCGAGATCGGTGAATCATCGAGTGTCGGATCGCTGCTGGCAACATCTCAGCATGATGTGGATGCCCATGTCCGGAAGGCTGCTATCGATGCGCTGGGGAAAATCGGGGCACCTGAGGCGTTCGAGCCGCTGATCGATCTCATCAAGATCGAAAAGTATACCGATATCATCGAAAAAGTTGTCGAGGCTCTCATCAACATTGATAGCGCCCGGTTCATGTCCGGCCTTGCTTCCTACAGCGGGATCATTCGTACGACTGCGGCCAGAATAATCACGGACCCTGCCGTGCTGCTGGCGCTGTCTGAAGACGAAGACCGGAGCGTCAAATTTGCCGCCATTCAGGGGCTTGGCCGTATCGCGACGCAGGAGGCGCTGGACCGGCTTTCCCGGTTTATCATGGATCCCGATCCCGAGATCAGGAAAATTGCGGTTACCGCGATGGGCGATGCCCACTGCTGTTCTCCCGAACTGCTGCAGCATCTGACCGATGATGATCCGTGGGTTCGTTTTTATACGGTCAAGGCGGTAGCCATGGCGTGCGAACCGGAAACGGCTCTTGAGAAAATGGAGGCGATACTGCAGGACTCCTTTATCCCCGTAGTCATGTCCGCTCTCGATGTGATCCGCGGAATCGGAGGTCAGGCTGCATACGAGCTGCTTGATCGCCATCGCGAGCACCCGAACGAAGACGTCCGGGCAAAGATCGAGGAGGTTCTTTCCTATCTATGATAGCGCCAATGACAGATGACGTCTTCAAGCAACTGCGGGATTTTATTTATGAGCAGAGCGGGATTTTCGTGCCCGACAATAAAAAGTATTTTCTGGAGAACCGTCTCGGACGGCGGGTGCAGGAAAAGAATCTCAAGGGTTATGACGAGTATCTCTATGTTCTGAAATATGGCGGGGACAAGGCCGAACTGGTCAAGCTGTTCGAACTCGTGACAACCAATGAAACCTTTTTCTTCCGTGAACCGCAGCAGTTCGATGTGCTCTGCGGAGATCTGCTGAAGAAGATCATGGAGGAAAACACCAAGGCTGCCCGGCGCGATATCAAGATCTGGTGTGCGGCCTCATCGACCGGAGAAGAGCCGTATACCATAGCAATGCAGTTGATGGAGCGCCCTGAAGCGGCTGGATTCAGAAAAGAGATCCTGGCGTCGGACATCAGCGAGTCGGTTCTTGCCTCGGCCAAGGCGGCGGTATATGGTTCGTATGCGGTGAGAAACATCCCGCCTGCCTATATGTCGAAATATTTTACTCCGGACGGGCAGAACTTCCGGCTTGCGGAGTCGGTCAAGGCGCTTGTCCGGTTCATGAAGATCAATCTGATCAGCGATCGTGATGTGAAAAGCATTCGCGGCATGGATGTCATCTTTTGCCGGAATGTGCTGATTTATTTCGATGAAAAAGCCAAACAGAAAGCGCTTGCATTGATGTACGATGCGCTTCGCCCCGGCGGATCGCTGATTGTCGGCACGTCGGAAAGTCTGCATAACATCACGCGGGCATTCCGGCCGACGGTCATCAACCGGGTCGTCATTTACCAGAAAGTATAGCGGCATAGAGTTGGTATGCAAGGAGCGAAATGATGAAAATTCTCTGCGTGGACGATGACAAAACAACCCGGAAGATACTGAGCCTGTATCTGAAGGGAAAGGGCTATGAGGTGGTTACCGCCGAAAACGGTCTGGACGCTCTCGAAAAGATGGGAACCGATAACATCAATCTCGTGGTGACCGACATGAACATGCCGTTTATGGACGGCATTGAGCTCACCAAGACATTGCGGGCTGATCCGAACTGGCAGCATGTGCCGATTCTGATGGTTACGACCGAGGCCGACGAAGAGGAGAAGAAACGGGCAGCGACAGCCGGAGTCGACGATTATCTGGTGAAGCCGGCAAATGCGGAACAGATCACGGCTAGTGTGAAAAAAATCCTGAAGAAGATGTTCAGTGGCGGAGGTGAGCCAGGTGTTTGACTTCAAAATCAAGGTTTTGGTGGTGGACGATTTTCCGACCATGCGGAGAATCGTGAAAAATCTCCTGAAGCAGCTTGGATTTGAGAATATCGACGAGGCCGATGACGGCATCAATGCCCTTGCCAAGCTGAAAAACGGCGGTTTCGGCCTGGTCGTTTCCGACTGGAACATGCCGAACATGGAGGGGATCGATCTGCTTCGCGCCGTGCGGCAGGAGCCGTCCGTGAAAGATATCCCCTTTCTGATGGTTACCGCTGAGGCGGAAAAGGAAAAGGTGATCGAGGCGATCAAGGCTGGTGTGGATAACTATATTGTCAAACCGTTTACCGCCGAAGTGCTGAAGGAAAAGCTCGAAAAAATTGCGGAGAGGAAACCGTCACTGAAGGCCGGAGGATAATATGTCCGATGAGATGGATGAAATAATCAGCGAATTTGTCACCGAGGCAGAAGAAACGCTCGATCGGATCGACCCCCTGTTTGTTGAACTCGAGAACAGGGGATATGACAAGGACATGCTGAATGAGATATTCCGGGGCATGCATACGCTCAAGGGAGCGGCCGGATTTCTCGGATTCCAGCAGATCGTTGACGTGGCTCATCGCGCCGAAAGTATCATGAAGCGGCTTCGTGACAACGGCATTGCACCGTCACGGGGGCTGATGGATATCATTCTCACGAGTGTCGACATGCTGCGCGTTCTGATCGGACATGTCAAACTTCGCGATGGTGCGGAGGAGGATATCTCTGAACTCCTGGCGCGGCTTGATATTGCCATGGAGGGTCCGCTTGATGAGGAGCCTTCATCTCCTGCTCCCGCTGCTCCGAGAGGAGCGCCGGAAGCTGCTCCCGTGTCTCATGCTGAAGAGTCACCGGCGGCTGAGGCGCCGTCCGCGCCTGATGTGACTGCGGCGATGCCGGAGCCTGAACCTGAACGGGTGGAACGCGTCGAGGTTATCGAGCCGAAAAAAGAGGTTCCCCCACCGCCGAAGCCAGCGGCCGCTGAGGAGACAGTCCAGCAGGCGGGCAAAGAACGGGAGGTTGCGGCAACGCTCCGTGTCGACGTCTCCCGTATCGACAAGGTTATGGATCTGGCCGGAGAAATCGTTCTGGCCCGAAACCGGCTTCTGAACCTTGCCGCAAAGCTGGAAAGCCAGTACAGCGGCGATCAGAGCGTTGAGAGCCTTCTGGAAACGACGAGCTTTCTTGACCGCGTGACGTCGGACCTGCAGCTTGCGGTCATGAAGATGCGCATGCAGCAGATTGCAAAGGTCTTCTCGAAGTTTCCCCGCATGGTGCGCGACCTTTCCCGA